>NZ_BMJQ01000003.1:0-300000 GCF_014643535.1 Aliidongia dinghuensis | reverse complement strand
GCGAGCTTCCGCGACGACGTGCACGAGATGAAGGACCTGAAGCCCGGCATGCAGCTCGAGGGGGTCGTGACCAACGTGGCGGCCTTCGGCGCCTTCGTCGACATCGGCGTGCACCAGGACGGGCTCGTCCATATCTCGGCCATGGCGAACGGCTTCGTCAAAGACCCGCGCGCCGTCGCCAAGCCGGGCGATATCGTCAAGGTCCGGGTCGTCGAGGTCGATGTCGCGAGGAAGCGCATCGCGCTCTCGATGCGCCTCGATGAGACGGCACCGCGCGGGCCCCGGCCCGACACGAAACGCCCGGATGCAAAACGGTCCGATGCGAAGCAGGCGGTCCCCCGCCAGGACCGGCCGCGGACGCAGCCATCGGCGCCCTACAAGCCGCCCGCCGCCCCCTCCGTCGGCGGTGGTGCCCTCGCCGAAGCCATGCGGCTCGCGGCGTTGAAGAAGAAGTAGGTTTTGGTCTACACCTCTCCGCCCTCGGGGGCGGGAGGGTAAGGGCGGTTCGGCCGCTCAGTATGGCGCCGGCTCCTCGGGTCCGCGATAGGCGAGGCCGCTTGCCTCGAGCGTGCCGCGCGCCAGATAGATCGTCGCTTCCAGATCGTCTTCGAGCGGCCGGCTGCGGTCTGGCACCGCCCGGGCCTTCGCCTGGTGGACGAGCCATTCGAGCGCCTGATGGATCGGCAGCAGCGGCACGGTCGGCGTGATCGCGCCGGCCTCGGCAAGCCAGCCGTCGAGCAGCGCCGCCGCCTGTTCGAGGCTCAAGGCATCGGCGAGCGGCCGGCCACGGGCGGCGTGCTTCAGGCTGAGCCGCGTCTCGTCGAGCAGTCCCACACCGTTGCCGCGGGTGAGCGTGATCCGGGTCAGCAGCGGATAGTGCGTCTCGGCGATGGTGCGGAGCAGAACCGTCTCCGGCGCCGTATCGTAGCCTTCGCGCAGGTGAGCCATTGCCAGGTCCAGGTCGCGCGACGACCGGTCCTTCGCCGCGAGCCAATCGAAGGCGGCGGCCAGCTCCCGGCACAGCAATTCCAATTCGTGATGGCGCTGGCGTTCGGCCTGGCGCGGGTCATGGATGTGATCCACCGCCGGAGCGGCCGCGATCAGTTCGCCGAGCTCGCGGACTTCGCGGGCGTGGAACTCAGCCTGCTGGCGCGCCCGCTCGCTATTGATCTCGGGCGCCGCCGCGGCGTCCAGCTCGACGATCTCCTCCAAGCGGATGTCCTCGTCCATCGCTGCCTCCGGCGTCCGTGTCCCGGGCGACGCTAGGCCTCGGGCCGGCTGGGAGCAATCGCTTTCCGGTTTGCCGTACCACCGTCGCCGATGCCCCCTTGCCTCCTGTCGCGGTCTGGCGTTCGATGCTTGCCAACGCAAAGATGAGAGGAGGAACGCGATGCGGCGCTATGAGGTTCAGGAGTTCGGCAAGCCCTTGGCCGCCCACGACTATCCGGCGATCGCGCCCGTGGGGTCGGAAGTGCTGCTCAAGGTCCGGGCGGCCGGCGTGTGCCACAGCGACCTGCACATTTGGGAGGGCGGTTACGACCTGGGCCAGGGCAAGCGCCTGTCCTTGAAGGATCGCGGCATCGGCCTGCCGCTAGCCATGGGGCACGAGACGGTGGGCGAGGTGGTGGCGCTCGGCCCCGACGCCACCGGCGTCAAGGTCGGCGAGGTGCGGCTCGTCTATCCCTGGATCGGCTGCGGCGAGTGCGCCGTGTGCAAGGCCGGCAACGAGAATCTTTGCTCAAGCGCGCGCTTCCTCGGCGTCCATCGTCATGGCGGCTATGCCGAGGAGATCGTGGTACCGCATGCGCGCTACCTGGTCGATATCGGCGGGCTCGACCCGGCGCTGCTCGCCCCCTATGCCTGCTCCGGCCTCACGACCTACAGCGCGCTCAAGAAGATCCCGGCCGACGTGCTGGCGCGCGAGCCGATCGTGGTGATCGGCGCCGGCGGCTTGGGCCTGATGGCGGCGACGCTGATCCAGGCCCTGGGCGGTCGGGCCGTGCTGGTCGACATCGATCCGGCGAAGCGCAAGGCGGCACTCGAGGCCGGCGCCATCGCGGCGATCGATGGTTCGGCGGCGGATGCGCTCGATCAGCTCAAGGCTGCGGTCGGCGGCCAGCCCTCGGCGGTAATCGACTGCGTCGGCGCGCCGGCGACGGTGCGGCTCGGCTATGACGCGCTGGCGAAGGGCGGCCAGCACATCGTGATCGGCCTGTTCGGCGGCGAGACCACGCTGCCGATCCCGCCTATCCCGATGCGCGCCATCGCGATCCGCGGCTCCTACGTCGGCAACCTGGCGGAGCTCAAGGAACTGGTCGGGATAGTGCGCGAAGGCAGGATCAAGCCGATCCCGGTCACCCGCCGGCCGCTCGACGAGGCGTCAGAGGCGCTCGACGACCTGCATCACGGCCGGGTCGTCGGCCGCACGGTGTTGCAACCCCGGGCCTGAGAACGGGGCCAATAAACCTGCCGTCACCTGTCAGCATTCTCTGCTAGGCTCGCCCCATGCGGGCGAGCCGATTGCTGACGATCCTGATGCTGCTGCAGACCCGGGGGCGGATGAGCGCCCCGGCGCTGGCGGACGAGCTCGAGGTCTCCGTCCGCACGCTCTACCGTGACATCGACCAGCTGAGTGCGGCCGGCGTGCCGGTCTATGCCGAGCGCGGCCGCGCCGGCGGCTTCCAACTGCTCGATGGCTGGCGCACGCGGCTCACGGGCCTGACCGCCGCCGAGGCCCAGGCGATGTTCCTCGCCGGCCTGCCGGGACCGGCGGCGCAGCTGGGCCTGGGCGACGCCATGGCGGCGGCGCAATTGAAGTTGCTCGCGGCGCTGCCGGCCGACTGGCAGGCGGATGCCCGGCGTGTCAGCTCGCGCTTCCATCTCGACCCGGTCGGCTGGTACCGGAGTGCCGCACCGACCGACCATCTGCCGGCGGTGGCCGAGGCGGTGTGGGGCGAGCGGCGGCTCAGGATCCGCTATGAAAGCTGGCGCGGCACGGTCGAGCGCGTGCTGGACCCGCTCGGCCTCGTCTTGAAGGCGGGCGACTGGTACCTGATCGGTCGAGTGGGCAGTGATCTGCGCACTTATCGTCTGTCCAACATCCTTGAGCTCACGGTGCAGGACGAGGGTTTCGCCCGGCCGACGGATTTCACGCTCGCCGAATATTGGACCGCGTCGACCCGCCGCTTCGAGGCCGAATTGCAGCGCGACACGGCGCGGGTCCGGCTCAGTCCCCGCGGCCTCGTGCAGCTGCGGCGTCTCGGCCTGACCGCGCTCGAGACGGTGAGCGAGCCTGACGGCCATGCGGTGGTGACGCTCGCGATCGAGGCGATCGATCTCGCCGTCCAGGAGCTGCTGCGGCTCGGCGCCGAGGCTGAGGTGCTGGCGCCGCCGGCACTGCGCGACCGGATGATCGAGACCGTCGAGCAGCTGGCCGCCGTCTACGGACCGGCCTCAGCGCAGGCGTGAGCGTGCGGTCGGCGACAATCGGAGTGTGATGGCCGGCTCGACCAGCCAATCGTCCCATGCGCCCATGGGTTCGAGCCTTGCCCGGGCGGCCTCGTAAGCGGCCAGATCGGCGAAGCGGGCGAAGGTCACGAACACGGGTGCGTCGGTGCGGACCGGGAGCGCCGGGAAGTTGTTCTCGACCGCCAGCGTCCGATAGGCAGCGATGGGCGACATGTCGGCGGCCGCCAGCGTCGGGGCTATCCGCCGGGCGAAGTATTCCGTGAAGCCCGCTTCGGCCGGCCGGCTGAGGCGATAGAGGGTCGCCACGATGATCGACGCCGGCACAGCGGTGAGGTCCACAGCGGTGACGTCGACCGGCGGCCGCGGTGCCGCGGGCGCGGCAAAGCCGCATTCCGGCGAGAACGGGCAGAGCAGCAGGGCGTTGGAGCTGTCGAGCATCGTCGCATTCGCGGCGGCGCGATGGGCCTGCCATACCGGGCCGCCGTAGAAGGCGTTTAGCGCCGCGGCGCGGGCCGGCATGTCGGCGAAGCCGCGCAGCCAGACGAACTGGTCCGGATCGTCGAGGTCGCGGAACTGGCCGAGGATCTCGGCCCCCAACGCCTCTTGGCTTTCGACGAACTCGCGATCGAACAGCCGGATCAGATCGTCCCGGCGACCGGGGTGCAGTTGGTAGCGGCGCAGTTCGAGGATGGCGGACATGGTGGCTCCGTGCGATGACGCCTTATCCTAGGGCGCGATACCTGTCGCCGGGCGTCAGGTTTTATCGCTGCTGCGGTATACCAACCCGGTTCATGCTAGAACGAAGCCAAGGCACTCACCAGGAGACGGGCCCGAGCCCATGAGCGACGTCAAGCCGGCTTCCCAGATGGATCAGGCCTATCGCCAGATGCGGCACCTGATCCTGAGCTTGGAGCTGATGCCGGGCGAGAAGCTGAGCGAGCGCTGGCTCGAGACGCGCTTCGCCGGCTCGCGCACGCCGATCCGCGCAGCCTTGGCCCGGCTCGAGACCGAAGGGCTGGTGACCCGCGACGGCCGGTCCTATGCCGTGGCGCCGATCGACGTCGGCGAGCTCGATCATCTCTTCGCCTTCCGCGAGGCGATCGAAAGCGCCTCGGTCCGGCTCGCCTGCGCCCGCTCGCTCGAGGACATGGCAGAGGAGATCGAGGCGATCGACGCCATGCTCGACAGCTGCGGCCCGGATGCGGAGCTCGACGACTGGCATCGGGTCGGCAACGAGTTCCACGTGGCGCTCGCACGCCTCTCGGGCAATCCGTTCTTCATCCGCACGGTGACGGACATCATGACACGGCTCTCGCGCGCCCGCTGGCTCGAGATCTGGAGCGAGAGCGCCCGCGCGACGGCCTGGGCCGAGCATCACGGCATCCTCGACCGGGTCAAGGCGCGCGATGCCGATGGGGCGGCGGCCCTCACCGCCCAGCATGTGCGCAAGGGCCGGGAACGGATGATGCGCTCGATCGGCGACGAGCGCCGCGCGCTGCGTGCCAGAGGATTTGCGGTTCGAGCCTGAGTGCCTCCGGGCTGTTCTTGCGCTTGCAACGGAATGCCGAATTGGTATACCAATTAGGTTGACCGAGGCGTCGTGAACGGGGCTCGGTGCGTCACCCCAGGAGAATCCGGGATGTCTCGGGAGGAATCGGCCGGCCCGCTCAAGGGCCTCAAGGTCATCGAGATGGGCTCGTTCATCGCCGGGCCGTTCTGCGGCCAGCTGCTCGCCGACTTCGGCGCGGACGTGGTGAAGCTGGAGCCGCCGGGCACGGGCGACGCGATGCGGCAGTGGGGGGTGGCCAAGCGAGATGGCAAGTCGCTGTGGTGGCCGGTCATCGCGCGCAACAAGCAGAGCGTCACCGTCGACCTGCGCCAGCCGGAGGGGCGCGAGCTTGCCCGCCGGCTGATCGCCGATGCCGACGTGCTGGTCGAGAATTTCCGGCCGGGCACGCTCGAGGAATGGGGCCTGGGACCGGAACGGCTCAAGGCCGACAATCCGGGCTTGATCGTGACGCGCGTCTCGGGCTTCGGCCAGACCGGGCCCTATGCCAAGCGTGCCGGCTTCGGCTCGGTCGCGGAAGCCATGGCCGGCATGCGGGGCTTGGCCGGCTTCCCGGACCGGCCGCCGCCCCGGGTGGGCCTCTCGATCGGCGATTCGCTTGCCGGCGCGTTCGGCGCCATGGGTGTGCTGCTGGCGCTCCGCGCGCGCGACGCTTCGAAAGCACACGAGGGTCAAGTTGTCGACGTCGCCATCACCGAATCCGTGCTGGCCGTGCTCGAAAGCGTGGTCAGCGAATTTTCCGGCACCGGCGCCGTGCGCGGCCGGACCGGCTCGATCCTGCCGGGGGTGGCGCCGTCCAATCTCTACCCGACCGCGGACGACACCTGGATCCTGATCGGCGCCAATGCCGACGGCATCTTCCGGCGGCTCGCCGAGGCCATGGGCGAACCGGAATTGGCGCAGAGCGAACGCTATGCCACCCACGGCGCGCGCGGGCGGCATCAGCACGAGCTCGACGAGCGCATCGCCGCCTGGACGGCGCAGCATTCGCTCGACCATCTCATGACCTTGCTCGAGGGCCACGGCGTGCCGGCCGGGCCGGTCAACGATGCGGCGGGCGTCGTCGCCGACCCGCATTTCCGGGCGCGCGAAGCCGTCATCGCGGTCGAGACATCGGACTTCGGCACACTCGCCATGCAGGGTGTGGCGCCGCATTTGAGCGAGACGCCGGGCCGCGTCGCCTGGGCCGGACCCGGCCTCGGCGCCGACACAGACCGGGTGCTGGGCGAGCGGCTCGGCCTCGCTGCCGCCGAACTCGCCGACCTGCACCAGCGGGGGATCATCTGATGACGAATCCCTGGACAACCGGCCCCAAGACCCTGCGGCTACGCGACGTGACCCTGCGCGACGGGCTGCAGAACCTGGAGACGGTGCTGCCGACCGAGGCGAAGCTGACGCTCTATCGCGCGCTGGTCGCGGCCGGCGTCTCCGAGCTGCAGGTGACGTCCTTCGTCAATCCGGCGCGCGTGCCGGCGCTGGCCGATGCCGAAGCGCTGTGGGCGGCGCTCGCCGGCGTGCCGGAGCGGCTCTCCGTGCTCGTCGCCAACCCGCGCGGGCTCGAGCGGGCGCGGGCCGCCGGCGTCGGCGAGGTCGAGGCGGTGGTCTCCGCGAGCCGCACCTACAACGAAAAGAACGCGCACCGCACGCCCGAGCAGTCGATGGACGAGATCGCGCGCATGGCGGCCGACGCACGGACGGCCAGCATCCGGTTCAGCGCTGCCGTCGCCAATGCGTTCCATTGCTTCTTCGAGGGCGATATCGCGCCGGACCGCACGCTCGACATGGTCGGCCGGCTGGTCGAGCTCGGCATCACCGAGATCGGCATGGCGGATACGACCGGCCACGCGCGGCCCGACCGGGTCTGGGACCTGTTCGACCGGGCGCGCCGGCTCTGGCCGAACGTCGCCTTCGGCGGCCATACCCACGACACACGCGGGCGCGGCCTGGTGAACGCGCTCGCCGCCGTGCAGGCGGGGGCAGCCTGGCTCGATGCGACGCTCGCGGGCCTGGGCGGCTCGCCCTTTACCGCCGGCGTCGGCGGCAATCTCTCGATCGAGACCGCCGCGGAAGCGCTGGCCGGGCTCGGCATTGCGACGGGCGTCGACCCGGACCGCATCATGGCGGCGGGCGAGGTCGCGGCGAAACTGATCAGCGGATAGACCCTCACCCTCCCGCTTAGCGGGTCCCTCCCTCTCCCGCACGCGGGAGAGGGTTGGGGTGAGGGCGGCGCCAAGCGAACGAAACGATATTGGGGAGGAAGAACATGCGGAAATTCACGATGGCCTTGCTGGCGGCGACGGCGCTTTACGCGCAGCACGCGTCGGCCGAGATCTCGGACGGCGTCGTCAAGATCGGCGTCTTGAACGACCAGTCGGGCGTCGTCTCGGACGCGACGGGGCAGGGCTCGGTCGTGGCAGCGCGGCTCGCGGCCGAGGAGTTCAACAACCAGGTCTCGGGCAAGCCGATCGAGATCATCTTTGCCGACCATCAGAACAAGGCCGACATCGCGTCGACCATCGCGCGGCAATGGTACGAGAAGGACGGTGTCGACCTCATCGTCGATACGCCCAATTCCGGCGCCGGCCTCGCGGTCCAGGGCGTCGCCAAGGAGATGAAGAAGATCTTCATCACCTCCTCGGCCGGCACGACGGCGCTGTCGAACCAGAACTGCTCGCCCTATGGCATCCAGTGGACCTACGACACCTATGCGCTCGCCAAGGGCACGGGCGAGGCGGTGGTCGAGCAGGGCGGCAAGACCTGGTACTTCATCACCGCCGACTATGCCTTCGGCCATCAGCTGCAGGCGGATGCGACCTCGATCATCGAGCAGCACGGCGGCAAGGTGTTGGGCTCGGCCAACCATCCGCTCGCGACACCGGACTTCTCGTCCTTCCTGCTGCAGGCCCAGGCCTCGAAGGCCCAGGTCGTAGGCTTCGCCAATGCCGGCGGCGACACGATCGAGGCGATCAAGCAGGCGACCGAGTTCGGGCTCACCGCGGGCGGCCAGCGGGTGGCCGCCATGCTGCTGCTCCTGACCGACGTGCATTCGCTCGGCCTCAAGGCGGCCCAGGGCACCTATTTGACGACACCGTTCTATTGGAACCTCAACGCCGATACGCGCGCCTGGTCGGACAAGTTCGCCGCCAAGTTCAACGGCCGACGACCGACCTTCCTGCAGATCGGCGTCTATGAGTCCGTGCGCCACTATCTGCAGGCGGTCCAGGCGCTGGGTTCGGACGACGCCGACGCGGTCATGAAGAAGATGCGCGAGACCAAGATCGAGAGCGCCTTCAGCCATGGCGCCTATATCCGCGCCGACGGCCGCGTCATCCGCGACATGTACCTGGCCCAGGTGAAGACACCGGCCGAGTCCAAGGAGGACTGGGACTTCTACAAGATCGTGAAGAAGATCCCGGGCGAGGAGCTGGCGCACCCCTTGAGCGAGAGCACCTGCCCGCTGGTCAAGAAGTCCTGATGCCCGAAGAGGCCGGCGGCGCTCAGCCGCCGGCCCGTCCGTGCACCTCGACGGTCAAGTGCGAGAGCGCGCCGAAACGCGCGAGCCGCGCACGGTAGAAATCGGCGGCACGCAGCCGGCTGGTCGTGACCGACACGATGGCGCCCAGGTGGCCGGGGCCGAGCCGCCAGAGGTGCAGGTCGGTCACTCGGTCTCCATCAGTTTCGATCTCGCGCCGGATCCGGTCGGCCATCTGCCGGTCCGCCGTCTTGTCCAGCAGCACGCCGCCGGTGTCGCGGACGAGGCCGAAGGACCAGTTCGCGATCACCAGCATGCCCACGATGCCCATGACCGGGTCCATGAAGGTCCAGCCGAAGAACTTCGCGAGCAGCAGGCCCAGGATCGCCAGCACCGACACAGCCGCATCGGCGACCACATGGACGAAGGCTGCCCGCATGTTGTTGTCACGATGCGCGCCGCCATCCGCCTCGTGCCCGTGCTCCTCGAAGGCGACCTCGTGGGTATGGGCATGGCCGCTATGGGCGAGGCGAATCTGGGCCGTGAACTCGTGCGGCTCGGGGATTTCTTCGACGGATTCGAGGTAGGCGCCCCGATTGGCGAACGTGAAGGTCTGGCGCGCGCCGCCGGGCCGGACGGTTTCGATCGCCAGGGATTGGCCGCCTGGCACGGGCATCGGTCCCTGGCTGCCTTCAAACCGAGCGCGAAAGCGCGGCGGCACGCCGTCTTCGAACACTTCGAGGAGCAGGAAGCCGTGCCCCGTGTCGATCCGCCGAATCTCATCTTCGTGGTCGCCGTGCTGGCCGTGAGCATGCCCATGACTATGACCGTGGCTGTGACCATGGTCGCCGCCGCTCAACAGCCAAGCGCTGGCGATGTTGACGAGCAGGCCCACGGCGGCGATCGCGATCGCCTGGTTGACATCGATCGCGATGGGGTGAATCAGGCGCGAGACTGCCTCATAGCCGATCAATAGCGCGATCATTGCGAGGATGATGGCGCTGGAGAACCCGGCCAGATCACCGAGCTTCCCGGTCCCGAAGGCAAAGGACGGATCGCTCGCATGGCGGCGGGCGTAGGTGTAGGCCAGTGCGGCGATTAGCATGGCCGCGGCATGGGTCGACATGTGCAGGCCGTCCGCTACGACGGCCAGCGATCCGAACAAGCTGCCGCCGACGATCTCGACCAACATCATCGCTGAGCAGAGCGCGATGACCGCCCAGGTTTTACGCTCGTTCTTCTCGTGCCCCGCGCCCAGGAACACATGGTTGTGGCCCGCGTCCCCGACACGGATCGTGCTGTCACTCATGGCTCTGCCCTCGTTCGGAACTGGCTTTCACTTGAAATAGCTGTGGACGACCTCGACCAGCTGCTCGACGGCGTCCTCCTTCAAGGCGTCCGGATCGCGCTCGCGGTCGACCAGATGGGTGCGGACATGGTCCTCGACCACCTCGGCCAGCAGCCCGTTCACCGCACCCCGGCAGCCCGCGATCATGTGCATGACCTTCTCGCAGCCGAGCTCGCTCTCAAGCGCGCGCTCGATCGCCTCGACCTGGCCGCGGATGCGGCGGACCCGGTTGATGAGCTTCTGCTTCTCTCGAATGGTGTGGCTCAAGGCACTCTCCTCTTTAGGATAGGTAGGTACCCTATATCGAGGCGCGCGACCAGGGTGGATTCCCCAGGTCTGGCCTGCGTTCTCCGGTACACTGCCGCTGCGTTCGCCCCTGCGATCGGAAACAACATGGCCGGAGCACGATGATGACGACTCCCGAAGCGGCACCGATGGGCGTACCGCTTGCCGGCTTCGGCAGCTTCTATGCCGGTGGCCGGCAGGTGCGGATCGAGGGCCAGCCGGTCCGGCGGATCCAGTTCACGCCGACCGTTGATTTCGACTGGGATCCGAACGGCCTGTTCCATATCGAGCAGGCCTATGTGCAATGGTTCGTGCCGGCCGACCGGCGGCACGCGCTGCCTGTCGTCCTGCTGCACGGCGGCGGCTACACAGGCACCATGTGGGAAGCGACGCCCGATGGCCGGCCCGGTTGGCTCATGGATTTCCTGGCCATGGGCCACCCGGTCTATGTCGTCGACAATGTCGAGCGCGGCCGGGCCGGCTGGTGCCCGTTCCCCGAGCTCTGGCCCGGCCCGCCGATCCTGCGCTCCGCGGAGGAGGCCTGGAGCTTGTTCCGGATCGGTGCCGCACCGGATTTCATGGCGCGCCGACCGTTCCCCCGGCAGCGCTTCCCGACCGCCGCGTTCGACGAGATGATCCGCGGCTCGGTGCCGCGCTTCCCGCGCCAGACCGACGATGCGGCGGTGGCCGCGCTCGGCGCGGTGCTGGCGCGGATCGGCCGGCCGGTGGCGCTCGTCGCCCATAGCCAGGGCGGCGAGATCGCACAGCGGGCGGCGCTTACGGCGCCCGAGCAGATTGCGGCGCTGGTGCTGCTCGAAGCCTCAGGCTTCCCCGCGGCGGCCGATGCCGTCCGCTGGCGGGTGCTGCAGGTCGTGGGCGATCATCTGGATGCGACACCGCTCTGGCGCGACCTCGCCGGTCGCTATCGGAATTTCGCGGCCGATCTCACCCGGCACGGCGTGCGCAGCGACGCCTGGTTCCTGGCGGAACGCGGCGTCGCCGGCAATTCGCACATGCTGATGATGGACGACAACAGCGCCGAGCTCGCCCGCGAGGTCGCGGGCTGGCTGCATACAATCTGATCGTCCCATTCCGTCATCCTCATGACGGGAATAGGAGTGTCGTCAATCGGCTCTCAGCATATGGACCGAGAACAAGCCTTTGGGGTCGGTCCAGACGGCCTCAGGGCGATAGCCGGCGTCCGTCGCCATCGCCCGGAACTGGTCGAGCGTGTATTTATAGGAATTCTCCGTGTGGATCGTCTCGCCCTCGCGGAAGCGGAAACGCTCGGCGCCGATGCGGACCTCCTGGTCGCGGCGGCTTACCAGATGCATCTCGATCCGGCCCAGCGTGTCGTTCCAGCGCGCCTCGTGGGTGAACTGATCGAGCGCGAAATCGCCGTCGAGCTCGCGGTTGATCCGGACCAGCAGGTTGAGGTTGAACGCGGCGGTGACGCCGGCCGCATCGTCATAGGCCGGCACCAGGATATTCCTGTCCTTGCGCAGGTCGACGCCGACGACCATGGCCGAGCCGGGGCCGAGCAGTCGGCGGGCGCGCGCGAGGAAGCCGCGCGCTTCCGGGGCCGTGAAATTGCCGATGGTCGAGCCGGGGAAGAACCCGACCGTCGTCTCCGGGTGCACGCCGGCCGACGCCGGCAAGGCGAAGGGCTGGGTATAGTCGGCGCAGATCGGCGCGATCCGGAGTGTCGGGAAATCCCGGGCGAGATCGACCGCGGCCGCCAGCAGATGCTCGCGCGAGATGTCGACCGGCACATAGGCGGCCGGCCGATCGAGCGCCTGCAGCAGCAGGCGGATCTTGATGCCGGCGCCAGAGCCGAACTCGACGAGCCGCGCGCGCGGGCCGATCAGCCGGGCGATCTCGCCGGCATGGGCCTCAAGCAAGGCGAGCTCCGTCCGGGTCGGATAATACTCCGGCAGTTCGCAGATCTGCTCGAACAGGCGCGAGCCTTCGGCATCATAGAAGAATTTGCAGGGCAGGCTTTTCTGCGGCTGGGCGAGGCCGGCGTGCACGGCGGCGCGGAATTCCTCGGTGGAAGGCTCCAGGTCGTGGAGCCGCTCGAGCGCGTTCGACATGTCAGAGATCCTCGGCGAGGCGGAAGCCGCTGAACTGCCAGCGGGCCGACGTCGGAAAGAAGTTGCGGTAGGTCAGGCGTTCGTGGCCGGGCGGTGTCGCGCAGGAGCGGCCGCGCAGCACCATCTGGTTGATCATGAACTTGCCGTTGTATTCGCCGATGGCGCCGGCCGGCGGCCGGAAGCCGGGGTAGGGCAGGTAGGCGCTGCCGGTCCATTCCCAGACGTCCTGGTGGAAGCCAGCAACGAGCGGCCGCGGATGTGGACGCACTTGGTCAATCCAACCGGCTGCTCCACCGTGGTACCGGGCCGCAATCTCCCACTCGAATTCGGTCGGCAGACGCTTGCCGGCCCAAACGGCATAGGCCGCCGCCTCGAAGAAGCTCACGTGGCACACCGGCTCGGCCGGCTCGAGATCGAGTAGCCCGTGGAGCGTGCGGACCTGCCATCGGCCGTCGTGCCGCTCCCAATAAGTGGGCGCCTGCCAGCCTTGGGCCTGCGCCGTCGCCCAGCCTTCGGACAGCCACAGGCTGGCGGTGGTATAGCCGTCGTCCGCCATGAATTCGAGATACTCGCCGACGCTGACCGGCCGGTCGGCGATCCGGCCGCGGGTGATCAGCACCTGATGCGCCGGACCTTCGTTGTCGAAGGCGAACCCTTCGCCGTCGTGCCCGATCTGCCGAATGCCGACCGGCAGATCGATCCAGCCGAGTTTTGGAGCCGAGGCCGCGTCTCGTGCTGGCTGCGGCACGTAGACCGGCGCGAACGGGTTGGCGCCGAACGCGTGCTTGATGTCGGTCAGCAGCAACTCCTGATGCTGCTGCTCGTGGTGCAGGCCGAGCTCGACCAGGGCCGCCAGGGCCGGCGACGGGTCGTCGAGCAAGACCGCCATGGCCTCATCGACATGGGCGCGATAGGCCGCGATCTCCGCGATGCCCGGCCGGGTGATGAGGCCGCGCGCCGGCCGGTCATGGCGCGGGCCGATCGCCTCGTAATAGGAATTGAACAGATAGAAGAACCGCTCGTCGAACGGTCGGTAGGCCGGGGCGTGCGGGCGCAGCACGAAGGTTTCGAAGAACCAGGTCGTGTGTGCGCGATGCCACTTGGTCGGGCTCGCGTCCGGCATCGACTGGACCGTCTGGTCCTCGGCCGACAGGGGGGCGGCGAGCGCTTCCGTTGCCGCCCGGACCAACCTGTAACGCTCGGCTAGCGACGAGGGATCAGCGGACGGAGTAGGGACAGGCGTGGCAGATGCGGTTGCGGCCTGTGCTGCGGACATGCCGTTGTTCTCCCCTCGCATTTATCTTCGGCTCGCATGGCCCGGGCTGGGCCTTTGACGGAGCGATCCGGCAAACAGACCCGTCAACAGATAGTGAGGTTCGATCTCCCATAAACCATTCGTCACGGGGAAGTGTTCCTGTCTGGTGCCACTTGGTGACAAACGGGGCGACGGCGTCGGGTCCGGGCACCCACCGCCGTCAGGCCGCTGGAATCAGGCGGCCGGCCGTTCCTCGATCCGGTCGACGCGGTTCGGATAGAAGGCGAGATGGCCCGCGATCTCGGCGACCGCAGGATAGGGCTGCTCATAGGTCCAGACCGCGGTCACTGAGCGATCGCCGCCGAGCGGGATGCTGTAATAGGCGCAGTCGCCCTTGTAGGGGCAGTAGGTCGCGTGGTCGGTACGCTCCAGCAGCGTCATGTCGACGTCCCGGCGCGGGATGTAGAGCACCGCCGGATAGGTGGCTTCGCGCAGGGTCAGGGCTTCAGTCGTGTCGGCGACGACCCGGCCGGCCAAGGTGACGGTGACCCGAGCGGGATTGCGCTCGATCGTGATCGGATGATCTGGTCCCGGGATCTTCCTCGGCTTGGTCGGCGTGGAGGCTTCGACGGTCATGGAACTCTCCAGCTGGTTTCGGTGGCGATGATCTTTTCGGCGACGATCTTTTCCCGGGCAGACGGCTTGGGCATTGTGCCTATGTGTTCGTCCATATTGCCCTGTCAAGGGCGGGGGCTTGCCCGGACGGGCAGCTTCGCCACACTCTGAGCGCCCGCTCTTCCAGCCCGCTCTTCCAGAAGGAACCCCCATGCCGACTCCGACCGAGCAGCGCTTTGCGGCCTATGTTCAGGCGCTCGGTCGCGGGCCGGGCCGGTCGCGGCCGTTGACGCGCGCGGAGGCGGCGGATGCCCTGTCCCTGATGCTGGAAGAGGGTGCGGTTGATCCGCACCAGGCGGGCGCGTTCCTCATGCTGTTGCGCTATCGCGGCGAGGATGGCGAGGAGCTGGCCGGGCTGGTCGAGGCGGCGCGGCGCGCGGTCGGTGCGGCGCCACCGCCCGGGCGGCAGATCGGTTCCGGGCCGGTCGATCTCGACTGGCCGTCCTACGGCGCCGGCCGGACGCGCGAGGCACCGTGGTTCCTGCTGGCCGCGGTGGCGCTTGCCGCGCACGGCGTGCGCATCGTCATGCACGGCTCCAACGAATTCTCGACCGGCATCGCGGTCGCGGACGGGCTGGCGGCGATCGGCCATCCGGCGGCGCGCGACCGGGCGATGGCGCTCGACCAGCTTGCAGCATCCGGCTTCGCCTATCTGCCGCTCGCCGCTCTCTCGCCGGGGCTCGACCGGCTGCTCGGCCTGCGCGCGCTGTTCGGCCTGCGCTCGCCGATCAATACGCTGGCCCGGCTCATCGATCCGTTCGATGCCCGGGCCGGCATCGACGGCGTGTTCCATCCGCCCTACATCGACCGGCATATCGCGGCGGCCCGCCGGCTCGATCGGCCGCGCCTGCTCGTGATGAAGGGCGGCGGCGGCGAGGCCGAGCGCAATCCCGCGAAGCCGATGGTGGCGCGGCTTCATGCCCGGGCCGCCGAGCCGGTCGAGATCGCGCTGCCGGCGCTCATCGACCGGCAGGCGGCGGAAAGCCTGCCGCTCGGGCTCGACGCGTTCCGCGCGGTCTGGCAGGGCGAGACGGCGCCGCCGGGCGCGGTCGAGACCATCGTCGGCACCATGGCGCTGGGCCTGATCGCGACCGGGCGGGCGGAGCCCGCGACCGCCGACGCGGCTGCGCGGGAGCTCTGGCAACGCCGGTTCGATCGGTAGGCCGCAAGCGATCGTTTGGCGCCGCCAGCCGAGCGCGGTATTTTGCTTTCGAAGGATCGAGACGCTACGGTGGCGAAAAGACGGGACCAGCCGTCGATCCGACGCGGGGAGGATTACGCCATCCGCCGATATCGGTCCGGCGCGCAGCGCACTCGGCCGTCGCCTTGATCACCCGGTGCCGTCCGGTGCCGGTACCGTACGCTTATTGAAGAGAGATTCGATGTCCGCACCCGTCGACCGGAAAGAGAAGTTCCTCGCCATCCTCCGCGTCTCCAGCGGCAACTTCCTGGAGATGTACGACTTCTTCATCTTCGCCTATGTGGCGAAGCAGATCGGCGACACCTTCTTCCCGGGCGGGAGCGACTTCATCAAGCTGATGGCCGCGTTCTCCACCTTTGCCGTCGGCTTCATGATGCGGCCGCTGGGCGCCATCATTCTCGGTGCCTATATCGACCATGTTGGCCGCCGCAAGGGCCTCATCGTGACGCTGGGCCTGATGTCGCTCGGCACGCTGTCGCTTGCGGTGACACCAGGCTACGAGACGATCGGCATCCTGGCGCCGATCATCATCGTGTGCGGCCGCCTGCTGCAGGGTTTTTCGGCCGGCGTGGAGCTGGGCGGCGTGTCGGTCTATCTCTCGGAGATTGCGACGCCCGGCAACAAGGGCTTCTACGTCGCCTGGCAGTCGGGCAGCCAGCAGGTCGCGGTGATCCTTGCGGCCCTGCTCGGCATCCTGCTCAACTACTACCTGCCAGCCGACCTGATGAAGTCGTGGGGCTGGCGCATTCCGCTGTTCGTCGGCTGCCTGATCGTGCCGTTCATCTTCGTGCTGCGCGCCTCGCTCAAGGAGACGGAGGAGTTCGCCTCCCGCAAGCGGCACCCGACCTTGGGGGAGATCTATCGCAGCACCTTCGCGAATTTCGGCCTGGTGATCTGCGGCATGCTGCTCGTGCTGACCACGACGGTGCTGTTCTATTTCATTACCGCCTACACGCCGACCTTCGGCAAGGAAGTGCTGAAGCTGAGCGCGCTCGACGCGCTCACCGTGACGCTCTGCGTCGCCGTCTCGAACCTGTTCTGGCTGCCGACGATCGGCGCGCTCAGCGATCGGATCGGGCGGACGCCCATCCTGATCTTCTGCACGGTGATGTCGATCATCTCGGCCTATCCGGCGCTGAGCTGGCTCATTGCCGCGCCCTCGTTCGGCAACCTCATGGTGGTCGAGCTGTGGCTGTCGTTCGTCTACGCCGCGTACAACGGCGCCATGGTGGTCTATCTGACCGAGATCATGCCGGTTGCGGTCCGCACCGCCGGCTTCTCGCTCGCCTACAGCCTTGCGACCTGTTTCGGTGGGCTGACGCCGCTGATCGCCACTTGGCTGATCAACGAGACGGGCAACCGCGCCGCGGCCGGCTGGTGGCTGTCGATCGCGGGGGTTTTGAGCCTCCTCGCCGTGCTGGCCGCCATGGGCTTCAAGTTCGCCCATCGCGCGGCCGCCGGCGTCAAGACGGCCTGACGACGGACGGGGCCGCGAAAGTGGCCCCACATCCGGCTGGGAAACTGGCGCTCGTACCGGGCAAGCCCAAGGCCTAGACAGGGGCTCATGATGAGCCCCTCCCGCCATGTCCCGCTGGACGGTCCTGCCGACCGATCCGCTGTATTCGAACCCTTCCGGCCCCGGCCGGTCAGCGCGCTCGGCCTCGTCGAGGTGCGCGGCTGGCGCTGGAAGCTCTACGGCATCTCGGCCGAAGGGTCTCGGCCGCGCGACGCTCTCGTGGCCGAGGCGAAGCGCATCGCCGGCCGCGTGATGCCGACTGCTGGGCGGGGGGCGGCCGGGCGGGGGCCTACGCACTACGGCGTCGGCTGGCTCACGGTTCACGAGGGGGCGGCCGGCGACTATGTGCTGGTCGACTGGTGGTCCGACCAGGACATCGTGCAGCATCGCCTCTACGGCGCACCGCGCGGCCAAGGGCCGTTGCGCCGCGGCTGGCCGCCGGGCGCCGCCTGCTGCGTCTTTGAGATGGCGGTCGCCTGGCACGAGCGGCAGGCCTGGGTCCGGCATGTCCTCGCCCAGGCCGCGGCCCCGGACCTCGACGGCTATCTGGCCGATCAGCTCGAAGGGCAGGTCTGAGCGGCGGCCGGTTTCGCTGATCGGGAGAGCGCAAACAGCGCCGCCGTGCGCTATGCTGGTCGGCGTCCCTGCCGCCCCCCGCTCCGGAGCCAAGCCTTTGCCGCTCAACCAGATCGAGGCCTTCGTCATCGTCGGCGCCATGCTGACGCTGTTCGTCTGGGACCGGCTGCGCTACGACCTGGTTGCGGCGCTGGCGCTGCTGGCCGCCATGCTGACGGGGATCGTGCCGGCCGAGAAGGCGTTCGAGGGCTTCGCCAACCAGGTCATCATCATCATCGCCTCGGTCCTGGTCGTGAGCCGCGCGATCGCGCGCTCCGGCATCATCGACACGGCCATGCGGCGGCTGATGCGGTACATTGGCGCGCCGTCACTTGAGGTCGGCATCCTGACCGCCTGCGTTACCTTCCTTTCGGCCTTCATGAAGAACGTCGGCACGCTCGGCATCTTCATGCCGATCGCGATCCAGACGGCTCGGCACAGCAAGCAGCCAGCCTCGATCTATCTGATGCCACTCGCTTTCGGCTCGCTGATCGGCGGCACGATGACGCTGATCGGGACCTCGCCCAACCTGCTGATCTCGACCGTCAGGGAGCAAATCGAGGGCGAACCCTTCCAGCTGTTCGACTTTGTGCCCGTGGGCTTGCCGCTATCGCTGATGGCGCTCGCCTTCCTTGCGTTCGGCTGGCGGCTTCTCCCGCGGCGGACCGGCCAGCGCCCGGCCGAGGGCGCGTTCGACATCGATCGCTATACGACCGAGCTGCGCCTGACCCAGGCCTCGGCCTTCATCGGTCAGACCGTGGCGGCGCTCGAGGCGCTGGGCGAGGGCGAATTGACGGTGGCCGCGGTCATCCGCGCCGGCCGCCGACGCGCCATGCCGCCTGCCCATTGGGAACTGGTCGAGGGCGATCTCGTCGCGGTCCAGGCGGAGCCGGTGCTGCTGAAGAAGCTGATCGACGAGGCCCGCCTCGAACTGGTGCCGGCCGAACATCTGCCCGACGCCGAGCGGCCCAAGGACGACGTGACCGTGGTCGAGGCGGTGGTGACCGAGGACTCGCTCATGGTCGACCAGACGGCGACAGGCTTGCATCTGCGCCAGCGCTTCGACGTCAATCTGCTGGCGGTCAGCCGGGCCGGCGAGCAGGTGAATGCGCGGCTCCACCGCTTGCGTTTCCGGCCGGGCGATGTCGTGGCGCTCCAGGGCTGGGAGACGGACTTGCCGACGACGCTGACTGAGCTCGGCTGCCTGCCGCTCGCCGATCGACGTCTAATGCTCGGGCGGAAACGGACCGGCGTCTGGTCGCTGCTGATCGTGGTCGTCGCCATGCTCCTGGTGACGTTCAAGGTCATCCCGGTCGTGACCGCCTTCTTCGGTTCCGCCGTGCTGGTGGTGCTCACCGGGCAGATCACGCTCAACGACGCCTATGACGCGATCGAATGGCCGGTCATCATCATGCTGGGCTGCCTGATCCCGGTCGGCGAGGCGCTAAAGGAGACCGGCGGCACCGAGCATCTCAGTCACGCGCTGAGCGCGGTCGCCCATATGGTGCCGCCCTGGGTGACGCTGGCACTCGTGATCGCGAGTGCGATGCTGGTGACGCCGCTGCTGCATCATGCGGCGGCGGTCCTGGTGCTGGGGCCGATCGCGGCCTCGGTCGCGAGCAATCTCGGTTTCCGGCCCGACGCCTTCCTGATGGCGGTGGCGCTCGGCTGCTCCTGCGATTTCCTGACGCCGATCGGGCATCAGAACAACACGCTGGTCATGGGGCCGGGCGGCTATCGCTTCGGCGATTATTGGCGGCTGGGCCTGCCGCTCTCGCTCCTGGTCCTTATCGTCGGCACGCCGCTCATCCTCATGGTCTGGCCGTTACACTGAACGATACTGGGGTTCTACATTGAACCACGCGCGGGTTGGCGCCATATCCCCCGCCATGACCGCGCTCTCCCTCCTCGATCTCTCGCCGATCCCCGAAGGCCACGATGCGCGTCAGGCGCTCCTGAACTCGGTGGATCTCGCCCGCCATGCCGAAGGCTTGGGCTACCGCCGCTTCTGGGTGGCGGAGCATCACAATATGCCGGGCATCGCCAGCGCCGCGACCGCGGTCGTCATCGGCCATATCGCCGGGGGCACCCGCTCGATCCGGGTCGGCGCCGGCGGCATCATGCTGCCGAACCATGCGCCGCTGGTGATCGCCGAGCAATTCGGCACGCTTGCCTCGCTCTATCCCGGCCGCATCGACCTGGGCCTCGGCCGGGCGCCGGGTACCGACCAGGCGACGGCACAGGCGCTCAGGCGGACGCTCACGAGCGAGATCGATTCCTTTCCGCAGGACGTGCTCGAGCTGATCGGCTACCTGGGCCCGGCTGAGGCTGGCCAGCGCATCCGCGCCGTGCCCGGCACGGGGACGAACGTGCCGGTCTGGATCCTGGGATCCAGCACTTATGGTGCCCAGCTCGCGGCGGCGTTCGGGCTGCCCTATGCCTTTGCCTCCCATTTCGCGCCGGACCAGCTGGAGGACGCGATCGCGATCTATCGCGAGCGGTTCCGGCCCTCGGCCTATGCGGAGAAGCCGCACGTCATGGTCGGCCTCGGTGCCTTCGCGGCCGAGACCGATGCGGAGGCACGCTTCCTCTTCAGCTCGCAGCAGCAGGCCTTCGCCAACCTGCGTCGCGGCCGGCCAGGTCCGCTGCCGCGCCCGGTCGCGGACATCGCGACGGTGCTCTCGCCGGTCGAGCGCGCCATGGTCGAGCATTCGCTGGGCTTCCGGCTCCTGGGCTCGCCCGAGACGATCCGGCGTGAGCTCGCGACCGTGATCGAGCGGACGCAGGCCGACGAACTCATGGTGACCGGCGCCATCCACGATCACCAGGCGCGGCTCCGCTCATTCGAGATCGTGGCCGAGGCCTTTCGCGCCGTCGCCGGCGGCACGACCAACGCCGCCGCCGACTGAAGCTCGGTCGAGCGAATAGTCTCAGGCGATCGAATAGAACGTGATGTCTTCGTGATGGTGGTCGATCACGGCGCCGAGAGCGCGGGCGTCGCTGATGTTGAGCCGGTATTCGGTCACGCCCAGCACCCCGTCTCCGGTGACCCCGTCGTCGGCTAGCGGCAGTACGAGGCGCTCGCCGGCGCCATGCCGGCCGGTCGACATGTGGACATTGCCGGTCGTGCGCATGATCTTGGGCCCGAGGACGACCGCCTTGTAGCGGTCGTGCACGACCTGCCCGGCATCGGTCGGAAAGCACTCCGGCAGCGATCGGCCACGGATCTCCGAGCCCAGGACCGCGACGATCTCCTCGCCCGCGAGCCGGCCGATGAACAGGTCCTCCGCCCGGTCATAGCGCCAGGCCCAGACTTGCGGCAGGTGCTTGCCGATCACCGCCGCGTCGATGTCGCGCCATGCCGGCATCGGCCGATCGCCCCGCGCGGCGAGCCAATGGGAGAGGACCAGCTTGAGAGCGGGACTTTGGATGACGGTCTGCAGCGACTTTAAGTCGGTCATGCTGATCTTCTGAACGCGCGGGCTGGGGCAGGGCCAACTATATAGACCCCGCGTCGATAAGCGAGCCCGATAGGGGGCGAACGCACGGATTCATCACTGGTTTGCGAGGGGGCAGCTAGTAGGTGTGCAGTCACTGCGTGTAATTTAACCGGGGCAATATGCCTTTGGTTGTCATCAGCTGCTGAAGCTGTCTACCGTGTGATCGCTGTGACTTGACATGTCGTGGCTCAGCGCCTTCGGTCATTGGCTGGTTCTTGATGATGAAGGGGAGGCCGGCTCCTTATCGGGTCGACCTTGGGTCGAATGCGTGCTGCAGGCCGTCGCCAATGAAATTGACCGCGATCACCGTCACGAAGATGAACAGGCCCGGGTAGACGGCGAGCGACGGCGCCGTCGTCACCAGTTCCTGGGCGTTGTTCAGCATGTTGCCCCAGGACGGCGTCGGCGGGACGATGCCGAATCCTAAGAAGCTCAGCACGGATTCGAGCAGGATGACGCGGCCGACCGTGAGCGTGCCGGCGACGATGATCGGCGTCGCCACGTTGGGCAGGATGTGGGTCGCCATGACATAGAGCGGCCCGGCGCCGCTCGCCTGGGCGGCCAGCACGAAGTCGCGCTCCTTGAGGCTCAGGGTCGCGGCACGCACGAGCCGCGCCATCTGGGTCCAGTCGACGACGGCGATGATGACGACGACGCGCCAGAAGCCCGCGGCGCCCGAATGGGCGAATTCGGACGAGAAGCCCAGCTTGGTGAGATCGATCGCGCCGAACACGATCAAGAGCGGCAGGAGCGGCAGCGCGATCATGCCGTCGGTGAAGCGCATCAACAGCGCGTCGAGCCGGCCGCCGAAATAGCCGGCCCAGATGCCGATCGCGAGCCCGACCAGGCCGCCGACAACCGTCGCCAGCAAGCCGACCAGCAGCGAGATCTGGCCGCCGAACATGAGCCGCAAGAGCTCGTCGCGCCCGGCATCGTCCGTGCCGAGCCAATGGTCGGCAGACGGCGGGTCGTAGCGCGAGAGGAGGTCGGTTGCGTCCGGATCGATGCCGCGCCAATGGGCGAGTGGGCCGGCCGCGAGCGTGAACAGCACCAGGAGAACGAGGAGCGCCAGGCTCGCCATGCCGGCGCGATGGCCGCGGAACCGTTTCCAGCGCAGCTTCCAGACCGACTGGGCGGCCTCGATCATGGGGGCGGGCGTGTCGAGCGCGGTCATTTGAGTGAGATCCGGGGATCGAGCCAGCCATAGGCGAGATCGGCCGCAAGCGTGCTGACGAGGGTCACGAGTGTCGCGAACAGGAGGCCGACCAGCGCCAGGTTGTAGTCGTTCGACAGGATGGCGTCGTAGATCATCTTGCCCATGCCCCATTGCGCGAACATGGTCTCGGTCACGAGTGCGCCCGAGAAGAGCGTGCCAAAGCTCAAGGCCATCACGGTTACGACCGGGATGAGCGCGTTCCTGAGCGCGTGGCGGAGCGTGAGCCGGCCTTCGCCCAGGCCCTTGGCGCGCGCGGTGCGGATGAAGTCCATGCGCATGGTCTCGATCATGGCGGCGCGGACGTAGCGGGTGAACTGCCCGGCGTTGGCGAGCACCAGCGTCAGCACGGGCAGGGTCAGGTGACGGGCCTGGTCGAGGAAACCGCCGTCGCCGACCGTCGCCATGCCGCTCGCCGGCAGCCAGTGCAGCTCGACCGCGAACACGATGATGAGGATGAGCGCCAGCCAGAACACCGGCACCGAGATGCCGGCGAAGGCGAACAGGCTGATGATCCCGTCGGCCCAGCCGCCGGGTTTGCGCGCGGCCGCGATGCCGAGCGCGAAGGCGGCCGCGACGCTGATGACGAAGCTGATCAGCATCAGCTTGCAGGTCTGCAGCAGCGCCGGTGCCAGCACGGTCAGCACCGGCTCCGAATGGGTGCGCGAGAAGCCGAAATCGCCGTGGAGCGCGTCCAGGAGCCAGTGCCAGTAGCGGACCGGCAGCGGCTGGTCGAGCCCGTAGATCTGGCGCAGATGTGCAATCACCTCCGGCGTGGCGCCGGGGTTGGACGCGATCATGACGTCGAGCGGGTCGCCCGGCATGAGCCCGATGAGGCCATAGATCACGAAGGACATGACCCAGAGCACGATCAGCGCCTGCAGGCTGCGGCGCAGGATGAAGCCCGCCATGCCGCTCATTCCTTGAAATGGCAGGCGGCGAGGTGCCGGGGCCGTCCGGGCGCCGGCTCGAGTGCCGGCGGCGTTACCCGGCAGATGTCTTGCGCCTTGGGGCAGCGCGGGTGGAACACGCAGCCTGGGGGCGGGTTGAGTGGGCTCGGCATCTCGCCCTTGAGGCTGCGGCCGCGCCGGCGCCGGCCGCGCCCGATGCGCGGCACCGCGTCGAGCAGCGCTGCCGTATAGGGGTGCGACGGCTTCGCGAACAGGTCGGCACGCTCGGCGAGCTCGACCAGGCGGCCCAAATAGAGCACGGCCACCCGGTCGGCCAAGTGGTTCACCACGGCCAGGTCATGGCTGATGAACAGGTAACTCAGGCCCCGTTCCTCCTGGATCGTCTTCATGAGGTTCAGGATCTGGCTCTGGATCGAGACGTCGAGTGCCGACAAGGGCTCGTCAGCGACGATCAGCGCCGGGTCGGGGGCGAGTGCTCGGGCGATGGCGATACGCTGGCGCTGGCCGCCCGAGAATTCATGGGGATAGCGGTTGAGCGCGTCCAAGGGCAATCCGACCTGGCCCACGAGCTCGGCCGCGCGCCGGCGCCGTTCGGCACCGGTGCCGAGGCGCTGGATCCTGAGCGGCTCCGTGATCAGGTCCGAGACCGGCATGCGCGGGTCGAGTGCCGAGAACGGGTCCTGGAACACGATCTGGATCGCCTTGCGCGCGGCCCGCCATTCCGTTTTGCCCATCGGCCGGCCGTGGAACTTGAGCGCGCCTGCGGTGGGATCGCGCAGGCCGGCCACGACCTGGCCCAGGGTCGACTTGCCGCTGCCGCTCTCGCCGACGAGCGCCAGCGTCTCGCCCGGCCGGACCGCGAGGCTGACGTTCTCGACCGCGCGCAGCACCGCCGCGGGCCCGGCGAACAGGCCATGCCGCCCTTGCGGAAAATGGACACTGACTTGGTCGATCTCAATGATCGGTGGTGCCTCGGTCATGGGCATCTCGGTCATTGGGCCACCTTGAAGCAGGCGGCCCAATGGCCGGTATCGACGGGTTCGAGCATCGGCTCCGCCGCCCGGCAATGCGCGTCGGCCTTGGGGCAGCGATCGGCGAAGCGGCAGCCTTGGGCGCCGGCGTCGATGCGCGGCACGCCGCCGGGGATCACCGGCAGGCGGGTCTGGCGTCGGTCCGGATCAGGCAAGGTCGCGATCAGGCCTTGCGTATAGGGATGGGCCGGATGGTCGAACAGGTCGGCTGCGGCCGCGCGTTCGACGATCCGGCCGGCGTACATGACGATGATCTCGTCGGCCAGTTCCGAGACGACGGCGAGATTGTGGCTGATGAACTGGATCGCCATGCCGATCTCGCTCTGCAGCTCCTGCATGAGCTCGACGATCTGCGCCTGGATCGTGACGTCGAGGGCCGTCGTCGGCTCGTCGGCGATCAGGAGCGCCGGCCGGCAGGCGAGCGCCATGGCGATCATGGCGCGCTGGCGCATGCCGCCCGACAGCTGGTGCGGATAGGCCGCCGCGCGCACCCGCGGCGACGAGATGCCGACCGCCTCGATGAGCCCGATCGCTGCGTCCTGCGCCGCGGGCCAGGCGAGGTTCTGGTGCAGCACCATGACCTCGGCGATCTGGGTCCCGATCGGCATGACCGGGTTCAAGGCCGTCATCGGTTCCTGGAACACCATGGCGGCCCGGTTGCCGCGCAGATCGCGCCAGGCCGCGTCGGATTGGCCGATGAGCTCGGTCCCGGCGAAGCGGATCGAGCCGGTGACCCGGCCGGGCGGCGGCACGAGCCCCATGAGCGCCAGTGCCGTCAGGCTCTTGCCGCAGCCGCTCTCGCCGACCACGCCCAGGGTCCGGCCGGCGTCGAGGCTGTAATGCAGCCCTTCGACGGGTTTGCGCAGCGCGCCGTCGATCCGGAACGTGACCGTCAGATCCTTGATCTCGATGAGCGGGTGCGGCGTGGCAGCGCCGGTCACGGGCGCCCCTCCGCGTGCCAGTTCTCGGCCCACATGCACGAGAGATCGCGGTGCCCGGTCGGCTCGTAGCCCTTCAGCCACTTCGGCACGACATGGGCCTCGGACGCGAAGAACAGAGGGATGGCCGGCACCTCCTCGGCGTAGATCTGCTGGGCGGTCGCCCAGGCGGCCTTCTGCCGCGCCGGGTCGAGCTCGCTCTCCAGATATTGGATGACTGAGTCCATGGCTGGATTGGCGAAGGCGACGTAGTTGGCGCCGCCGTAATTGTTGTGCGCGGTCGGGATCTGGCCGCTGCTGAGCGTCATGCCCGGGGATTCGGTGACCGCGCTCGACCAGCCGTAGATCACCATGCCGGAATAGGTGCGTTTCTTCATCGTCTCGCCGAAGAAGGTGCGCGGCGGCTCGTTGCGGATCGTCGCCTCGACGCAGGCGGCCTTCCACTGGCTCTGCAGCATCTGCTCCTCGAGCTCGCGCAGCCGGTTGCCGGCCGTCGTGGTCAGCTCGAACGACAGGCGCGTGCCGTCGGCGTTGCGGCAGATGCCGTCGGGCCCCGGCGTCCAGCCGGCCTCGGCCAGGAGGCCCTTCGCCTTGGCCAGATCATGGGCATAAGGCGGCGTGTCCTTGGTGTAGTTCGGATTGAGTGGATTGACCCAGGTGGCCGCCACCGTCTGCTGGCCCTGGAACAGCTTCTGGTTCATGGCCGCGCGGTCGAGCGCATAGACGAGCGCCTGCCGGACCCGCACATCCTTGAAGATCGGATTGTCCTTCTGGATGTCGATATGCTCGTAGATGAGGCTCGGCCGGAACACGTAATTGAGCGTGTCCGAGTGACGCCGGCGCAGGTCCAGCACCTGGTCGATGGTGAGGCCGATACCTTCGCCCGGCACCATGCTGACGTCGCCCGCGAGCACGCTCGCCTGCAGTGCCGCCGTGTTCTCGATATGCTTCAGGACGATGCGCTTGAAGCCGGGCCGGGTGCCGGACCAGTAGGGGTTCGCCTCGAGCACGATCTGCTCGCCGGACTGGTACTGCACGATCTTGTACGGCCCGTCATAGAGGCCGGGCGTGGTCGGCGCGCGGTTGTAGAGCGTCGCTTTCAGATAGTCGCCGGCGCCGGTCGCGTTGGCGTAGACCGGCCCCTCGACATGTTCCGGCAGGATCTGGTCCCACTGGTTGTAGGAGGTCGTGACGCTGCCCAGATGGACGACCGCGGTGTGGTCGTCGACCACGTCGACCGCGACGGCGCGCGTCCAGGAATTGACGTTCGAGAAGCCGGAGCTCGGGTCCCGGCCGACCTTCCAGGTGAAGGCGATGTCCTCAGCCGTCACCGGCACGCCGTCGGACCATTTGAGATCGGGCTTGAGCTTGATCGTGACCGCCATGCCTTTCCGGCCGTCGGGCAGGTTCTCGATCCGGGCAAGGCCGTTCTCGATCGTCGGCAGCACGGCGCACAGCAGGCAGGAATTCTTCCAGTCCTTGTCGAACGCGGTTATCTGCCGGATCGCAAAGCCGTCGGTATAGGACTTGACCGTCTCGGCATCGATGTCCGGATGCAGGCTCGAGGGGAATTGCGCGATGCCGATGGTGAGCGTGTCCCCGCCCGCCCGGGCGGCGGGCGCCGCGAGCAGCAGGGCCGAGCCCATCAGGCAGGCGGCTAGGGGACGCCGCATGACCGACGGCCGCCGCAGCCCGCCGACGCGTGGCGGGCCTTCACGGGACAGGGTGCGCGGAGGACGAGGCTACTCCGCATGCCAGTTTTCCGACCGCATGGCGGCGAAATCGCCGTGGCCGGTCGGCTCGTAGCCCTTGAGCCACTTCGGCACGATATGCGGCTCGGCGCGGAAGAACAGCGGCACGACCGGCATCTGGTCGGCATAGACCTTCTGGGCGATCGCCCAGTCGGCCTTCTGCTTCGCCGGGTCGAGCTCGCTTTCGATCCGGCCGATCGCCGCATCCATGTCCGGGTTCGAGAAGGCGATATAGTTGGCGCCACCGTAGTTGTTCTGCTCGGTCGGGATCTGGTCGGATCCCAGCGTGCGGCGCGGCGATTCGGTGACGTTGCTCGACCAGCCGTACATGACCATGCCCGGATAAGTCCGCTTCTTCAGCGTCTCGCCGAAGATCGTGCGCGGCGGCTCGTTCTTGATCGTCATCTCAACGCAGGACGCCTTCCACTGGCTCTGCAGCACCTGCTCGACCAGCTCGCGCAGCCGGTTGCCGGCGGTGGTCGAGAGCTCGAACGAGAGCCGGTCGCCCGCGGCGTTGCGGCAGATGCCGTCCGGGCCGGGCGTCCAGCCGGCGTCCTTCAGCAGGCTCTTCGCCTTGGCCGGGTTGTAAGGATATTCCGCTGTGTCCTTGGTGTAATTTGGATTGAGCGGATTGACCCAGGTGGCGGCGACCGGCTGCAGGCCCTGGAACAGCTTTTCCGTCAGGGTTTTACGATCGAGCGCGTAGACGAGCGCCTGACGCACGCGCACATCCTTCAAGACCGGGTTGTCCTTCTGGATGTCGATGTGCTCGTAGGTCAGGCTAGGCTTGAAGACATAGGTGAACTGGTCCGGGTGCTGCTTCTTCAGGTCGAGTACCTGGTCGATGGTGAGGCCGATACCCTCGCCCGCGACCATGTCGACGTCGCCGGACAGGAGATTCGCCTGCAGCGCCGCCGTGTTCTCGATATGCTTCAGCACGATGCGCTTGAAGCCGGGCTTGGGGCCGGCCCAGTAGGGATTGGGCTCGAACACGATCTGCGCGCCCGACTGGTAGTCGGTGATCATGTAGGGCCCGTCATAGAGCCCGGCCGTCGTCGGCGCACGGTTGTAGAGCGTTGCCTTCAGATAGTCGCCGGCGCCGGTCGCCTTTGCATAGATCGGGCCCTCGACATGCTCGGGCAGGATCTCGTCCCACTGGTTGTAGGACGTCATGACGCTGCCGAGGTGGATGACCGCCGTGTGGTCGTCCACCACGTCGACCTTGGTCGCGCGCGTCCAGGGATTGACGTTCGAGAAGCCCGAGTTCGGATCGCTGCCGACCTTCCAGGTGAAGGCCAGGTCCTTCGCCGTCACCGGCACGCCGTCCGACCATTTGAGATCGGGCTTGAGCTTGATCGTGACCGCCATGCCCTGCTTGCCGCCGCCCAGGTCCTCGACCTTGGCGAGGCCGTTCTCCATCGTCGGCAGCTCGGCGCAGATCAGGCAGGCGTTCTTCCAGTCCTTATCGAACGCAGTCACCTGCCGGATCGCAAACGCGTCGGCGTATTTCTTCACCACCTCGGCATCGATGTCCGGATGCAGGCTCGACGGGAATTGCGCGATGCCGATGGTCAGCGTGTCGTGAGCCGCGAGCGCCGGCGCAGTCGGGGCGAGGAGGGCGGCCAAGCCCAAGGTGGCAAGCCCGAGGACGGGTGCTAATCGAAGCGGCATGACGAACGGATCCCTCTGAGCTATCGCGTTGAGAGCCAACAGGTTAGGAGGGAAGCAGAGGGGTGGGCCGGCCGTCAACAGCGCTGCGGTGTAAAGGCGGCTGCCCGCCACCGAAAGGTGGGCGGGGACGGGAAGGTGGGCGGGGACGGGGCGGCCGCCGCCCCGTCCGTTACGCGGTCCCTATTTCTTCGCGGGCGTGCCGATCCAGGTGAGGAACGAATTCCACAGGTCCGAAGGCATCAGCCAGAGGCCAGAGACCGTCGTCGGCAGCTTGCCGTCCCAGCGCCCGGTCGCATCCAGCACCGCCTTGGTCTGGAGCGTCGCCAGCACCGGCGCGATCTTCTCGGCGGTGTAGCGGTCGTTGATCGCCGCCTGCACGTCGTGGTCGAAGGTGAAGGTGCCGGCCCAGCCGATATAGTCGATCGTGATGCCGCGGGCGGAGAAGAAGCCGCTGGCCTCGGTTTCGACCGCCTTGATGATGGCGCCAGCATCCTGGTTGACCTTGTCGAGCCCGCGCGCCGAAATCTGCTGGCACACGATCGACTGCACCTTGCCGCGGCCGACGCTGTCCATGGTCTCGGCCAGGCTGCGGCCGAAATAGACCGAGCTGAAGATGACCTCGGGCCGGGACATGTCGCCGACCGGCGGCTTGACGCCGAAGTAATAGAGGTACTTGGCCGCATTCTCCTCTGTCACCGACGCGGCGATCGCGATCTCGACCGTGACATTCAAGCCCTCGGCACTCTGGCACGGGATGGATTCGTTGCGCGCGGAGGTGCCGCGGTCTTTGGCGGCAACCCATTCGCGATTGTACGGCGTCCGGTCGACGATGATCAGCCGGCCGGCCGGCACGTAATAGTCGGACCAGGCACCGGAGCCGCTCAGTTTCTGGTGCGGAATGTTGAAGCGCTTTGCCGCGACCTTGTTCGCGTTGAGATAGTCGGCCGAGCCGAACTTGCCCTGGCTGTCCCGGTTGTCGCCGACATCCGGAATGTAGAATGCTGACTGGTTCGGTAGGATGAAATAGGCCTCGGTGTAGTCGTTCTTGTCGTAGTAGGCGAACGCATGGCCCGACCAGAGCAGCAGGGCCGGGACGAGGATGAACTTCCGCACGTCTCGGCCTTGCGCGATCAGCCGGCCAAGCGGCTCCCGCCAAATCCACAGCAGCAGGACGACGAGCGTCAGGCTCGCAAGCCCGCCCAGCCACGAGAACAGCCGGAAGCCGGCCGTCGTGGAGACGAAGCCGCTGTCGGTATTGGCGAACTGGCTGACGGCGAGCTTGCCGGTCTCGAGCGTGGCGGCGGTGTCGAGGGAGAAGGAGAACCAGCCCCAGATCGATACCAAGACAATGGTGATGACCAGCCTGGCGAGGGGGAGGGGTGTCGGGGTCTGCATGATGTCACCGAAGAATCGGACCTCTTGCTGACTACCATGATATGGCGAGCCGGCCACGGGCGCGCGGTCGGCGCCATCGAAGGCAAGGGCCGTGGCTTCTTGAGGCTCGATATCGGGGAAGGGGTGTCTGGCGCCGCGCGGGGCTCGCTCTAAAAGCGGGACTTCACGTAATATGAGAGCGGCCGGATGGATTTCAACTCGAATCCGCCGGCCGGCAAGTCAGCGTCGCTGCGGCGCCGAGAGCGAACGGCCGCTCTGGATCAGGAGGTCGAGCAGGCGCCGGCGCTCCTCGTCGCCCTTGTCCGCGGTTGCGACGAAGCAGATGGTCGCGATCGTCTGCCCATTCGGGTCCTTGACCGGTGCGGCCATGCATTGGGTGAAGCTGTCGACGAGCCCGGTCGTGATGCAGAAGCCGTCGGCGCCGGCCTGCTCGATCTCATGATGGAACGCGTCGAAATCGAGCTGCCGGCCGTTCGGCAGCGTCAGGTCCTCGGGCGGTAGGAACCGCCGGAGCGCTTCCTTGTCGAGATGGCCGAGGAGCAGCCGGCCCGACGCGGTCCACGGAATCGGCACCTCGATGCCGATGTCGGAGCTGATGCGGAACATCTTGGTACCGCTCCGCATGTGGACGACCGTGTACTTGTTGCCCTGCAGCGTGCAGAACTGCGTCGTCTCGCCCGAGAGCTCGGCCAGGCGCTGCACTTCTTCCCAGGCGCGCTTGGTCAGGTCGTTGACGCTCAAGTAGTCCGCCGCCCAGAAATGCACGGTGCGGCCGAAGAACACGCGGCCCTCCTCGTCGTAGCTTTCGAGGATGCCAGCTTCGATGAAGCGGTTGACGAGCTCGTAGGCGGTTGAGCGCGGCGCCTTGATGCGGCGCGCAAGCTCGCCGATCTTGAGCGGGCCGCGGGCGGCATGCAGGCATTCGAGCAGCTCGATCGCCCGATCGATGCCGCGCGCACGGGTCGAGCCGGGTGCCGCGCCGTCTGCCTGTTCGCCGGCTGCTTGTTCCCCGGCTGCTTGTTCCCCGGCTGCTTGTTCCCCGTCGATCGTCTTCAGCCGTCCGTCCGGCGCCATCGTCATCTCTCCTGCCTCATCTGCTCCAGTAACAGATCGGACCGGCCCCCTGTCAAATTCGTTGCAAGGGGCCGACGAAGAGACTACGGTCTCTTTGTCCAGTATACAAGAACTAAGTCCGATATTTCGGACAAACAAGTGGAGGCGGCGGCACGAAGCCGCGCGACGGAGGGGATCGATGCTCTCATTCAAATCAGGCTTCACCGCGCTCGCCGTGGGCGGCGCGCTGCTGCTGGGGCAGGTGCTGGGTCAAGCGCCCGCCCAGGCCCAGACCAAATCCGCCATCGACATCGCGACCATCGGCGAACCCGGTCCGCTCGATCCGGTGACGGTGACCTCCGATCTGGTCAGCATCATCACGCAGCATGTGTTCGAAACGCTCTACGCCTTCGACGGCAAGTGGGAGGCGGCACCCCTCTTGGCCTCGGCCCTGCCGCAGATCTCGGACGGCGGTAAATTCTACACCATCCCGCTCCGGGAAGGTGTCAAGTTCCACGACGGCAGCACCATGACGGCGGACGACGTGGTGACCTCGCTCAACCGCTGGCTGAAGGCGAGCCCGCGCGGCAAGCTCGCGGCCCCGGCGGTGGATGCGGTCGCGGCCAAGGATGCGAAGACGGTCACGATCAAGCTGAAGCAGCCGTTCGCGCCGCTCCTGGCGCTCCTCGCCATGAACAACGGCGCCGCCGCGATCATGCCGAAGGCGTTGGCGGAGACGACCGACACGCTCAAGACCTACGTCGGCACCGGCCCCTACAAGATCGTCGAGCAGAAGCCCGACCAGTATATCCGCATGGCCCGGTTCGACGGTTATCAGTCGCCGCCGGGAGCGGCGAGCGGCTATGCCGGGGCGCGCAAGGCCGAGATCGAGGAACTGCGCTTCGTGCCGGTGCCCAATGCCACGACCCGCGTCGACGGCATGCTTGCCGGCCAGTACCAGTTCGCCGATTCGTTGCCGACCGAACTTGCGCCCAAGCTCAAGGGTGCCGCCGGCGTCGAGCCGATCATGGTGAAGCCGTTCGGCTGGGCGCTCGTGATCTTCAACCAGAAGACCGGACCCATGGCCAATCCGCTGGTACGCCAGGCGGCCCAGGCGGCGCTCACCCCCGAGGACATGCTCTTGGCCGCCTTCGGCGACCCGGCGTTCTTCGAGGTCGAGGGCTCGATCTATCCGAAGGGCACGCCGTTCTACGACGAGGCGAGCGTCAAGGGCTACAACCAGCACGATGCCAAGAAGGCGGCGGCGCTCCTGAAACAGGCCGGCTACAAGGGTGAGCCGATCAAGATCCTGACCTCGCCGCAGTACGACTTCCTCTATAAGATGAGCCTGGTCGCCCAGCAGAACCTGCAGGAGGCGGGCTTCACGGTCGACCTGCAGGTGCTCGACTGGGCGACGCTGCTCTCGAAGCGCAGCGATCCGGGCGCCTGGGACGCGTTCTTCACCTATCACACCTTCGTGCCGGAGCCGACGCTCATCACCATCATGAACCCGGCCTATCCGGGCTGGTGGGACACGCCGGAGAAGAAGGCGGCACTCGACGCGTTCAACACCGACACGGATCCGGCGAAGCGCGTCTCCGACTGGAAGGCGATCCAGGGCCTGTTCTATTCCCAGGTCCCGGCGGTCAAGATCGGCGAGTTCTATAATCTCGCCGCCCGCTCGAAGAAGCTCACCGGCTACACGCCCGTGCCCTGGCCGTTCTTCTGGAACGTCAAGGTCGGCGGGTGATCACGGGATGGCCGGCTTAGCTTTCCCGTCATTCCCGCGCAGGCGGGAATCCAGGGTTGCCGCAATGGCTGGCAGTCCGTCGCTTGCCCTGAATCCCCGCCTAGGCGGAAACTCTGGTTTCCGCCCGGGGGATGACGGGATAGGGCGGGGCGGAGAGGCGCAGGGCAGTTTGCCATGACCGCCTATCTCTCCCGCCGCTTCGCCGGCATGGCTGTCGTCATGCTGATGGTGGCCGCGATCGTGTTCGTCATCGCGCGCGTCGTGCCGGGCGATCCGGCGGCGGTCATGCTGGGCTCGAACGCGACGCCGGCCGATGTGGCGGCACTCCGGGCCCAGCTCGGGCTCGACCGGCCGCTGCCGGTGCAGTTCGTGCTCTACCTGCGCGACATCCTGTCGTTCGACCTCGGCAACTCGATCTTCCTCAACCGCCCGGTGATCGACGCGCTCTTGGACCGGGCGGAGCTTACCAGCTGGCTCACCGGCATGTCGGTCATGATCGCGGTCCTGATCGGCGTGCCGGTCGGCGTGCTGGCCGCGGTCCGGCGTGGCACCCTGCTCGACCAGGCGGTGACGGCGGTCTCCATGCTGGCCGCGAGCCTGCCGAGTTTCTGGGTCGGCCTGACGCTGATCGAATATTTCGCGGTCCGGCTCGGCTGGTTCCCGGTCGCGGGCTACGGCGATCCAGGGGCCGCCCTCGGTGCGCGCCTCCATCACCTGGTGCTGCCGGCGGTGGCACTGGGCCTGCCCAATTCGGCGCTCATCATCCGCTTCACCCGAACCAGCATGCTCGACGTGCTGCACGAAGATTATGTGCGCACGGCCAAGGCCAAAGGGCTTGGGCCCGGCGCCGTCATCGTCAAGCACGCGTTCCGCAACGCGCTCATCCCGGTGCTGACCGTGATCGGCCTTACCATCGCGACGCTGATCGGCGGCGCCATCGTGACCGAGACCGTGTTCGGCCTGCCCGGTGTCGGCAACCTGATCGTCTCGGCCGTGCTCCGGCGCGACTACCCGGTGATCCAGGGCGCGCTGCTCATCATCTCGGGCCTCTATGTGCTCATCAACTTGGCGGTCGACCTGCTCTACGCCGTCGTCGACCCGCGGGTGCGGTACTGATGACTCTCTGCTTGTACCTCTTCTATCCGTCATCCCCGCGCAGGCGGGGATCCAGGGCAAGCGACGGGCTGCCAGCCATTGCGGCAACCCTGGATTCCCGCGTGCGCGGGAATGACGGGGAAGGAGCGTAGCCGTGGCTGGTCGCTCTCCCGCCGCCCTTCTGCTGAAGCGTCTCGTCCGCCGGCGCATCGTGGTCGTGGCCTTGGCGCTGATCGTCGTCATCGTCGGCTCTGCGATCCTGGCACCCTGGATCGCGCCCTATGCGCCGACCAAGATGGACATCGCCCACCGCCTGAAGCCGCCGGTCGGGCTGCATTGGTTCGGCACCGACGATTTCGGCCGTGACGTGCTGACCCGCACGCTTTATGGCGCGCGCCTGTCGCTCGCGGTCGGCGCCATGGTCGTCGTGCTGGCGAGCGTGCTCGGCACGGCGCTGGGTCTCTTCGCGGGCTATGTGCGCAAGCTCGACACGGCGCTGATGCGCTTCACCGACGCGCTCATGGCTTTCCCGGACATCCTCTTGGCGATAGCACTCCTGGCTGGTCTCGGCCCGTCGCTGTTCAACGTCGTGCTGGCCTTGGGCATCGTCTATACGCCGCGGGTGGCGCGCGTCGTGCGCGGGGCGACGCTCGTGCTGCGCGAGCTGCAGTTCGTCGAGGCGGCGCAGGCGCTCGGCGCCTCGGACCTGCGCATCATGCTGGTGCATCTGCTGCCGAACCTGATCTCGCCGCTTCTCGTCCAGGCGACCTTCATCTTCGCGACGGCGATCCTGACCGAGGCGGCGCTCTCCTTCCTCGGCGCCGGCGTGCCGCCGACCACGCCCACCTGGGGCAACATGATCGCCGGCGCGCAGCAGTACATGAACCAGGCCGACTGGCTGATCCTCGCCCCGGGCCTCGCGATCGTGCTCACGGTGCTGTCGCTGCAGATCCTGGGCGACGGGTTGCGCGACGCGCTCGATCCGAAAATCCAGCGCCTGATGTGAGGCATCCATGACGAGAGATCTTCTGATCCGCGGCGCGCGGATCATCGACGGCAGCGGCGCCCCCTGGTTCCTGGGCGACGTGCGCGTCGCCCAGGGCCGGATCGCCGCGGTCGGCGCCCAGCTGCCGACGGATGGCGCCCAGGTGCTGGATGCCGACGGGCGCTATCTCGCCCCCGGCTTCATCGACGCCCATACCCACGACGACCTCATGTTCCTGCGCGAGCCGGAGCGGCTGGAAAAGGCGATCCAAGGCGTCACGACGATCGTCGTCGGCAATTGCAGCTTCTCGCTCTATCCAAGGGCAGCGGCCTCGGTGGATGCGCTGCGCGGCCATTTCGGCGCGCTCCTGGGCGAAACGGCGGAGGCCGAAACCTTCGGCGATTTCGCCGCCTACAAAGAGGCACTCGAGGCGAACGGCATCGCGCTCAACCTGGTCTCGCTCGTCGGCCACGGCGCGCTCCGCATCGCGGTCATGGGCTATGACGAGCGGGCGCCGACCGCGGCGGAGCTATCCCAGATGCGGCGCCTGCTCGCCCGCGATCTCGCGGCCGGTGCCGCGGGCCTGTCGCTGGGGCTGGTCTATCCGCCGAGCGCCTTTGCCAACACCGCGGAGCTCGTGGCGCTCGCCGAAACGGTCGCCGAGCATCACGGCGTGCTTGCCGCCCATGTTCGCAGCTACGAGGCGTCGCTGATCCCGGCGGTCGACGAGTTCCTGGACCTCCTGAAGCGCTCGGGCACCGCGGGCCTGTTGTCCCATCTCCAGGCGGCCGGCAAGCCGAACTGGGGCGGCGTTGGCCGGGCGATCAAGCGGCTCGAGGCGGCGCGCGCGGACGGCATCGACGTCAGCTTCGACATGTATCCCTATCCGGCCGGCAGCAGCACGATCCTGCAGCTCCTGCCGCCCACGGCCCAGTCGGGCGGCATCGACGCGCTGATCGGCCGGCTTAAGGATCCGGTCGAGCGCGCCGGCCTGCGCCAGGCGGTCGAGGAGGGCGACGGGCGCAACGGCACCTGGCCGTCCAAGGTCAAGCTCATCGGCTGGAACAACGTCCGGATCGCCGGCGTCGAGCTGCCCGAGTTGAAGCGCTTCGAGGGCAAGGCGATGGACGCGGCCGCGGCCGAGGCCGGCCTGGAGCCGTTCGACTTCCTGGCCGACCTCGTCACGCGCGACCAGGGCCGGACGACGATCGTCATGTTCCAGCTGGGCGAGGCGGACCTGCGCGCGGCCTTCACCCATCCCCTGCACATGGTGGGCTCCGACAGCCTGCCGCGCCCGGGCACCAGGCCGCATCCGCGCGCCTACGGCACGTTTCCGCGCGTGCTCGGCAAATTGTCGCGCGACGAGGGCTGGCTCGGCCTCGAGGACGCCGTGCGCCGCATGACCTCGATCGCGGCCCAGCGCTTCGGCCTCATGGACCGCGGCCTCGTGCGCCCGGGCCTCGCCGCCGACCTCGTGCTGTTTGAGCCAGATCTCGCCGACCTCGCGAGCTTTGACAGCCCGACCGAACTCGCCTCCGGCATCGACCGCGTCTGGGTCGCGGGCGAGACGATTCTTGCCGACGGGAAACCGACCGGCCTCCGTCCGGGCCGTGTGCTCGGACGACACTGAAAATCATTTCGAGGAGAGAGATTTGATGCGTAAGGCTCATATCGTTGAGGGCGCCGCCAAGGCGGCAGGCCAATATTCCCACGCCGTTACCGCGAATGGCTTCGTCTATGTCTCGGGCCAGGGCCCGGTCGACCCCAAGACCGGCGTCATGTCGGACAATTTCGCCGAGCAGGTGCGCCAGACGATCCGCAACATCGAGACCATCCTCGCCGGCGTCGGCGCCAGCCTCAAAGACGTGGTCAAGATCAACGCCTATCTGGCCGACCTCACCCGCTTCAAGGAGTACAACGAGGTCTATATCGAGTTCTTCAAGACCGAGCCGCCGGCCAGGACCACGATCGGCTGCCAGCTGCACGGCATCCACGTCGAGATCGACTGCGTCGCGGCGCTGCCGACGAAGTAGGGGCGGTAGTTATTACCGTCATTCCCGCGTAGGCGGGAATCCAGGGTTGCCGCAATGGTTGGCAACCCGTCGCTTGCCCTGGATCCCCGCCTAGGCGGAAACTCTGGTTTCCGCCCGGGGGATGACGGGGAGGGAGATATCGGAATGAAGATCGACCAGCTCGAAACCCCAGTGCCGGTGATCGACCTCGACCGGGTCGAACATAACCTCGTCAAGATGCAGGCCTATTGCGACCGGCATGGCTTGAAGCTTCGGCCGCACATCAAGACGCACAAGCTGCCGGTCTTCGCCCGGCGGCAGATGGAACTGGGGGCGGCCGGCATCACCTGCCAGAAGCTGGGCGAGGCCGAGGTGATGGCCGATGCGGGCCTCTCCGACATCCTCCTGTCCTATCCGCTGATCGGGCCGGCCAAGGCCGCCCGGCTCGCGGCACTCGCAAAGCGCGTCACCATGCGGGTCGCCGTCGACAATCCCGTGGCGCTCGACACCGCCGCTGCGGCCGCGCGCGAGGCGGGTACGGAGATCGGCGTGCTGATCGAGTTCGATTCCGGCGGCAAGCGCACCGGCGTCACCTCGGTCGACGAGGCGCTGGCCCTGGCGGAGGCGATCCGCGCGGCTCAAGGCCTCCGCTTCGACGGGCTCATGACCTATCCGAGCTCGGCCGAGACCGCGCGCTTCGTCGCCGCGGCGAAGCAGCGGCTGGGCGGCGCCGGCATCGAGATCAAGACCGTATCCGGCGGCGGCACGCCTAACGCTTGGGCTCAGCACGAGATCGAAGGCCTGACCGAGCTGCGCGTCGGCACCTACATCTACCATGACCGGGCGACGGTCGGCGCCGGCGCCGCCACGCTCGACGAATGCGCGCTGCACCTGCATGCGACGGTGGTGAGCCGCCCGACCGAGACGCGCGCCATCATCGACGCCGGCTCGAAGAGCCTGACCAGCGACCGGGTGGCGCCGTCGGTCGGCGAGGGCTACGGCCTGATCCTCGAATACCCGGACGCGATCATCGAGCGGCTGAACGAGGAGCACGGCATCCTCGATCTCTCGCACTCCGCACGGAAGCCGGCGATCGGCGAGCGCGTGCGCGTCGTGCCGAACCATGTCTGCGTCGTGACCAACCTGCACGACGAGGTGGTGACGATGCGCGGCGGCGAGCGGATCGAGACGCTGCCGGTGGCGGCGCGCGGCCGGACCCGATGACATTGGCGATGGCGGCGGAGAAGACGGTGGGGACGCCCGGGGCCGAGCCGCTGCTCGAGGTCGAAGGCTTGAAGACCTGGTTCCGGGTCGAGGGCGGCACGGCCAAGTCGGTCGACGGCGTCACCTTCACGCTCCACCGCGGCGAGACCCTGGCCGTGGTCGGCGAATCCGGCAGCGGCAAGTCGGTCACGAGCCTGTCGATCATGCGGCTCATCCCGGAGCCGCCGGGCCGGATCGTCGAAGGCGCGATCCGGCTCAAGGGTCGCGACGGCGTCGTGCGCGACCTGGCGCAGCTCGCCGAGCCGGCGATGCGCCGGATCCGCGGCAACGAGATCGGCATGATCTTCCAGGAGCCGATGACCAGCCTCAACCCGGTCTATACGGTCGGCGATCAGATCGGCGAGACGCTGCGCCGCCACCAGGGGCTTTCGAAGCGCGCCGCCTATGACCGGGCGGTCGAGATGCTGGCCAAGGTCGGCATCCCTGATCCCGCGCGCCGCGCGGCCGAATATCCGCATCGCATGTCGGGCGGCATGCGCCAGCGCGTCATGATCGCGATGGCCTTGGCGTGCGGCCCGGCCGTGCTCATCGCCGACGAGCCGACGACCGCGCTCGATGTTACGATCCAGGCGCAGATCCTCGACCTGATGCGCCGGCTGCAGGTCGAGCTCGGCATGAGCATCCTGTTCATCACCCATAATCTGGGCGTCGTGGCCGAGATCGCCGACCGGGTCGCGGTCATGTATGCGGGCCGCGTGGTCGAGGAGGGCGACGTCCATGCCGTCTTCGCCCGGCCGCGCCATCCCTATACGCGGGCGCTCCTCGCCAGCATGCCGGTCATGGGCAGCCGCGACCGGCTCGCCGCCATCCCGGGCCAGGTGCCGAGTGCGGCGAACCTGCCCGAGGGCTGCGCCTTCGCGCCGCGCTGCCCGCTCGCCACCGACGCCTGCCGTGCGGCACCGCCGCCGCTCGAGGACACGGGCGAGGGCCACCGCGTGCGCTGCATCCGCTGGAGGGACGCATGAGCCAGCCCCTGCTCGATGTCCCCCTTCTCGAAGTCCAGGGCCTCGTCAAGCAATTCCCCGCGAGCGGCGGCGGCGTGGTCAAGGCGGTCGACGACGTGAGCTTCGCCATGATGCGCGGCGAGGTGCTAGGCCTCGTCGGCGAGTCCGGCAGCGGCAAGACCACGACCGGCCGTGCCATCCTGCGCCTGGTCGAGCCGACGGCCGGCCGCGTGCTGTTCGACGGCGCCGACATCACCCATCTGGCGCGCCCCGAGCTCCGCGCCTATCGCCGGCGCATGCAGATCATCTTCCAGGACCCGTACGCGAGCCTCAATCCGCGCCGCAAGGTCAAGGACGCGATCGGCGAGGCGTTCGTCATCCACGGCATCGGCACCAGTGCCGACCGGCGCGACCGGATCGCAGCCTTGCTCGAGCGGGTGGGCTTGCCGGCCGACGCCATGGAGCGTTTCCCGCACGAATTCTCCGGCGGCCAGCGCCAGCGCATCGGCATCGCCCGGGCGCTTGCGGTCGAGCCGCAGTTCATCGTCGCCGACGAGCCGGTCTCGGCGCTCGACGTCTCGGTCCAGGCCCAGGTCGTGAACCTCTTGAAGGACCTGCAGGCGGAACTGGGCCTGACCGTCCTGTTCATCGCCCACGACCTGGCGGTCGTGCAGTACATCAGCGACCGGATCGCCGTGCTCTATCTGGGCCGGATCATGGAGATCGCGACCAGCGAGCAGCTCTACGCCCGGCCGCGCCATCCTTATACCGAGGCGCTGCTGGCCGCCGCCCCCGTGCCGGACCCGACGCGGCGGCGCGAACGGGCGCCGCTGCAGGGCGACATCCCGAGCCCGCTCAACCCACCGTCCGGCTGCGTATTCCGGACGCGCTGCCCCTACGCGACGGAGGCTTGCGCCGCGACCGTGCCGCCGCTCGTCGAGGTCGAGCCCGGCCACATGAAGGCCTGCATCCGCGACGACATCCTCTAGCAGCAGCGCGCCGACACGCGAGGTCGCTGTTTGTTCCGTAACATTCTCTTTACGGTGGAGCGGTATCTGTTTGCGATGCAGCAAGGATGGGGGTTGGAGTCGCCCGGTGTGACCGGTTTCACAGGGTGTTGAGATACCGCTGCATGGCTGCCTTTCGAGCCGTGCAAGACCAGAGAATCCAGACACTTCGAAAATTGTTGCGAAAAAGTCTTGGATTCCGCGGAACTCTTCTGTATCCAACACTCTCCTTCCGCCACGGACGGTCGACATGCCACCCAGGAATGTCAGCCGTGCGTTTCCCGAAAAGGGCCGCCGACCGGTCGGTCCTTCAGCCGAGAACGTGACAGAGAGGCCATGAAGCGAGAAGTTGCCGCGATTGCCATCGCAACTGCACTCCTGACCATCCCCGCCGCCGTTCCGGCATCCGCGATGGAATGTGTCGCGTATGCCAAGGCCATCACGAAGATCAATCTGCGCGGCGATGCGTGGAAATGGTGGGACTCCGCTTCCGGTGAATATTCTCGGGGTCACAAGCCGCACATGGGCGCGGTCATGGTGTTCGATCGGACCAAGCACATGCGCCACGGCCATGTCGCGGTCGTCGTCGACCTGATCAGCAACCGCGAAGTGCTGGTCGACCAGGCGAACTGGGCCGCGGGCAAGAAGAACAAGGGCAAGGTCTCGACTGCCGTCTCGGTCGTCGACGTGTCGGAGAACAACGACTGGTCCAAGGTCCGCGTGCGCTGGAAGGATTCGCCGGACTACGGCCGCGACAATCCGGTGCGCGGCTTCATCTACAGCACGCCGGAAAGCCGCGGCTGAGGCTTTCGCCGGCGGCAGGATCAAAAAGGGCGCTTCCTCGTGGGAGGCGCCCTTTTGGTTTGGAGATATTGCTCCCTTCCTCCGTCGTTCCCGCGCAGGCGGGAACGGGACGAGTGGAACGGGCAGTCAGAAACTCTTCGTCACGGCGGCAAAGAAGCCACGGCGGGGACCGAATTGCGGGGCGCCGACGCCGACGCCCGTCCCGTTGCGGATCTCGTATTTCTCGTCGAACAGGTTGATGACGTCGAAGCGGGCGTCGAGCGCGCCCACACGCGGCAGGTCGAAATGGTGCGAGATGCCGAGATTGACCTGGACATAGTCGGGCAGGCTGCCGCTGTTCGGATGGTCGGTCGAGTTGCGCAGGCCCGTGCCGTAGATGAGGTCGGTGCTGAGCCGGGTCCCATCCCAGAGATAGGAGACGCCGGCCGACGCACTGTAGGTCTGGTCGTGGTCCAGGTGGATGTAGTGCCGGCTGATGTAGGCGAGATCGTCCGGCGTGAAGTTGAACTGGCTCGACACGATGTCCTTGCCCTCCGCGACGCCGGCCGCGAAGTTGCCATAGGCGGTCCAGGGGCCTTGCTGATAGGTCGCCGACAGTTCCGCGCCATATTGCCGGCCAGAGGCATAGTTGAACGGCGTCAGGATGATCGGCGCGCCGAACTGGCCCTCGTCGATCAGGTTGCGGGAATTCTTGTAGTAGGTATCGAGCCCGACGGTGAGGCCGGGCAGCGGCCGCTGCGAGACGCCCACGTCGAAGTAATTGGCCTTTTCTGCCCGTGACACGTCGTCGGCCGTCACCGTCGGCGCCCCGGTCGTGTTCGCGAACTTGGTAATGCTCTCGCCGCCGACCAGCTCGAACGGCGGCGGCGTGAAATAGCGGGCATAGCCGGCATGGACGGTCGTTGTGTCGGTCGGCTTCCAGACCAGGTTGATGCGCGGGCTCAGCTGGTTCTCGTGGGTGAAGGCATCGACCAGGTCGAACCGGCCGCCGTAATTGACCGTGAGACTGTCGAAGAGCTTCCACTCGTCCTGCAGATAGATGCTGTAGGTCCAGGCGGTCTTGCCGCCGTCGTCCTCGATCTTGACTGGCATGTCGCTCGTCTGGGCGCCGCTGGCGTCGGTCGGCAGCACGAGCGACGAGGTGGCGCTCGTCGCCCGGTCGCCCTCGATGATCACGCCGGCGCGCAGCGTATGGCGGTCATTGAGGTGGTAGGCGCCTTCGGCCTGGAGGCCGCCGGCGATGTCGCGCTTGTAGGCCGTCTGGGCGATGCCGTTGTAGAGCAGGTCGCCGATCGGATCAGGCGTGAAATAGAGGCTCGAATAGCGGCCGAACAGCGAGACCTGGACGTCGAAGCTCTCCTGCGAGCGCAGATAGCTCAAGACGCCGTAGTGGGTGAGCTCCCGCTGGTTCTCGTTGAGCTTGTCGCTTGGGAAGTCGGTCTGGCCGTTGACCGTCAGGCCCAGCTGCGGCGAGAGACCCGACTGGTCGGGGATCTGGAACTGCTCGCGCGAGGTGCCGAGGATGAGGGCGACCCGGCTCGACGGATCGATGACGTCCTCGAAATAGCCGAAGCCGTGGCCTTGGCTCGTCCGGTCGTGCAGCGGATCGGACCGGCCGTCGGGCGATTCGATGCCGAGCCCGTTCTGCAAATAGTCGCCCGAGACGAAATAATTGATCGAGCCGTCCGAGCCGGCGAACTCGACGCTGGGCTCGATCGTGCCGTGGCTGCCGCCGTAGAGCGAGACGGAGCCGCCGGGCTCGAACGCGCCGTCCTTGGTCCTGAGATCGATGATGCCGGCGGTGCGCAGGCCGTATTCGGCCGGCAGCGCGCCGGTGATGAGTTCGACCTGGTCGGCGAAGCGCGGGCTCAGCGTCTGGCCGAACACGCTGATGCCTTCGGGCAGGATGATGCCGTTCAGCCGATATTGCAGGTTGTTGTGCTCGCCGCGGACATGGAGCTGGCCGAAGGAATCCTGGGCCACGCCCGGCGCCTGCAGCAGCACCTGGTTCAGCGGATTGTTCGTGCCGCCCGGCTGGCTGTCGAGCGCTTCTCCGTCGATCACATAGGTCGAGGCGCCGATCTGCGTCTGGATACCGTTGCGTGCCTCGTCGAGCTTGTGGCCGATGACGGTAATGTCCTCGACGGATGACGGCGACGCGGCGGTCTGAGTGGTACCCGTTTGGGATGTGCCCGACAGGTCGTCGGCGATCGTGGGCGAGGCGAGGGCGAGCGAGAGCAGGGCCGTGCCCGAGAGCATGCGGAGGAGCATGATTAATCCTAATGTTATAACGTTTCAAATTATGACGACTGAGCGGGCTTGATCGATCGAGCCCCTCGCCCGCGTGAGCGGGAGAGGGAAGGGACCCGGCCCGTCAGGGCTGGGAAGGGTGAGGGTGGGCCGGCTGCAACGCCCTCACCCGCCTCGCTGGCGCTCGGCACCCTCTCCCGCGAAGCGGGCGAGGGTTGGTATTCCTCCTCAGTTCAGCAGCATGCCGGCCTTGAGCGTCGCCGTGTTGTATTCGAACATCTGGATATAGGTCGGGGCCGGCTCACTGGGCTTGGACAGCGCGTCCGAGAACAGCGGCGGGCCGACGACGGCGCCGGTGTCGTGGGCCAGCTGGTCGATCAGCCGGCTGTTGCTGATGTTCTCGAGGAACAGCGCCTTGAGCTTCTCACGCTTGATCTGGCGTTCGAGCTTCGCGACATCGCCGGCAGACGGCTCGCCCTCCTCGGTCGAAAGCCCGATCGGCGCGATGAACTGCACGCCATAGGCCTTGCCGTAATATTGGAAGGCGTCGTGGGTCGTGATGACCCGGCGCTTGGCCGCCGGGACATCGGCGAGTTCGGCCTTGACCTTGGCCTCGAGCGTCGTCAGGCGTTGGGCATAGGCCTCGGCGTTCTGCTGATAGACGGCGGCATTGGCCGGGTCGGCCGCGGCCAGCCCCTTGGCGATGTTGGCGACATAGATCCGGCCGTTGGCGAGGCTTTGCCAGGCGTGCGGGTCGGTCACTTTGCGAGCCTTGCCGCCTTCCTCCTCCGTCATGGTCAAGGGCGTGATGCCCTCGGTCGCGACGACGCGGGTGCCGGTAAAGCCGGCCGAGCCCATGAGGCGCGTCAGCCAGCCTTCGAGCCCCAAGCCGTTGATGACGACGAGCCGCGCACTGCTGATCGCCTTGGCGTCGGACGGCGTCGGCTCATAGGTATGGGCGTCGCCGTCGGGGCCGACCAGGCTGCGGACTGCGACCTTGTCGCCGCCGACATTCTTCACCAGGTCTTCGAGCACGCTGGTCGTCGCGACCACCGGTAGGGGATCGGCCGCGGCGGTGCCGATCGCGAGGCCGAAAGGGATGAGCGCAAGGAGCAGGGAGGCGAGGCGCATGAAGCTTTCCATCGGTCAGGGCTGAAAGTCAAAACGATATAACATAACAATTTTGCCCTGCCAGCCCCCTTCGGCGGGACGGCATGGTTAACGCTAAAATTTTATGGAAGCCCAGGAGGGCCGCGGGTTTGCGCCGGCTCGATTCCTCGCATTTTAAGCGATTGGCGTGGCGAGATACCGCTACCCGGCGTAGTGTGCGATGTCGCACTACCTCTGGTCGAACCCTAAAGGGCGCGGCCGAAGTGCGGCAAAAGTGCCCCATGAGGGGCGGCTGCCGGAAATCCGGCGGCTTTTCTTCCTTAAAGGATGAAGCACATGTCAGGCATTACGCTTACCGCAACCCAAACAGCGACTATTCAGTCCCTGCAGTCTGCCTCGGCGCTGTTCACGACGACGCAGAACGAGCTGAACACCGGCAAGAAGGTGAACTCGGCTTCGGACGACGCGGTCGCCTATTTCCGGTCCAAGTCGCTCTACGACCGGTCCAGCAACATCCTCACCCGCAAGGCCAACATCGATCAGTCGATCCAGACGGTTCAGGCCGCTTTGGACGCGACCTCGGCGGTCGACGGCTTGCTGAAGCAGCTCAAGGGCGTGCTCGAAGGCGCCCGCGGTGCCACGACCTCGTCGCGCGTCTCGGCGACGGTGCAGTTCAAGAACATCGCCAAGCAGCTGGCGCAGCTGGTCAATGACGCCTCCTACCAGGGCCTCAACCTGCTGACCAAGACCACGGCCAGCCTCTCCACCCAGTTCTCGGAGCGGACGGCCGCGACCTTCACCATCAGCGGCTTCTCCTACACCTCGACCGTGGCCGGCAATGCCAACTCGTTGTTCACCGCGGCCACCGTGGCGTTCAAGTCGGACGGCACGCTGCAGTTCTCTAACGTCGTCGCGTCGACGGCGAACGGCGCCGGTACGGTCAAGGGCTTCTCGGCCCTGAGCCTGACCAGCACCACCGCCCAGGGCATCACGGCGTCGCAGGCGGCGGCGATCTTCACGGCGACCGACAACCGGATCGACGCGGCGATCAGCCAGAACAGCGCGCTCACTTCAGCACTCGGTACCAACGTCAACATCCTGCAGGCGCGTTCGACCTTCAGCGCCAGCTACGCCGGGACGCTCTCGGGCGGCGGCGACAAGCTGACGCTGGCCGACCTCAACGTCGAGGCGGCGAACTCCCAGGCGCTGACGCTCCGTCAGCAGATCGGCATCCAGTCGCTGTCGGTCACGGGCAACCAGAACTCCTCGATCCTGACGCTGCTTCGTTAAGGTTCGGCGGATCTTGGGATGGCGTCTCCGGGGTTCGCCCCGGAGGCGTCGTTTCACACGTTTTTGGCTAATCGGTAGAGAGTTTCTCTTTGCCGATTGACAAGCCTGCCCTCACGGCGCACATCGGAAAACGTGTGCGGCCGCAAACGGCCGTGCATCCATCGCTTGAAAGGGATGGATCCGGTGAGCGGCATCGCGCTATCGCCGTCACTTCTTCAGGACCTGGACAATCTCTCGCAGACCCAGGGTGAGTACGATACTGTCCAGCGCCAGCTCGGCACCGGCCTGGCCGTCTATGATCCCACCGACAATGCGGTTGCCTATTTCCGCGCAGCATCCCTTACCGGGCGCGCGACCCAGGTGCTCAACTACAAGGGCGGCATCGACCAGGGCGTGTCGTCGATCGACACGGCGCTGACTGCGACGACCGCGGTCGAGAACCTCCTGCAGCAGCTCCAGGGTATGGTCGAAGGCGCGCGGGGCGCCTCGCTCCCGGCCCGGACAGAGGCAACGCAGCAATTCAAGGCGATCGGCACGCAGCTGAACCAGCTCGTCCAGGACGCCGCCTATCAGGGGCTCAATCTCCTGAGCTCGACCGCGGCCCAGCTCACCGTGCAATTCGGCCCGCAGAACGGCGGCGGACTCACCATCGCCGGCTACGATCTGACCGCGACCGGCGCGGGCAATGCCCGCGCGCTCTTCACGGCGGTGGGCGCGTTCAATACCAGTCGGGCGATCCTGTTCTCCAACGTCGTCGCCGGCGGGACGGTTGCGGTCCAGGGCTTTTCGGCGCTCGACGTGACCGGCGGCGCCGGCACGGTGGCGGCCTCGCTCGCGGCCACGATCTTCGATGAGGCCAAGTCGCGGCTCAACAACGCGATCACCCAGCTGCAGAGCGTCGCGGGTTCGCTCGGCAGCTTCGCCGGGGTGCTGCAGACCCGCTCGGTCTTCCAGCAGAGCTACGCGACGCAGCTGCGGGCGGGCGCGCGCAAGCTGACGCTGGCCGATCTCAACACGTCGGCGGCCGAGAGCGAGGCCGCGAGCTTGCGCATCGCGCTCGGCCTGCAATCGGCGGCGCTGCAGGGCCAGCTCCGCTCGACGATCCTGCAGATCCTGCATTCATCGGCGGCGTCACAACACTAGGTTCGGAAGCGCCCGCACGCGCGCCGCCTCCGCCAGCGCCAGCATGACGTGGTAGAGGACCCGGACCGGCACCTCGGCCGCGATCGACCGGTTCGACGGGTCGAGCTGGTTGACCCAGAGCCCGGTCACGGGATCGAGCCAATAGTGGAAGAGGGCGGCCAGATGGTCGTCGAGCCGCTGCCGCGCGCCGGCGTCGGCCAGGAACTCGAGCCGCGCTGCCTCGGCCTTGATCGCTTCGGTCTGCGGCCAGAGCAGCCGGGTCGGGGCGACGATCGTACCCTCGGCGTCGACGCCGTCGACCACGAGCGGCCAGCCCTCGGGTGAGTGCGCCACACCATGAGCAAGTGCAAAGCTGTGCAGCCGCTCGGCGAGGGCGACGACGTGCCGGTCGCCGGCCAGGCGCGCGTGGTGGTGCAGCAGCCAGACCCATTCGAAATGATGACCGGGCTCGCGCAGCACCCCGGCGGGGCCTGGGGCCGGCTGCCAGTCTGCCATGAAGAACTCGCCGAGCGTGCCGGTCGCGGGATCGATCAGGCGATCGCCGAGCAGCGTCACCAGGCGATTCGCCCGGTCGAGCCAGCGCTCGTCGGCCGACGTTTCGGCGAGCGCGTGGCACGCTTCGAGCAGATGCATATGCGGGTTTTGCCGGCGGGGCAGGGTGCCGTGATCATCCTCGGCGAAGCCGCCATGCGGGGCGGCGAGTTCCTGCTCGATGAAGCACATCACCTGCTCGGCCCGGTCGAGCGGCTCGCGGAAGCCGGTCGCGCGCGCATACCAGGCGCAGGCGAACAGCACGAAGGCGAGGTCGTAGAGATCGGCCCGATCGTCGAGGGCGGCGCCATCTGCCGTGACCACGTGGCGGAAGCGGCCGGTCGCGTCGGCGCAGCGCTCGGTGAGGAACCGGTAGCCGTGCTCCGCCGCGGCGAGGCCGGGGCCGGCGGGGTTCAGCAGGTGGGCGTGGCTGAACACATAGACGAGCCGCGCCGTCACCAGGCTCGAATGGCGCGGCCGCGGATCGGGCCGCCCGTCGGCAGTGAGATATTCGAGATAGCCGGCACCGTCCGGGGGCACGGCGAGCGCCGCCCAGGCGGGGATGAGCGTATCGGCGAGCCAGCGGGCGAGATCCTGCGGGGCTTCGGTCATGGCTTCTGGACTCATGATGACGGGCGGTTGACAGCGGCCGGGCTGCCGTGACAGGGTCCGGCAATTGGCCAGACCACTTGACCATTCCAGGTTTGATCCTTGCTGTCCAGACGCCGCATGTCCCAACGATCAGCACCGGCCCCAGCCCTGGCCCCGTCGGCCGGGCGGGCCTTTTGAGGATCGAGCCTTGCCGATCATTCGCGTCGAGCCGAGCCGCCTTTACCGGCGCATTGCCGATCAGATCCGCGACCTGATCCTCGCGGGCGAATTCCCGCCCGGCAGCCGGCTGCCGCCGGAGCGCGATCTGGCGCAGCAGTTCGGCGTCAGCCGGCCGAGCCTGCGTGAGGCGCTGATCGCGCTCGAGATCTCGGGCTTCGTCACGGTGATGACCGGTTCCGGTATCTATGTGCGCACCGATTTCGCCGGCGCCGAGCCCATGGCGGTGCCGGATGGCGGGCCCGGCCCGTTCGAGCTCATCCGCGCCCGGCGCCTGATCGAGAGCGAGGTTGCGGCCGTCGCCGCGCGCGAGGCGACTGAGGCCGATATCGACGGGCTCGAGGACGCGCTGCAGCAGATGCGCGACGAGGATGCAAGGCACGAGAGCCGCGAGGACGCCGACCGGCTGTTCCACCTGCGCCTCGCCGGCGCCACGCAGAATTCGGCCCTGTCGCTCGTCGTCCAGGGCCTGTGGGACCAGGGCCGCGGCCGCATGTGGGAGAAGATGCAGCTGCGCATGCATAACGCCGGCCTGCGGCCGCGCTGGATCGCCGAGCATTCCGCCGTGCTGGACGCGGTCCGCGCCAAGGACGCCAAGGCTGCCCGCCGTGCCATGCAGGCGCACCTGAGCGCGGTCGAAGAGGAATTGGAGGACGCCTGGAACGCCGCCGCCAAGCTCGATGGAAGCAAAGCGGCTGAGGTGCCAGGCCCAGAAAAGCCATTCGCGGAAAAAACACTCAAGGTCAAATCATGAGCTTGCCTCTGACGCTGCATCCCGATCGCCTGTTCCCGGCCGACGAGGCGTCCCGCGCGGTCGCCCGCGCGCTCTATGCCGAGGTCAAGGACCTGCCGATCGTCAGCCCGCACGGCCACACCGATCCGCGCTGGTATGCCGAGAACGAGCCGTTCCCGGACCCTGCGACCCTGTTCATCGTGCCGGACCATTACGTGTTCCGCATGCTCTACAGCCAGGGTGTGGCGCTCGAGGACCTGGGCGTGCCGCGTCGCGACGGCGGGCCGACCGAGCAGGACTCGCGCAAGATCTGGCGCATCTTCGCTGCCAACCAGCATCTGTTCCGCGGCACGCCCAGCGCCATGTGGCTGGCGCACGCGTTCCACGAGGTGTTCGGCGTGCGCGAGCGGCTCGACGCCGACAATGCCGATCGGATCTACGACCAGATCGACGCGCAGCTGAAGCTGCCGGAATTCCGCCCGCGCGCGCTCTTCGAGCGGTTCAACATCGAGGTCATCGCGACCACGGAATCGCCGCTCGACGAGCTGAAGTGGCACAAGCAGATCAAGACGAGCGGCTGGCAGGGGCGGGTGCTGACCGCTTACCGGCCCGACCCGGTCGTCGATCCGGAATTCCCGGGCTTTGCCGAGAACCTGGTCGAGCTCGGCCGCATTACTGGCGAGGACACGACGAGCTGGCGCGGCTATCTCGCGGCACTCGAGACCCGGCGCGCCTATTTCCGCGAGCACGGCGGCTGCACCTCGACCGACCATGGCCATCCGACGGCGACGACCGCCGACCTTTCGCCCAAGGTCGCGTCCGACCTGTTCGACAAGGTGCGGTCCGGCAGCTTCACCGCGCACGAGGCTGAGCTGTTCCGCGGCCAGATGCTGACCGAGATGGCGCGCATGAGCATCGAGGACGGGCTCGTCATGCAGATCCATCCGGGCTCGTTCCGCAACCACAACCCGGGCCTCTTGGCGAAGTTCGGCCGCGACAAGGGCGCCGACATCCCGACCGCGACCAACTACGTGCATGCGCTGAAGCCGCTGCTCGATCGTTTCGGTAACGAGACGAGGCTTTCGATCATCCTCTTCACGCTCGACGAGACGAGCTACTCGCGGGAGCTGGCGCCGCTCGCCGGGCATTACCCGTCGCTCAAGATCGGTCCGGCCTGGTGGTTCTATGATTCGCCGGAGGGCATGCGCCGCTATCGCGAGCTCGTGACCGAGACCGCCGGCTTCTACAACACCGTCGGCTTCAACGACGACACGCGCGCCTTCCTGTCGATCCCGGCGCGCCACGACGTCGCCCGCCGCATCGACTGCGGCTATCTGGGCCGGCTCGTGGCCGAGCACCGGCTCGACCTCGACGAGGCCCAGGCGGTCGCCCGGGACCTCGCCCATGGGCTCGCCAAGAAGGCGTACAAGCTGTGACGCTCGCGAACGCCACATTGGCCTCGATTAAGGCCGACGTGCGCCGGCCGCGCTATGACCGTGCGCGGCTCGTCCCGGGCGTCGTCCATCTCGGCATCGGCAATTTCCACCGCGCCCACCAGGCGATCTATCTGGAAGACCTGGTCGAGCGCTCGGGCCTCGGCCTCGGCATCACCGGCGTCAGCCTGAAGAGCCCGGGCATGCGTGACAAGCTGGCGCCGCAGGACGGGCTCTACACGCTCCTGGTGCGCGAGGGCGAGACGGTCTCGGCCCGCGTCGTCGGCATCGTCGGCCGGGTGTTGGTTGGTCCCGAGGATCCTGCAGCCGTCGTGCGCCAGATCGCTGATCCGGCGACGCGCCTTGTCACCTTGACCGTGACCGAGAAGGGCTATTGCCTCGACCCGGCAACCCATCGGCTCGATCCGAACCACCCGGACATCCGGGCGGACCGGGACCGGCCGACGAGCGCCATCGGCTATCTGCTGGCCGGTCTCAAGCAGCGCTACACGGCCGGGCAGAAGCCGCCGACGGTGCTGTCGTGCGATAATCTGCCGTCGAACGGCGCCACCTTGCGCCGGGCGCTCATCGACGGGGCCGCGCTCGACGACGATGGCTTCGCCCAATGGCTCGAGACCAACCTCGTAACGCCGTCGGCCATGGTCGACCGCATCGTACCGGCCTCGACCGATGCCGATTTCGCCGATGCCCGGCGCTTGACCGGCTTCGCGGACTTGGCCGCCCTCTCGACCGAGCCCTTCACGCAATGGGTGATTGAGGACACGCTCGACCGCGACCTCCATGGCCTGGGCGAGGTCGGCGCGGAGCTGGTCGGCGCGGTCGAACCCTACGAGCGCATGAAACTCCGCCTGCTCAATGGGGCGCATTCGACCATCGCCTATGCCGCCCAGGCGATCGGCGCCGAATATGTCGCCGATGCGGTCGCCATCCCGGCGCTGCGCCATTTCGTCTCCGAACTGCAGACCGAGGAGCTGGCGCCGACCGTCGGGCATTTCCCGCGTGAGCGGCTGGTCGACTACAGCAACCAGCTGATCCGGCGGTTCGACAATACCGCGGTCAAGCACCGCACCCGCCAGATCGCCATGGACGGCTCGCAGAAGCTGCCGCAGCGCCTGCTGATGGCCTTGGGCGAGCGGCTCGACCAGGGGCTGCCGGTCGAGCGCCTGACGCTCGCGGTGGCATTCTGGCTCCGCCATCTGAGCGGCCGGGACGACCAGGGCGCACCGATCCCGGTCAATGATCCGCTCGCGGACCGGCTGATGCCGCTCGCCGCGAGCGATCGGCCGGCGGCACAGGTGGTCGAAGACCTGCTCGCCGTCCGGACCGTGTTTCCGGAGGGCCTGACGGCGCGGGCCGGTTTCCGCGAGGGGTTGACCCGGGCGCTCACGCGCCTGCGCGCGGGCGGCACGCTCGCCGCCCTCGGCGGCTGAAGCCGCTGCCGGCAGAACAAGTTCAATAGGGAGCAACGCGATGAGCCTTCTTTCTTTCCGGATGGTGCCGCCGGCACCGCCGCAGCGTCGATAAGGGTGGATCAGCCATGGCGACCGGGCCGATCGACGGCAATTTCGACACGCTGAAGCTCGATAAGGTGACCCGGCGCTTCGCCGGCATCACCGCGCTCGACGGGCTCGACCTCACCATCAAGCGCGGCGAGTTCATCGCGCTGCTCGGGCCCTCGGGCTGCGGCAAATCGACGGCGCTCAACTGTCTGGCCGGGCTCCTGCCCCTGACCGGCGGCGCCATCTGGCTCGACGACCAGCGCATCGACGTGCTCCGGCCGGAACAGCGCGGCTTCGGCATGGTGTTCCAGAGCTACGCGCTGTTCCCGCACATGACCGTGCGCAAGAACATCGGCTTCGGCCTGATGATGCGGAAGGTCGCCAAGGCCGAGATCGACCGGCGCGTCACCGACGCGCTCAAGATGGTCCGGCTCGAGGCCCATGCGGAGAAGCTGCCGGGCCAGCTCTCGGGCGGCCAGCAGCAGCGCGTCGCGATCGCGCGCGCCATCGTGGTCCAGCCGCCGCTCGTGCTGATGGATGAGCCGCTCTCGAACCTCGACGCCAAGCTGCGCCTGGAGATGCGCGTCGAGATCCGCCGCATCCATCGTGAGCTCGGCCGCTCGACCATTTATGTCACGCACGACCAGGACGAGGCGCTGTCGCTCGCCGACCGCATCGTCGTGCTGCATGACGGGCGGGTCCAGCAGGTGGGGCCGCCCGAGGATCTCTATGCCCGGCCGTCCAATCTCGAGGTCGCCCGCTTCATGGGCTATCAGAACTCGCTGTCGCTGGGTGTCGTCGGCAACGGAACCGGCGAGACGAAGCTCGCCGGTCCTGGTGTCACGCTCCAGGGCGTGGGCAAGGTCAACACGCCGCGCGCCATCGCCTCGATCCGGCCGGAGGATCTGGTCGCCGGTGCCGAGGGCGACAATATCGTCGAGGCGCGCGTGACCGGCGCTGAATATGCGGGCCGCGAGTTCGTCGGCACGGCCGTCACCCAGGATGGCCAGCCGGTCATCTTCCGCAGCCTGCGTCGTATCTCGCAGGACGAGGTCGTGCGTCTGTCTGTGCCGACGGAGCGTGTACGTGTGTTCGCGGAGCCCGGCGCATGAGCACGCTCGCAGCCCCCGGTGGCGGCATTGCCGGCGCCAAGCCCGGCTGGCGCACCGCGCTCGGCTGGGACGGGACGACGCTGCTGGTTCTGCCGGCGGTGCTGTTCGTGTTCGCCTTCTTCATCTTCCCCTGCATCTACGGCCTGGCGCTGTCGTTCATGCCGACCAAGGGCGGGGCGTTCGACAATTACATCCGCTTCTTCACCGAGGAGCGGTTCTATTCGACGATCTGGAAGACCTTGCTGATCGCCTTGCCGGCGACCACGGCGAACGTGTTCCTGGCGCTGCCGATCGCTTTCGCCCTCCGGAAGTCGAGCAAGTTCCAGCGGGTGGTGACGGCGGTCCTGGTCGTGCCGATCACGCTCGGCACCGTGCTGGTGGCACAGGGCCTCTTGGGCTATCTCGGCCCCAACGGCTGGTTCATCCGCATCCTGCACATGCTGCACCTGGTCGACGGACCGATCCGGCTCACGCACAACTACATTGGCGTGCTGCTGTCGCTCATCATCACCGGCTTCCCATTCTCGTTCCTGCTGACGCTCTCCTACGTCACGGGCATCGATCCGATGCTGGCCAAGGCGGCGGCGACCTTGGGTGCCAGCCCCTGGACCCAGTTCAAGCAGATCTACCTGCCGCTCCTGGCGCCGGGCCTCGCCATGGGCTTCTGCCTTGCCTTCGTGCAGTCCTTCGCGGTCTTCCCGTCCGCGGTACTGCTGGGCGAGCCGGCCGGTGCCACGCGGGTCATGGCGCTCGCCGTCTATCAGTTGGCTTACGAAGACTACAACGCACCGATGGCCGCGGCCGGCGCCATGGTGATGGGCGTGGTACAGCTCATCGTCGTCGCCTGCATCCTGGGCTTCCGCAGCCTGTTCTATCGCGGTCCGGTTGGAGGGACGAAGGGATGACCGGCGCAGCTCTCACCCGCAGCGGCGATTTCCAGGCGCCGTTCTGGAACCGCGTGTGGCATGTCACGCTCTGGGCGCTCGTCTGGCTGTTCATCCTGAACGTCGCCGGCGTCGTGGCATCGGTCGCGGTCGATTCCTTCGGCACGCGCTGGTTCGGCACCTGGCTGCCGGAAGGCTTTACCTCCAAGTGGTACTTCAGCGCCTGGGACGAGTTCCAGCTGAACGACGTCCTGATCGTGACGGTCAAGGTCGTGGCAGCCGTCGTGCTGATCTCGGTCATCCTGGGCGTGCCGGCCGCCTATGCGCTGGCGCGGCGCGAGTTCGCCGGCAAGCGGACGATCCTGCTGCTGCTGGTCCTGCCGGTGCTGGTGCCGACCATCACCTACGGCGTGCCGCTCGCAACCCTGCTCTATCGGGTCAACCTCGGTGGCACGCTCACCGGCGTCATCATCGCCAACCTGGTGCCGACCGTGCCGTTCGTCGTGCTGGTCATGACGCCGTTCATCGAGCAGATCGATCAGCGGCTCGAATCGGCGGCGCGGGTGTGCGGGGCGGGCACCTGGTCGGTGTTCCGCTACGTGCTGGTGCCGCTCTTGGCGCCCGGCATCATGGCGGCAGCACTTCTCGTGCTGGTGCGTTCGATTGGCATGTTCGAGCTCACGTTCCTCACCGCCGGCCCGGACAGCCAGACGCTGGTCGTCTCGCTCTATGCCGCCGCCTTCTCGGCCGGCATCCGGGCGAACCAGTCGCTGGACGCGCTCGCCGTCGTCTACATGGTCTCGTCACTGTTCTGGCTGATCATAGCACTCCGGTTCGTGAACCCGGTGCAATTGGTCGGTCGCGTCCGCGACTAGGGCAAGGTCGCGTCAGATCGACGCCGATCTGACGCGTGAATCTTGCCCTATTCCAATAAGTTGGAGACCGATTCACCGCTCACGTCGTTTCGACGTGAGCGGATCGGGCTCCAGCTGGCGCTCGCCTCTCGGCCCGGATGTCGCTAGTCTCTGGCGCCATTCGGGCCGGCGGCCGCCGGTCTTCCTCAGCGCCAAGAGGCTCCATGTTCCTGTCGCGTTTGCTCCCCGCCGCCCTTCTGCTGGCCGTCGCGGCTCAGCCGCTCGCCGCCCGTCCGGCCATGGCCGCCACCGAGGCCACGACGCCGAGCGGGCTTCGCATCATCGACACGCGTCCCGGCATCGGCCCCGTGCCGCAGGCCGGCCAGACCGTCACGGTGCATTACACCGGCTGGCTGTTCGTCAACGGCAAGAAAGGCAAGGAATTCGACAGCTCGGTCGATCGTGGCGAGCCGTTTTCCTTCACGCTCGGCCAGGGCGAGGTGATCAAGGGCTGGGACGAGGGCGTCGCCACCATGCATATCGGCGGCAAGCGCACGCTCATCATCCCGCCGGATCTCGGCTATGGCGCGCGTGGTGCCGGCCAGGACATCCCGCCGAATGCGACGCTGATCTTCGACGTCGAGCTGCTCGGCGCGAAGTAGCAGGGCTCGCCCCGCGGGCGAGATTTCCTCAGTTGTGGTTGAGGGCTCCAGTGGCGACACTCGGAGCCCTTTCCGATCTCCGGGGTGCCCCATGTCCGAGTACGGCTATCTCACTGCCGACGTGTTCACCGACCAGCCGTTTGGCGGCAATCCGCTCGCCATGTTCCCCGAGGCGAAGGGCCTCGCGGCCGAGACCATGCAGCGGCTCGCGGCCGAGTTCAATCTGAGCGAGACCGTGTTCGTGCTGCCGCCCGGGGACCCGGCCCATACGGCGCGCCTGCGCATCTTCACCCCGGCGGTGGAACTGCCGTTCGCCGGGCACCCGACCGTCGGCACAGCGTTGATCCTGGCCGAAACCGGCCGGCTTGGCGCGATCGATCGGCGGCGTGACATCGTGCTCGAGGAAGGGGCGGGGCCGGTGCCGGTGACGATCGAGCGCGATGCGGCGGGCCGGCTCAAGGCCACGCTCACCAGCCCGGTTGTGCCGAGCCGCCGGCCGGAAAGCTTCGACGCGGCGCAATTCGCCGCCGCTGTCGGGCTCGACGAAGCGGCTCTCGAGCCTGGCGTTCCGGGCGCCATCTTCAATGTCGGCGTGTCCTTCGCGATCCTGCCGGTCAGGCCTGAGCGGCTTGCCGCGGCACGTCTCGACCTCGGTCTCTGGCGCCGCCATTTCGCCGACACGCCGGCCCAGCATTTCTATCTGGCCGCACTCGACGACTGGGCCCTGGGCCGCACGGCCCGCGTCCGCATGTTCGCCCCGGCCATGGGCGTGATGGAGGACCCGGCGACGGGCGCCGCCGCGGCCGCCTTTACGGGCTTTCTTGCGGCCCACCAGCACCCGGCCGACGGCGTCGCGCGCTGGATCCTGTCCCAGGGCGCCGAGATTGGCCGTCCAAGCGAAATCGAGATCAGCGCCGACATCGTGGGCGGCACGCTCAAGGCCGCGCGCGTCGGCGGTACGGCCGTATTGATGAGCCGCGGCAGTTTCGATCTCCCCTCCTGAAGGGGCTCGACAAGCGTCCCCAAACGGCGCGAGGCTAACGGCATCGGTCGGCGCCCGCGCCGAAAGATGCCGGCGCCGCCATCGCGAGAGGTCGCCCGAAAGCGCGACCCCGATAGGGAGGCGCCGCCATGCCTGCGCAAATCACATCAACCGATAATGGATCGGGGGCCGCGGCAACGGCCCGTCCCCGTGCCGCGGCCCTGGTGGGGCCCTATGGTAGCGGCAAGAGCACGCTCTTCGAGGCCCTGATGGCGGCGGCAGGCACGCCGATCCGCCGGTCCGGCGATCCCCGAGCCCGGACCATGAGCACGGAACTTGCCATCGGTCATTGCCGGTTCATGGGCGATCCCTGGTCGATCATCGACTGCCCCGGTTCCATCGAATTCGCCTTCGAGGCTTCGGCTGCGCTGAGCGCGGTCGACATCGCCGTCGTCGTGTGCGAGCCCTCGCCCGAGCGCGCGCTGACCGTGGCGCCGCTGCTCAAGGAATTGGACGAGCGCGGCGTTCCCCATCTCCTGTTCGTCAACAAGGTGGACACGCTCAACGGCCGCGTGCGCGACACGCTGGCCGCACTGCAGGAGTTTTCCAAAAATCCCCTCGTCCTGCGCCAGGTGCCGATCCGCGAGGCCGATGGCGTCGTGGGCTATGTCGACGTGGTGAGCGACCGGGCCTATCGCTATCGCAAGGGTGCTGCGTCGGAACTGATCAAGGTGCCGGCCCAGATGCGCGAGCGCGAGGGCGAGGCGCGGGAAGCGCTGGTCGAGGTGCTGGCCGATCGCGATGACGGCCTCCTGGAGAAAATCCTGGAAGATGTCCAGCTGACGCCGGGCGAGATCTTCGAGCAGCTGAAGAAGGACCAGTGCGAGGGTACGATCGTCGAGACCCTGCTGGGGGCGGCCTCGCTCGACCATGGCGTGCGCCGGCTGTGGAAGGCGCTGCGCCACGACGGGCCGGACCCGGCGATGACTGCGGCACGGAGCGGCATCGAGGGGGCGGGCGAGCCGCTGTTCCAGACGTTCAAGACCGTCTATGCCGCCCATGCCGGCAAGCTCAGCTATGCCCGGGTCTGGCGCGGGCCGGTCAAGGACGGCGCCAATTTCGGCGCCACCCGGATCGGTGGCGTCTATCGCATGGCCGGCGGCGAGGCGGTCAAGGTTGCCCAGGCCGAAGCCGGTGAGATCGTGGGGCTTGCGCGTCTCGAAGGTGTCGCGACCGGCATGGCGCTCGGCCCCGCCGGCCCGGTCGAGGGCATCACGTTCCCGCCGCCGCCGCCCGCGGTCTATGCGCTGACCGTGACGCCGCAGGACCGCAAGGATGACGTGAAACTGTCGGCGGCACTCCATCGCCTGGTCGAGGAGGATTCGTCGCTGGGCCTGATCCAGGATCGCGAGACGGGCGAGACCGTGCTCACGGGCCAGGGCGAGATCCATCTCAACGCCGCGCTCGATCGTCTGGGGCGCAACTCGGGTGTCAAGCTCGCGACCCATCGCCCGCAGGTCGCGTTCAAGGAGACGATCCGCAAGCCCGTGCAGCAGCATGCGCGCTTGAAGCGCCAGACCGGCGGCCACGGCCAGTTCGCCGACGTCAAGCTGTCGCTCGAGCCCCTGGGGCGCGGCGACGGCTTCCGCTTCACCGACAAGGTCGTGGGCGGCGCCGTGCCCCGGCAATATATCCCGGCCGTGGGCGAGGCGGCGGAGGAGGCGACGCGCAAGGGACCGTTCGGCTTCCCGGTGGTCGACGTCGGCGTGACCCTGCTCGACGGCGGCTACCATACGGTCGACAGTTCCGACATGGCGTTCAAGACGGCGGCGCGCATGGCGATGACCGAAGGCCTCGCCAAGGCCGAGCCGATGCTGCTGGAGCCGATCGACCATGTCACGGTCCGCGTGCCAACCACCTACACGTCGACAGCGCAGCGCATCCTGAGCGGCCGGCGCGGGCAGATCCTGGGCTATGCCGAAAAGCCCGGCTGGCACGGCTGGGACGAGGTCGAGGCCCTGGTGCCGGCGGTCGAGCTGCACGACCTGATCATCGAGCTGCGCTCCGCCAGCATGGGCGTCGGCAGCTATACCCACGAGTTCGACCACCTGGCCGAAGCCCGCGGCCGCTCGGCCGAACGTATCCAGCAGGCGGCGGCAAGCGGGAAGTGAGGGAAGTCTAACTACCTGATTACCCGACGAAATCTGAAAGTCGGCTTATCATGGGCGTCATGGCCGGGCTTGCCCCGGCCATCCACGCGCCAACACCAGCTGGCACTTGACCGGCAATGCGTGGATCCCTGGGTCAAGCCCGGGGATGACGACAGAAAGACGTGCCATCATCGGAGTCCCCCACATGCCTGCCTATCTCTGTACCGCCTGCGGCCTGCAGTTTCCGCCGGCCGAGGCGCCGCCGGCGCGGTGCCCGGTGTGCGACGAGACGCGGCAGTTCATTCCCGCGGTCGGTCAGACGTGGACCACGCTGGACGCGCTCAGCCGCCGGCACCGCAACGCGTTCCAGCGGATCGAGCCAGGCCTCTACGGCATCGGCACCACACCGGACTTCGCCATCGGCCAGCGGGCGCTGCTCGTCCGTCGGCCGGAGGGCAACATCCTGTGGGACTGCGTGGCACTCATCGACGACGCCACGATCGATCTCATCCAGGGCCTGGGCGGCATCAGCGCGATCGCGATCTCGCATCCGCACTATTACACGACGATGATCGAATGGAGCCGGGCGTTCGGCGATGTGCCGATCCATCTGCACGAGGCGGACCGTGCCTTCGTCGCGCGCCCGGACCCGGCGATCCGCTTCTGGTCGGGCGACCGGCTCGACCTCGGCGGCGGCGTGAGCGTGATCCGGACCGGCGGCCATTTCCCGGGCTCGGCCGTGTTGCACTGGCCGGCGGGGGCGGAAGGGCAGGGCGTGCTGCTCACCGGCGACACGATCCAGGTCGTGGCCGACCGGCGCTGGGTCAGCTTCATGTACAGCTATCCGAACCAGATCCCGCTGCCGGCGCGGGCCGTTGCCGCCGTCCGCGACGCGGTGGAGCCGCTGGCGTTCGAGCGGATCTACGGCGCTTTCTGGCACAGCATCGTGGCCGAGGACGCGAAGGGCGCCGTTCGCCGCTCGGCAGACCGCTATATTGCCGCGATCACCGAGCCGGCGGCCGGCGCTTCCTCTAGGCGAGAGACCGCATGATCTCGCGATAGGCGGGCTCCGGAAAGGCCTTCAGCGTCTGCGTCCGGACGTAGCCGAGCATGCCGAGCTGTACGCTGAAGCGCGCCGCCACCGCATCGTCCGGTGCTTCATAGACGGCAACGAAGTCGTATTTGCCCATGGTAAGGAAGAGCTGCGCGAAATCGCCGCCCATCTCCTTGAGCATTTTCCGCGCCGTGTCGACACGGTTGGGAGAGTCCTTCGCGGTCTGGGCGCCGCGATCGGTCCAATTGGCGAGCATGATGTAGGTCGTCATGGCACATCCTCCCGATGGCCCGGCCACCTCCTCGGGGCTGTCGAAGGGACCATGCTTGGCGCTCAGCACAAGGCAAGGAGTTCCGCGGCCCGGAGCGCTCCGTCGGCCATCGGGCGCATCCTAGCACGGGGTGGCCGGTAGCGGCGTTCACACGTCCTCGGATCGGCGCCGGAAGCTGAGCTCGGGGATCTCGTGGACCTCCACGTTCAGGATGATGGACCGCGCCTTGAACACGGCGGCGAGGCTGTCCGACGCCGCGTCGAGAAGCGCCTTGCCCAGCGCCTCCTGCACCGCCTTCGGCCGGCCGGCCTTGAGCCGGACGGTGACGAGGACGAAGCCGTTCTCGGGATTGCCGTCGCCGGTGATCGCGAGCTCGCGCACGACGGCGCGGCTGCGGATCGCCCAGACTTCGAAGAGCCCCGATGCGGCGGCGGTCTGGTGCACCGTCTCGAGCAGCGCCGGGATCGAGACGACGTCCGCCAGGTTGGCGGAATATTCGACGATGAGATGGGGCATCGGGGGCGGTTTCCCTGTGCAGGCTTAGACGTTCAGGAGCAGGTTCTCGCGCTCCCAGCTCGAGATCACGCGCTGGTAGGCCTCGTATTCCGCCTGCTTCACGTGCGTCACCGCGGCGATGAACTTGGCGCCCAGGATCTCCTTCAGCGGCTCGCAGGCCTTGAATTTCTCGAGCGCGTCCGACTGGTGGCGCGGCAGCGAGAAGGGCCGGCCGTGGGCGCTGCCGCGGACCGGAGCGTCGGGCCGCAGGTTGAGCGTCATGCCGAGATAGCCGCAGGCGAGCGAGGCGGCGAGCGCCAGATAGGGGTTGGCGTCGGCGCCGGCGACCCGGTTCTCGACCCGACGGTTGTCGGGCGCCGACAGCGGCACGCGCAACCCCACGGTGCGGTTGTCGCGGCCCCAGTGGACGTTGATCGGCGCGTCGGTGCCGGCGATGAGGCGCCGGTAGGAATTCACGTTCGGCGCCAGCAGCGGCATGACCATGGGCAGGAACTTCTGCAGGCCCGCGATATGGCCGCGGAACAGGTCCGTGTCCTGGTTGTCGTCGGTCGCGAACAGGTTCCGGCCGGTATCGAGGTCGATGATGCTCTGGTGGATGTGCATGGCCGAGCCGGGCTCGTTCTGCATCGGCTTCGCCATGAAGGTCGCGTAGATCTGGTGGCGCACCGCCGCCTCGCGCACCGTGCGCTTGAACAGGAAGACCTGGTCGGCGAGCACCAGCGCCTCGCCATGGTTGAAGTTGATTTCGATCTGCGCCGCGCCCGCCTCGTGCGCCAGCGTGTCGATGTCGATCTCCTGCGCCTCGCAATAGTCGTAGACGTCCTCGAAGATCGGGTCGAACTCGTTGACCGCGTCGATGCCGTAGGCCTGGCGGCCGCTCTCAGTCCGGCCGGTCCGGCCGACCGGCGGCACCAGCGGATAGTCCGGGTCGGTGTTGATCTGCACCAGGAAGAATTCGAGTTCCGGCGCCACGATCGGCTTCCAGCCCTTGGCGGCATAGAGCTCGAGCACCCGCTGCAGCACGAAGCGCGGCGAAATGTCGACCTTGCCGCCGTCGGCATAGACGCAGTCGCTGATGACCTGGGCCGTGGGCTCCTTGTGCCAGGGGACGATGCGGATCGTCGACTCGTCCGGCAGCATGTAGATGTCGCTGTTCTCGGGGCTGGTCACATCCTCGTCGTCCGGGAAGTCGCCGGTCACGGTCTGGACGAAGATCGCCTCTGGCATCCGGAGGCCCCGATCGCGCAAGATGCGCAGGAATTTCTCGGCGGGAAGGATCTTGCCGCGGGCGATGCCCGACAGATCCGGTACCAGGCATTCCACTTCGGTAATCTGATGGTCTTTGATGAAGGTCTCCAAGAGACTCATGCTGCCTCAGCCGCTGCCAGGGGCAGGCGGCGCTCCTCTGCCGTTATGACGTCCGGGTTCCACTATGCGCCGAACCCGCAAGGTCGCCAACGGGGCACGCCTGGATTTTGTTGCGCTGCGGGAGGTGGCGCTTGACTGGTGCCTCGGCCCATGTCGACAGCTGGTACCTGCGCACGGCCAATCCGATCCCGACTTACCTGCCGCTCGCGGGCGAGGCGTCGGCCGACGTGGCCGTGCTCGGCGCCGGCTATGCCGGCCTGTCGGCGGCGCTGCATCTGGCCGAGCGCGGCTTCAAGGTCGTGGTGCTCGAGGCAAGGCGGGTCGGCTGGGGCGCTTCGGGCCGTAACGGCGGCCAGCTCGTCACCGGCTTCAACCCGTCGATCGCGACCCTCGGCAAATGGGTCGGGCCGGACGACGCGCGCCGGCTCTGGGGCCTGGCCGAGGAGGCGCGCCGGCTGGTCGAGGAGACCATCACCCGTCACGGCATCGCCTGCGCGCTGACGCGCGGCTATCTCTTCGCGGGCTTGAAGCCACGGCACATGGCCGACCTCGAGACCATGAAGGCGGAATGGCAGGCCCTTGGCCATGACGGCGCCGTGCTGCTCGACCAGGCGGAGATGCGCGCGCGCGTCGGCTCGCGCAGCTATGTGGGCGGTCTCTATGACCCCTTGGGCGGCCATCTGCATCCGCTCAACTATGCGCTGGGCCTGGCCGATGCCTGCCGCGCCCAGGGGGTCACGATCCACGAGGACTCGCCGGTGACCGCGATCGATGCGGGCGCAGAGCCGTCGCTGACCACGGCGAAGGGGCGGGTCCGGGCCAACGCGCTCGTGCTCGCCGGCAACGCGCTCCTGGGTCGCCTCGTCCCGGGCCTCGCGCGCATGATCGCGCCGGTCGGCACCTATATCGCCGCGACCGAGCGGCTGGGGCGTGCGCGCATCCGCCAGCTGCTGCGCGACGACATCGCCGTTTGCGACATGAATTTCGTGCTGAACTACTATCGGCGTACGCCGGACGACCGGCTGCTGTTCGGCGCCCGCGTCAGCTATTCCGGGCGCGATCCGGCCGACCTTCGAAGCCAGATGCGCCGGTCGATGCTGAAGACCTTCCCGCAGCTGGCGGACGTGCGCTTCGACCAGGTCTGGGGCGGCCTCGTCGACATCACGGTCAATCGCGCGCCGCACCTGGGCCGGATCGGGCCGACCAGCTATTTCGCCCAGGGCTTCTCGGGCCAGGGGGTGACGCTCACCGCCATCGCCGGCCGCGTCATGGCCGAGGCGATTGCGGGCCAGGCCGAGCGCTTCGACCTCTTCGCCCGCATTCCGCACGCGCCATTCCCGGGCGGCCCGTTCCGGACGCCCGCGCTGATGCTGGCGATGCTCTGGTACCGGCTCCGGGACCTGATTTAGTGGCCCTTCGGTCACGCGTCGATATGTCCCGGTCTCGCTGGGGAAACCCAGGCCGCCCGCGCGCTTGACAAGGGCTTTCGGAAATTGTTCGGATGCGCCGGTCGCAACTCCGAAAACGCGTTCCTGACAAAAGGCGACAAGGCCCGGCCTGAGGCCTCCGATCCCGGTGTCCCGGTGTGGCGTCTATGGGCGTGGTGTCTATGGAGAAGCGGCAGGGGGCTTCAATCGATCCAGGGGGACGACGGCATGGTCAAGCGACAGGTTCTGTTGGCGACGGTCGCGGCAGCAGCACTCGCGGGTGCGCTCGCGACGGCGGGTTCGGCGCAGGCTGCGGACAGCACGCAGCTCAACATCTACAACTGGTCCGACTATATCGGCACCGACACGGTCGCGAACTTCGAGAAGGCAACCGGCATCAAGGTGTCCTATGACACCTACGATGCGAACGAGACGCTCGACGGCAAGCTCAAGGCCGGCCATTCGGGCTACGACCTGGTCATGCCCTCGCTGACGCCGTTCCTGGCCCAGCAGATCCAGTCCGGCATCTACCAGCCGCTCGACAAGTCGAAGCTCGCGAACTGGAGCCATCTCGACAAGGGCCTGCTCGGCCGCATGGCCAAGTACGACAAGGATAATGCGCACGCCATCCCGTGGGTCACCGGCACCACCGGCATCGGCGTCGTGATGGAAAAGGTGAAGGCGATCGATCCGAATGCGCAGATCGACAGCCTGAGCTTCATCTTCGACCCGAAGATCCTCGCCAAGTACAAGGGCTGCGGCATCACGATGCTGGACACGCCGACCGACGTGTTCCCGGCGGCGCTCAAGTACCTGGGCCTCGATCCGGATAGCCAGAAGAAGGAAGACATCGAGAAGGCGGCCGATGTCGTCATGAAGATCCGGCCCTATATCCGGAAGTTCGACAGCTCGGAATACATCAACGACTTGGCCAACGGCGACGTCTGCGTCTCGTGGGGCTATTCGAGCGACATCAACCTGGCCCGCCGGCGCGCGGCCGAGGCGAACAAGGGCGTCACCGTCGCCTACAAGATCCCGAAGGAGGGCTCGGAGCGCTACATCGACACGGTGGCGATGCCGAAGGACGCCCCGCATGCGGATGCGGCCCTGAAGTTCCTGAACTACATCATGCAGCCCGAGGTCATGGCCGAGACTTCGAACACGATCTACGGCCAGAGCGGCAATGCCGACGCCATCAAGTTCGTGAAGCCGGAAATCGCCAACGATCCCGGCATCTTCCCGCCGGCCGACGTCGAGGCGAAGCTGTTCTCGATCTCGGTATCGAACAAGGACATTGAACGTCTGAAGAACCGGCTCTGGACGAAGATCAAGAGCGGGCATTAATAGAGGTCCCAGATGCTTGCGGTGCCGGTGGAGGGCGTGCCCCTTCGCCGGCATCGTGACATCAGAACCTTGGATCCCTTCACGAAGGTACCCGGCCCTGTGACCACCCCCTCCGTTCGCGAGAGCGAGCCCTGGCGCGACCTGTCGGCCGAAGCGCATATCAAGATCGATCAGCTCGTGAAGGTCTTCGGCGAGACCCGCGCCGTCGACGAAGTGAGCCTCGGCATCCATCGCGGCGAGCTGTTCTCGCTCCTGGGCGGGTCCGGGTGCGGCAAGACCACGCTTCTGCGCATGCTCGCGGGCTTCGTGACCCCCGATGCCGGCTCGATCGTCATCGACGGCCAGGACGTGAGCCGCGTGCCGCCCTACGAGCGGCCGGTCAACATGATGTTCCAGTCCTATGCCCTCTTCCCGCACATGACGGTCGAGGACAACGTTGCCTTCGGACTGCGGCGCGACGGTGTCGAGAAGGGCGAGATCAAGCGGCGCGTCGGTGAGGCGCTGGAGCTCGTGCAACTGGGGGCACTCGCGCGCCGCAAGCCCGGCCAATTGTCTGGCGGCCAGCGCCAGCGCGTGGCGCTCGCGCGTTCGATCATCAAGCGGCCCAAGGTGCTGCTCCTGGACGAGCCCTTGTCGGCGCTCGACAAGAAGCTGCGCGAGGCGACGCAGTATGAGCTGCGGCTGATTCAGGAGCAGGTCGGCATCACCTTCGTCATGGTCACCCACGACCAGGAGGAGGCGATGACCATGTCGACGCGGATCGCCGTCATGAACCACGGCAAGATCGTCCAGGTCGGCACGCCGAGCGAGATCTACGAATACCCACAGAGCCGCTTCGTCGCGGACTTCATCGGCTCGGTCAACCTGTTCGAGGGGCGCTTGAGGGAGAGCTTCGCCGACCATGCCGTGATCGAAAGCGCCGAGGCCGGCGCCGACCTGGTCGTGAGCCATGCGGCGGGCCATTTGCCGGGCGCCGCCCTCTGCGTCGCGGTCAGGCCCGAGAAGCTCCGGCTCGCCAAGGCCGCGGACGGGCTCGACCTGCCGAACGGGCTCGCAGGCCGGGTGCGCGACGTGGCTTATCTCGGCGATTCCTGCGTCTATCACGTGACGCTCGAGAGCGGCAAAGTGGTCACGGCGACCGCGCCCAACCTCGGCCGCTGGAGGGACCAGCCGTTCGGGCGCGACGAGGAGGTCATCGTCGGCTGGACGGCCCAGGCCTCGATCCTGGTCGAGCCGTGAGCGAGCTCCCCATGAACGGGCTTCGCGAGGGCGGGCGTCTGGCGAGTGGGCATTCGGTGGGCGGGCGTCCAAAGAGCGGCCTCTGGGCGGCACTCCGCGCCCGGCTGCCGAGGCGCGGCCTCGTCATCTCGGCACCCTATCTCTGGCTGGGGCTGTTCTTCCTCGTGCCGTTCCTGCTGGTCTTGAAGATCAGCTTCGCCGACAGCGACACGACCATTCCGCCCTATACGCCGCTGTTCTCGTTCGACGACGACAGCAGCGCGCTGCAGATCACGCTGCACCTCGACAATTTCCTCCGGCTCGTCAGCGACGACCCGATCTATCTGCTCTCGTACCTGAGCTCGCTCCGGAATGCCGCGGTTACCACGGTCTGCTGCCTCCTGATCGGCTATCCGATGGCCTACGCCATCGCACGGGCGCGCCAGCACCTGCGGCCGGTGCTGCTGATGATGATCGTGCTGCCGTTCTGGACGTCGTTCCTGATCCGCATCTACGCCTGGATCGGCATCCTCAAGGACAACGGGCTCTTCAACAATTTCCTGATCTGGCTCGGCGTCATCGACCAGCCGATCACGATCCTCAACACCCAGACCGCCGTCTACATCGGCATGGTCTATGCCTATCTGCCGTTCATGGTGCTGCCGCTCTACGCGACCCTGGAGAAGCTCGACGTGTCGCTCCTGGAGGCGGCCATGGACCTGGGCGCCCGGCCGCTTCGCGCCTTCTGGGCCGTGACCCTGCCGCTGTCGCTGCCGGGCATCGTCGCGGGCTCGCTGCTGGTCTTCATCCCGGCGGTCGGCGAATTCATCATCCCGACACTGCTCGGCGGCGCCGACACGCTCACCATCTCGACCCAGCTCTGGAGCGAGTTCTTCGCCAACCGCGACTGGCCGATGGCGTCGGCCGTGACGGTCGTCATGGTGGCGCTGCTGGTCGTGCCGCTCATGCTGCTGCAGCGGGCACAGGGCCGAGCGGAGGCCCAACGATGAGCAACGGGGCAATGACCAGCAGCGGCGTCATCGACGGTTTCGTGCGCGGTCGCTGGTTCCTGCCGACAGCACTCATTTGCGGGCTCATCTTCCTCTATGGGCCGATCGCGACGCTCGTCGTCTACTCGTTCAACGAATCGAAGCTCGTCACCGTCTGGTCCGGCTTCTCGGTCAAATGGTACGGCGAGCTCGCGCATAACGAACAGATCCTGGACGCTGCCTGGCTGTCGCTCCGGGTTGCGGTCGCGAGCGCCACGGGCGCGCTCGTGGTCGGCACGCTCGCGGGCTACGTGCTCTCGCGCTTCACGAGTTTTCGCGGCCGGACGCTGTTCGCCGGCATGGTCTCCGCACCGCTCGTCATGCCCGAGATCATCACCGGCATCTCCATGCTGCTGATGTTCGTGGGCCTGGAGCAGGCGATCGGCTGGCCGGCCGGCCGCGGCGTGCTGACCATCGTCATCGCGCACATCACGTTTTGCATGAGCTTCGTCGCGGTCATCGTGCAGAGCCGGCTCTCCGGCATGGACGTCTCGGTCGAGGAGGCGGCGATGGACCTGGGCGCCCGCCCGGTCCAGGTGTTCTTCCTCATTACACTGCCGCTCATGACGCCGGCGCTGGTCGCGGGCTGGCTGCTCGCCTTCTCGCTCAGCCTCGACGACTTGGTCATCACGGCCTTCGTTTCCGGCCCCGGCTCGACCACGCTGCCGCTCGTGATCTTCTCCAAGGTGCGCCTCGGCCTGAGCCCGGAGATCAACGCGCTCGCGACCGTCATCATCACCGTCGTGTCGATCGGCGTGTTCACGGCAGCGCTCTACCAGTACCGGAAGGGCAAGAGCCTCGGCTAGGGGGCGCTCCGCCGCCCCATCCTCAACCAACGATTTCATGTCTGCCTGACGACAAGAAGACCGGCGCCATTCCCCGTGTCGCGAAAATGACGCAGCGGTATAGGGGGACGGTCGCGCACTGCAAGCGTTCACAACCCGTGGCGGGCTATGCCTGCACCCCGAATCCCACTCCACGGCGTGCGCGAACTATGTATCAAACCTTTTTCGGCCTGCGTCAGACCCCGTTCGATCTCGCGGCGGATAGGTCTTTCCTGGTCGAGACCGCGAGCCAGCGGGCCGCACTCGATGCGATTGCCAATCTGGTCCGCCGCCGCGTCGGCGTCATCACGCTCGAAGGCTGGGTCGGCAGTGGCAAGTCGGAGCTGCTCAGGGCCTATGAGCGCAATGCCGACACCGACCGGGTGCGCGTGCTGCAGATCGCCCGGCGCGATTTCGACCGCGGGACCTTGCTCGAAGCCTTGGGCGAGGGGCTGGTCGGGCCGTTCGCGCCGCCGCCGCGTCTCGAGGAAATGGCAGACCTGCTTGCTGGCCGTGCCTCGGCGGGCCAGGCGACGGTCATCGTGCTCGACGATGCGCAGAAACTGACCAACGAGGCGCTGCGCGCCCTGGGCTCGCTCGCCGAGCTTGGCGACGCCGACGACGCGCCGTTGTCGATCGTGCTTGCCGTGTCGCCGCCCTTCGTCGACCTGTTCTCGCGGCCGGCGGCGGCGGCGCTCGACAAGCGGGCGAGCGCGCGGGTGCGCCTGCCGCCGTTTACGCCAGCCGAGGCGCGGACCCTGCTCGAGGAGCGGCTGAGAAGAGCCGGGGCAGAGAAGCCGGAGGCGGTGCTGACACCGGAGGCGATCGAGACGATCGTCATCGCCGCGGGCGGCATTCCGCGCAAGCTGCTGGCGCTCGGCGATCGGGTGCTGCGCGCGGGCTTCGCCGAGCGGCGCATGCCGGTCGACTATGCCACGGCCGAGACGGCGATCCGCGGCGACGCCAAGCCGCCGGCGCCGACGCCGGTCCGCGTGCGAACGCCGATCAGCGTCGAGGACGGGGAGCCCGACCGGTTCATGCCGGCGGCCGGTCGGCGGATTTCGCGTGCGGTGGTGCCGGTCTGCCTGCTGGCGGCAGCGGTCGGCCTCGGCTACTGGCTCTGGAACATCTCGAACGAGACGCCGGTGCGGCCGCTTGTCGAAACCACGACCGGCACCCCCAACGCCGCGCCGTCTGTCCCGCCGCCGACAACGCCGCAACCGACGGCCACGCAGCCAGCACCGGCGCGACCGACAACCCCGTCGCCGACCGCCCCGCCGCCGACCACGCTCACGCCGACCGCGCCGGCGGTGCCGCCGCAAACGGCGACCGTGCCGCCACTGACCCCGCCGGCCGCGCCGCCGAACGCATCGGCCGACGTGCTGTTCATTCCGGCGCGGCGCGGCGACACGCTGCGCTCGATCTATCGGACCGTCTACCGATCGTCGCGCGATCGGCCGTCGTTTGAAGCGTTGCTGGCGGCGAACCCGGGTCTCTCATCGGACAAGCGGCTCGAGGCCGGGGAGCTGGTGGCGCTGCCCGGTCCTCCTTCCAGAAATTAGCTCCGCTTTCCCGAAATTAACGGCGCATCAGCGCGCCTGCGGCTCGTCGATCTGGCTCGCCGCCTGCTTCTCCGCATCCGACAGGCGGTTGTCGAGCGAGCGGCGGTTGGCCGCGGCCGCCTCGCGCAGGCGGGCGGGGCCGTTCGAGCTCTCAGCGCGCCGGTACCAGGCATAGGCCCGCGCCGGTTCCGCCGACACGCCCAGCCCGTGCTGATAGGCATAGGCGAGATCGTACTGGGCGAGCGGGTAGCCCTGTTTCGCCGCGGTTTGGAGCGCCTCGAGCACCGACGGGTCCTTGGCGTCGATGCCGTGCGCACGCCAGGTCGCGACTGCCCGCTCGAAGGTCGCCGCCGGATCGGGCGGCAGCGCTTCTGGCCGGGCCTCGGGTCGCGGTGGCTCCGGCCTTGGCGGTTGGCGAGTGGCAACGGGCACTGGAGCCGGCGCCGGGGCGGCTTTCGGCGCGCGCTGCGCCGGTTCCCGTTCCGCAGGTTCCCGTTCTGGCATCGCGCCGGCACCGAGCGCCGCCAGCCGCTCGGCCGCCCGTGGATCGCCGGCCGCCTCAGCCTTGTAGTACCAGGCGATCGCGGCATCCGTGTTCTGCGGCAGGCCGTTGGGCGCCTCGGTCTCCTCGGCCATGACGCCCAGCGCGTAGGCAGCGGCCCCGGAGCCTGCCGCCGCGGCGGTGCGGTACCACTGTTCGGCCTGATGCATGTCTTGCGGCACGCCGCGGCCGGTCTCATAGGCATGGCCCAGCTGATAGGCCGAATCCGCATCACCCTGCTGGGCAAAGGTCCGCCAGCGGGAGACTGCGGTCGCGTAGTCGCCCATCCTGGCTGCCGTCGCCGCTTCCAGGTCGTCGGCACGGCTCGGGACCACCGCGATGGCTGTCAGGGTCGCGAGCACCAGGACGGCGGCCCCGATACCGCGTCCAAGAGCCCGATCGCCAGATTGCTGAGACGGCGTCATCCCTATCCTTATCCCCTATCCCCATCCACAAGGGACGGCGCGACGGCCTGTGAGCGCGCCGCGCCGACCGAAGCAAACGCCCTGAAACGGACAATGATCTCAAATATGGGGCGGAATGGTGTTCTGCCCCTAGTCGCCGTGGTGTCGGGATAGTCGATATCTCGGTCTGATTAGGCTCTAAGTTATTGATCGAAATGTAATCTCATCCTTTTGGTTGAATAAAATCATCTGTGCGTAATCTCGCAAGTGTATCGCCAGAATAAAGTTATCTTCTTGGGAGATTGTCTAATTTTCGGCGATCTCCTCTGGGGGGAAGTCATGAGCTTCAAGACCCTACTCAGTATTGCCGATGAGGGGCCATGGTGCGGCACGCGCCCGCCTGGGCGTCCCTGGCCACCGCGGCCTCATGTCGCGACCGAATTTTCCGAGAACCGCTACAGCGCCGACCCGGAGCCCAGCCCCTGGCGGATTGCCGAGATCGAGGTCGGCCTCTATGGCAGCCATCCGGCTGCACCAGATCGGCGCCGCCGTGACGGGCCCGATGGCCGAAGCCTTCTCGTCCGGTGCCGAGATGCTGTTCGACGACACCTGCGGCTCGGTCCCGCTGTCGGAGCTGATCTGGATCCTGCTGCATCGGCCGCCACCGCCGCCGCCCTGGTGGCTCGAGCAGATCGCTTTCGCCGGTGAGATGCTCGCCTTCGCGCAGGCCGCCCAGCAGGAAGCGCTGGCGGAAGCTGCGCAGCGCCAGGCGTTGCAAGGCCTGAACGCCCTCAAAGTCGGCTTGTCCGCCGCGCAGACGGCGGCCTGATCTGCTCCGGCCGGACCCCGGGGTCCGGCCGGGCTCTCACGCCGGCTGGAAGAACGGCGGCGGCACTTCGATCGGCTGGCTTCGAGGTTCTGCGGCATGCCGTCAGACACTGCCGTGCAAACGCGACGCGAGGTTTCCAGAGGGGTTCGTAGGACCTAGACGGCGAGCCGGTGTATCCGCCCATGGCGCGCGGCGCCGATCTTGGGGCGCCCGTACTGCTTCACCGGCGCGCTAAACCAGCCGCTGAGGCGCCCGAGGAATGCGTCCACAGCAGCCTTCTCTCCCTCGACAACGTATCCGTCGCCGAGGGCTTCCAGAAGCCTCAAGCCATCATCCGGCCCGATCAATCCCGGAACGTCCGATGGTCTTGGGCCGGTGCCGCGATATCGCAATAGGTAACGTCGCATAGCCCAATCCTATGTCAAATCGTGGGCTGACCCAACCCCTCAAAGGACTGGGGCAGCCCCATCGATTGGGCGGAGCGTTCGAGGAGTTCCTTGATGCCGAGCGCGCGGCGGGAATTGCGCACGGCCTTTAGCAGACCGGGATCGCGCGACAGGAGCGCCGCACCCGCTCCGGTAACCGCCGGACAGGCCATCGAGGTTCCACTTTCGACGGCATATCCCTTGTCGATCCAGGTAGAAATGATGCCGACGCCAGGGGCGGTAAAATCGAGTTCGCGACCGACGTTCGAAAAGCCCGCAACAAAGATGCCCGGATCATTCGCCGATCGGGGATCCGCAATATCGCCAGCTTCGACGGAATCTTTCGGAAAGGTATCGCAGTGACCGATCGCCGATACGGCCAATGAACGTTTGATCCAGGCCGGATACCCGACTGGGGAGCGTCCGGAATTGCCCGCGGCGGCAATGCACACGCAGCCTTGCTCGAAGGCAGCGCCGATCGCTTCGTTGAGGGCATCGTCCTTAACCCCGCCGCCCAAGCTGAGATTGATGAAATCGCAACCATCGGCAATCGCCCGATCGATCGCTTTGGAAATCGCCACTGTATCGGCCGGGCCGCCGCCGTAGGGAAAGACGCGGTAGCTATATATTTCCGCTTTCGGCGCCAGGCCCGTGCGCTTGCCCGCGATGATGCCCGCGACATGAGTGCCGTGCCCATCCGCTGGCCCGAAGTCATTCATATCCTCGCCAAGGACGAAGTTGCAGCCTCCCGAGACGACAATGTCGGGATGGTCGAGATCTATTCCGGTATCAATGACGCCGACTTTGACCCCGCCCCCGTTCTCCGGTGCGGGCATTGGAAAGGAACGTTTGAGAAAATCGCGATAGTCGATCTCAAGGGGATCGAGCTCGAAAACTTCTCCCGGCTTCAAATCGTGGTTTTGGGCATGGAATCCCCAAAAGCCGGCGGGTGGGTATATGAACAGCTGCTCGATCACCGTGGAGCCTGGCAAGGTGATCGTCGCTTGACCGGTGGCTCCCGTTCGCCGCCGTACGCCTGCGTTCGTCGCACGATCGACGATCGCGATCACTGTGACGTCCTGCAGCGGCCTGCCGGTTCCGCGCTCCTTGACGAAAATCCGGGTTTGAATGGCCGAACCGCTTCTGAGCGACAGGGCACGATAGCTGGCGCGCGCCAAAGGCCTTATTGCTCGGTGATATTTGCGATTCGGCAATACGCGAATATCGCGCGCCTCCCGTCTCAGCCATGTCAGATCCTGGGGATCGAGCGCCGCGACCGCGGGGCCGTTTTTCCCTATCCGATCGACGACCTTGATCTCCAGGGGCCTACCTTCGTCGACGACGTGAGTTCGCGACAATCGTTGGATCGTGCCGCCGGCGTTTGGTTCGACGATTACCGTGCCGACCTGGGGAGCGTAGAAGCCTTGCTTCGGGAGGATCAGATAGCGTTGTTCGCTGGCCATGAGCTGTCGCGCCTCCAATTTCAGGCTGCATATTATCTCATGGTACTATTTTAACGCGAGAATTTTCACGCCGGCTGAAAGAACGGCGGCGGCACTTCGATCGGCTGACCGGCCTCGGCCGCCTCCTGCTGCTTGCGCCACATCTCGGCATAGCGGCCTTGGGCCGCGATCAGCTCGTGGTGTCGGCCGCGCTCGGCGATGCGGCCCGCCTCGAGCACGATGATCTCGTCGGCATCGATGATGGTCGAGAGCCGATGGGCGATGACGAGCGTGGTGCGCCCGCGGCTCACCTCCCGCAGGTTGGCCTGGATCTCGCGCTCGGTATTGGTGTCGAGCGCGCTCGTCGCCTCGTCGAACAGCAGGATGGCCGGGTCCTTGAGGATGGTGCGCGCGATCGCGACGCGCTGCTTCTCGCCGCCCGACAGCTTGAGCCCGCGCTCGCCGACGATGGTCTTGTACTGGTCGGGCATGGCCAGGATGAAGTCGTGGATATGCGCCATGCGCGCCGCCTGCTCGATCTCGGCGGTGCCGGCGCCGGGGTGGCCATAGGCGATGTTGTAGGTGATCGTGTCGTTGAACAGCACCGTATCCTGCGGAACGATGCCCAAGGCCGCGCGCAGGCTCTTCTGGGTCACGTCGCGGATGTCCTGACCGTCGATCAGGATCTGCCCCTCATCGATGTCGTAGAAGCGGAAGAGCAGGCGGCTCAAGGTCGATTTGCCGGCGCCGGACGAGCCGACCACCGCGACCGTGTGGCCTGCGGGCACCACGAAGCTGACGCCCTTCAGGATCTCGCGCCGCGGGTCGTAGCCGAACCGCACGTTGCGGAACTCGAGTGTGGCGCCTGCGATCGCGAGCGGCTCGGCGCCCGGCCGGTCGGCGATCTCGCGCTCGACCGACATGAGCTCGAACATGCGCTCCATGTCGATCAAGGCCTGCTTGATCTCGCGATAGATGAAGCCGAAGAAGTTCAAGGGCTGATAGAGCTGCACCAGATAGGTGTTGACCAGCACGAAGTCGCCCAAGGTCATGCGGTGCGCGACGATGCCGGCGCCGGCCAGGTACATGACCACCGTCAGACCCACCGAGATGATCGCCGCCTGGCCGATGTTGAGGATCGAGAGCGAGACCTGGCTCTTGACCGCGGCGCGCTCGTAGCGCTTCAAGGCGCCGTCGAACCGGGCTGCCTCGTGCTCCTCGTTGCCGAAATACTTGACCGTCTCGTAGTTCAACAGGCTGTCGATCGCCTTGGTGTTCGCCTCGGAATCGACCTCGTTCATCTGGCGCCGGTACTTGGTGCGCCACTCGGTGATGACGAGGGTGTAGGCCATGTAGAGGGAGACGGTGACGAAAGTGGCGAGCGCGAAGCGCCAGTCGAACAGCCGCCACAGGATGACGCACACCAGGCCGATCTCGAACAGGGTCGGCAGGATGTTGAACAGCATGTACTGCAGCAGCGTCTCGATGCCCTTGGTGCCGCGCTCGATCGAGCGGGTGAGGCCGCCGGTCTGCCGCGCCAGGTGGAAGCGCAGCGACAGCGCGTGGAGATGGCGGAACACCTCGAGACCCAAGGTCCGGATCGCACGCTGGGCGACCCGGGCGAAGACCGCATCGCGCAGCTCCGAGAAGATGAGCGACAGCACGCGCGCCGAGCCGTAGGCCAGGATCAGGCTGAGCGGCACCGCGACGAGCGCCGCCGTCGTGGCGTTGCCACCGCCACCCAGCGCGTCAACGGCGCGCTTGTAGAGGATCGGGACAAAGACGTTCGCGATCTTGGCGACGACGAGGCAGCAGACCGCGAGGATCACGCGGAAGCGGAGGCCCCATTCGCCCGGCGGCCAGAGATAGGGGGCGAGCGTGCCGAGCGTGGCCAGGCTGCCGCGACGACGCGGCACGGCGGGCGAAGAGGCGTCCAACATCAGTCCTTTCGGGCGAATTGCCGAACGGTAGGTGGCGCCGCAGCCCGTCGGATCAAGGGCGCGGCGCCATCTTTCGGGGGATGGGACGTCCCAACACCCACGGCCCAGGGAAGGCGACGGCCGAAGGTCTACGGCTTCTTCTGGTCGATCGTCGGGCTGCCGCCGAGCGGGTTGCCGAACAGGTCGCGGGGCTGGACGATCGGGCCGTTCGCCTTCGAGTCCGGCGGCGTCTGCTGCAGCAACTGGTTGATCTGCTGGTTTTCCTGCTGGGTGGGCGGCCCGTTCGGGCGCGGCTGCAGGTTCTTGCCACCGACGATCGGGCTTCGGCGCAAGTCGGCGGCGCCGGTGCCAGGTAGTGTCGTGTCGTCGGACGTGGGCGTCCCCAGCTGCACTTGATCCTGCGGTTGGGCGCTATGCTTGTGCGGCGTCGGGCTCGATGTCGTCTGGGCGAAGGCGCCGCCGGCGGTGAATCCGACGATCGCCGCCAGCACGATCCATCTCGATGTCGAAGCCATCAGGTTCCCTCCATCTTTGCCGCGCGGTTCGTTGCCGCTCTCGATCGTTCAACGGTTTATGTAGGGTCAGCGGCCGGCCGCCGCCAGCCGCTCGAAGCCGGCCTCGAGGTCCGCGATCAGGTCGGCCGGATCCTCGAGTCCGGCATGGATGCGCAGGAGCGGGCCCGGGTCGGTCCAGCGGGTCGCCGTGCGGATCGCGCGCGGATCATTGGGCATGATCAGGCTCTCGTAGCCGCCCCAGCTGGCGCCCATGCCGAAGAGCATGAGCCCGTCGAGGAAGCGGGCCAGGGCCGGCCGCTCGACCGGATGGAGCACGAAGGAGAACAGGCCCGAGGCGCCGCGGAAGTCGCGCTGCCAGATCGCATGGCCCGGATCGCCGGGCAGGGCCGGATGCAGCACGCGCGCGACCTCGGGCCGGGCCTTGAGCCAGCGGGCGAGCGTGAGGCCGGTCTCCTGGCAGCGCGCGAGCCGGACCGCCAGAGTGCGCAGCCCGCGCTGGGCCAGATAGAGATCGTCGGCGCCCGAACAATGGCCGAGCGCGTTCGCCGTCGATCGCGCGGCGCGCGCATTCGGGCCGCGGCTCAGCACCAGGCCCATCATCACGTCGGAATGGCCGCCGATATATTTCGTCGCCGCCTCGACCACGAGATCGGCGCCATGATCGAACGGGTTAAAATAGAGCGCGGTCGCCCAGGTGTTGTCGGCCATGACCTTGACGCCCCGCGCGTGCGCCGCAGCGACGATCGCCGGAATGTCCTGCACCTCGAACGTGACCGATCCGGGTGACTCGGTGACGATCAGGCTGGTCTCGGGGCGGATGAGCGCTGCAATGCCGGCGCCGATCGTCGGGTCGTAGTAGGTCGTCTCGACGCCGTATTTCTTGAGCACGCCGTTGCAGATCTTGCGGCACGGGTAATAGGCGCTGTCGGTGACGAGGATATGGTCGCCCGCCTTGGTGAGCGTCATGAGCCCGACCGAGATGGCGGCCAGGCCCGACGAGACTGCGACGGCCTCGTCGGCGCCGTAAAGCTCGGCCACGGCGCCTTCGAGCGACCGGCTCGTCGGCGTGCCGAACCGGCCATAGCTGTAGCCGGCGTAGCCGGGATCGCGCACCGCGTCCCAGGCGTCGAGCGTCGGTTGCAGGATGGTCGAGGCGTGGTAGATCGGCGGGTTGACCACGCCGTGATTCTGGTGCGGCGCGCGCCCGGCATGGACGAGGCGCGTTTCGATCTTGGTATTCTTGTCGGCGGACATGAGCCCTCGGGGGCAATGGATCGCTCTATGCCCGACATGTCAGCACGAACGAACCGGCGATGCCACCCCATGCGCCACGTTTTCAAGGCGTTGGCGCCGGTTCACCACTAGGGGCGACGCTGGGCCTCCTCCGGCGGGCGAACGGCGCGGAACCGCATCAGCAGCAAGAGGTCGTAGGCGGCCTTGAGCGCGCCGCCGATGACGAGCGGCCAGCCGAAGCTGGTGAGCGCCAGGAGGTAGCCGGACGCGAGCGGGCTCAGTGCTGCGGCAAGGCTGCGCGGCACGGCCGTGATGCTGGCGGCGGCCGGCCGTTCGGCCGGCGTCACGACGGCCATGACGTAGGAGGTCCGCGTCGGCACGTCCATCTGGGAGAGCGCTGCGCGCACGAGCAAGAGGCCGATCGCGACCGGCAGGCTCGGCGCGAACGGCACCAGCATCAGGCAGAAGTTCGCCGGCAGATGGGTGAACACCATCGTGTTGATGAGGCCGAAGCGCTCGGCGATCGGCACCGCGGCGAGGTACGACGCGGCCGAGAGCAGGCTCGACCAGAACAGGATCGCCGCGGCCGCCGCGACCGAGATGCCGAAGTTCTGGAACAGCCACAGCGCAAGGAGCGACTGCACGACGAAGCCGCCGCCGAACGCGTCGATCGAGAACAGCGCCATCAGGCCATAGACGATCCGTCTCGACGGGCCGAGCGGTGCCGGGGCGGCCGCGCCCGCCGGCGCCTCGACCGCCGATGACAGCGGCCGATAGAGCAGCAACGCCGCGATGCCGATCAGGCCATAGAGCGCGAACATCAGCTGCAGGGCCGTGAGGCGCGGCAGCCCAGACCCGGCGGCGATGAGGTCCGGCAGCGGCGCCGCGAGCGTGCCGAGCGCGCCGGCGAGCGTGCCGATCAGGCTGTAGCGCGCGAAGAGTGCCGTCCGCCGGCGCGGCTCGATGGTCTGGCTGAGGGCGGCGTGCTCGAGCGGCAGGAACAGGCTGACGTCGCCGGCGGTCGGGTTGAGCGTGCCGACGAAGGCGACGACCAGGATCGGCCAATAGTCCCGGACGAGCGTGAAGCCGGCACCGGTTGCCGCCATGAGCAGGCAGGCCGCGAGCAGCATGCGCCGGCGGGAGTGGCGATGGGCGATGAGCCCGGCCGAGAGCGTCAGCAGGGCCGAGCCGACGAGTGTGCAGGTGACGATCGTACCGATGGCGAAAGCGTCGAAACCCAGTTCCAGGAGATAGACCGGCAGCAGCAGGGCGGTGAAGCCGTCGGCGAACGACCGGATGGCCCGGCCGGCAAGGATCCAGAACGCGTCGCGCGGCAGGCCGCGCGGGATCGGCCGCCACCATTCCTCGCCAGCCACGATCGTCCGAAGCGCGGTCATGGCGCCGGCCGATAGAGCAAGAGCTTCGCCGTGTCGCCGAAGAGGCCGGCCCGGGCCGCCACGACGAGGCGGTCGAGCTCCGGAATGAAGAGGGCGGTCCGGGCGCCGGGACTCGTCGGCACGCGCGCGATCGCCGATCCGTCACGCCGCCGGACATCGACCATCCCTTCGCCGCAGCTGACGTAGATCCGCTGCCGCTTCGTATCGAAGAAGACGTCGTCCGCGTCGCCGCAAGTCTCGGCCGACGCCTTCGTGGCACCGCTCTCCATGTCGATGAGGACGAGGCGGGGCGGACTGCGGAACACGCTCGCGATGGTCCGGCTTTCGACGTCGATCGCCATCGGGAAGTTCGCGCCGAGCCCCTTCAGCGGCCAGGTCGCGAGCAGCCGGCCGCCGGTGCGATCCACCACGGCGATCCGGCGCGCGTCCGGCAGGTTGACGAAGACCCGGGGCGAGCCGGGCTCGAGCTGGAAGCCTTCCGGATGGACCGGCAGCGGGATCGTGCGCGCGACCGCGCGGGTCGCGGAATCGATCACGGCCAGGCCGCCGCTGCCGTAGCCGACGATCACTTGTCCCGTGCCCGGATCGACGCGGACATTGTCCGCGTCGTCGCCGAGTGCCACCACGCCCGCGGGCGCATAATCGTCGCCGCGGAAGAAGCGGACCGTGCCGTCGCCGGCGCTCGCGACCACGACCAGATCGGGGCCGGGGACATAGGCCAGCCCCTGGGGTTCTTCCAGGTCGTTGATCCTATGGAAGCGCTTGGCGCCGGCCAGATCGACGACGTCGACGCTGCCGTTGCCGAGCTCGGCCACCATGAGGCGTCGACGCGCCGGATCGACCGCCATATGGTCGATCCGGCCGCCGACGTCCTCCAGCGGGATCGTTGCCTCCAGCACCAACGGCGGCTCGGCCGCCTGGGAGGCCGTGCCGGGGCCCGCCCAGAGTCCCAGCGCCAGGCCGAGCCGCGCGATGATGGGCAAGCGACGCATCAGCTTTCGCCGCTGTAGCGCGTGTAGAGCGATGCCGCGCCGTCCCAGCGGATGTTCTGCATGAACGCGTCGACATAGGCGCCCGCCCTGGCGCCATAGTCCATGTGATAGGCATGCTCGTACATGTCGAGCACCAGCACTGGACGGCCGCCGGCGAGCGTCGTCGTATGGTCTGCCGCCCAGCAGTTGATGAGCTGCTTGTCGCGCGGCGAATAGGCGAGGATGACCCAGCCGGAGCCGCCGCCCTCAGCCTTGCCCATCGCGGAAAACTCGGCGCGCCAGCGCTCGACGCCGCCGAAGTCGCGCTTGATCGCCTCTTGGAGCGCGCCGGTCGGCTGGCCGTCACCGCCGATGGCGTTGAAGAAATGCTCGTGCAGGATCATCGAGTTGGCGGCGATCAGTTCCTCGCGCTTCAGGCCGTTGACGAGGAAGGTCGGCGCCGTCGCCCAGTCGAGCCCGGCCAGCTGCGCCTCGATCGCGTTCAAGCGCTTCACGGCGCCGCTGTAATTATTCTCGTAGTGGCTGACGAGGATCTTCTCGGACATGCCCTTGATGTGGCTCGGCTCGAATGGCATCGGCTTGATTTCGTAAGGCATGGGAATCTTTCCTTGCTCAGGGGAGGTTTGGGCCTGCGCCGCGCCGACGGCGAGCCCGACAGGGATCGCCAGGCTGGCAGCGGCGAGGCCGGCGGCTTCGATGAACTGGCGGCGGTCGAGATCAGCGGTCATGGGCCACGCCCTCGTTCGCCGAGACGGCCGCATCGGGCTCCGGGCCCGCCGTGGTCGCGGTGAGCGGCAGCCCCCGTTCGCGGGCAGCGCGGTTCAGATATTCGGCGGCGATCAGGCTCTTGGCCGAGCCGTGCAGGCAGACGAAGGCAATCTTCCTTGCAGCAATCATTGCATTACTCCGAGAAAATAACTGCCCACGCCGAGCGCCGAGCAGACTGCCAGGGTCGGGATCATCCCGACCTTGAACCGGAACAGGGCGAGCATGGCGGCCGTGGCCAGGATCAGCGTTCCGATGCTGATCGAGCCCGGATCGGGCACCTGGAGGCGGAGGGCGAAGCCGGGATGGGCGACGTCCACCCGGCCGAACAGCGTGTGAATCGCGAACCAGACGGCGAGGTTCAGCACGACGCCGACGATCGCCGCGGTAATGGCGGAGAGCGCCGCCGACAGCGCCTTGTTGCCGCGCAGCGCCTCGATGTACGGCCCGCCGACGAAGATCCACAGAAAGCACGGCGCGAAAGTGGTCCAGGTAGCGAGCGTGCCGCCCAAGACGCCCGCCAGCATCGGCGGCAGCAGCCCCGGATGGCGGAAGGCGCCCATGAATCCCACGAACTGGAGCACGATGATGAGGGGACCCGGCGTCGTCTCGGCCATGCCGAGACCGGCCAGCATCTCGCCCGGCTGGAGCCAGCCGTAGTGCTCGACCGCCGCCTGCGCGACATAGGCTAGCACCGCGTAGGCGCCGCCAAACGTGACGACGGCCATGGTCGCGAAGAACGCGGCGATGTCGGTGAACACGTTCTGCGTGCCGACCGTCGCCAGCAGGACGACGAGCGGCCCGAGCCAGAGCACGAGGCAGATCGCTGCGATCCGGAGCGCGCGACCGGTTGCCGGCCGGACATGCTCGGGGATTTCGCGCGCGAATGCCCGGTCGATCGCCGCCGAGCCGTCGTCGGTGGCGGCGGTCTTGCCGTTCGCACCGGGACGGAAGGCTGCGATCCCCGCCGCGTTGCCGACGAAGCCCACCAGGGCGGCCGCGATCACGATCAGCGGGAAGGGGACGCCGAAGAAGAAGATCGCGACGAAGGCCAGTCCTGCGAGGCCGACCATGACGCGGTTGCGCAGCGCCCGCTTGCCGATCTTGACCAGCGCTTCAAGCACGACCGCCAGCACGGCGGCCTTGAGTCCGAAGAACAGGCCCTGGACCGCGCCGATGTCGCCGTACCCGGCGTAGAGCCAGCTCAAGATCATGAGCGCGACGTAGCCGGGCAGGACGAACAGCCCGCCGGCAATCAGCCCGCCGCGAATGCCGTGCAGCAGCCAGCCGATGTAGGTCGCAAGCTGCTGCGCCTCGGGACCCGGCAGAAGCATGCAGTAGTTGAGCGCATGCAGGAAGCGGGTCTCGCCGATCCATTTTTTCTCTTCGACCAGGATGCGGTGCTTGACGGCGATCTGGCCGGCGGGTCCGCCGAAGCTCAGCATCGCGACGCGCGCCCAGACGCGCGTGGCCTCGCCGAGGGTGACCCCGTGGCCCACGGTCGGTCCGACGGCGATATCGGGCGCCTCGAGCTTGCTCATGCCTATCTCGCTCACGACAACGATCCGGCGCGGCATGCGGCGTAGAGTGCGTCATAGACGACGAGCCCGTGGCGCAGTTGGCGATGGTCATCGTCGAAGACGGCGGACAGGCCGCGCGACACGGCGAGCAGGCCTGCCGCCTCCGGTACCAGATCGGGCCGGCCCGTGTCGGCGCCGCGAACGATCGTCGCCAGCCGGTCGAGCCCCGGCGCATCGAGTTCGGGCGCCTCGAGCCGATAGCGATGGCGGATGGCGTCGAAGCTGCATTCGTCGCCGTGATGGCCAAGCTCGACGCCGGGGATGTCATAGGGGGTGGCGCCGGTCGCGGCGGCGGCCGCCAGCACCGCGTCTGCCGGGACATAGAGGAAGCGCGCGTCCGGATCGATGAACCGGCGGATCAGCCACGGGCAGGCGATGCGGTCGACCTTCGGCCGCTCGCGCGTGACCCAGAGCGACGGATCCTCGACCGGCCGCAGCGGGAAGCCGCGATCGAGCCAGCCCTGGATGCCCTCCTTGAGGAACTGGGCAACGAACCCGCGCTCGCGGAGCGCCGTCGCGGCCACTTGGCTGACCTCGCGCCCCTGGACGCCATAGACGACGATCGGCCGGCCGATCTCGATCGCGCCGACCCACTCTGGAAGCTCGTCGGGGTCGCGCCGGATGGCACCCGGCAGCATCTGGTGCCAGGCCGCGAACGCCTCGTTCGGCCGCACGTCGATGACGAGCGGTGGCGGAAAGGCGCCCCGCGATTGCTGAAGGTCTTCGGGACAGACCGAAACGTCCATAGCTCCCTCCACGCCGCGGGGCGGCGGTGGTTGAAGCAGAGCTTGGACGACGATCGTCTAAAGGGGAGCCTGCATTCCCCCATGCGCAAGAAGATAGGGCGGCGCCGGCCGCGCGGCAAGTGCGCGACGGCGCCGCCCTGTCGTAATCGTCACTCGGCCGGGATGGCGATCGGCCGCAGCTCGCCCTCGTCCCGGCCACGCTTCAGGCCGATGAACAGCACCATGACCGAGGCGCCGACGCAGAGCGCGCCCGAGATCATGAAGGCCTGGGTATAGGAGCCGAGGTCGGTCCTGAGCAGGCCCGCGCCATAGGCTGCGAACGAGGCGCCCAGCTGGTGGGCGGCGCCGATCCAGCCGAACATGATGCCGACGTTCTCCTTGCCGAACGCATTGGTCGCAAGCCGGACCGTCGGCGGCACGGTCGCGATCCAGTCGAGCCCATAGAACACGGCGAAGATCGACAGGCCCGCGAAGCTCAGATCGAACGAGAAGGGCAGGAACAGGAGAGACAGGCCGCGCAGCCCGTAGTACCAGGCGAGCAGATAGCGGTTGTCCCAGCGGTCGCTGAGCCAGCCGGACAGCGTCGTGCCGAAGAAGTCGAAGATGCCCATGGCGGCGAGCAGGCTGGCGCCGGTTACCTCGGGGATGCCGTGGTCGACGCAGGCCGGAATGAGATGGGTCCCGATGAGCCCGTTGGTGCTGGCGCCGCACACGAAGAAGCTGCCGGCCAGCAGCCAGAAGTCACGCGAGCGGAAGCCGGCGATGAGCGCATTGATCGCACGGGTGAACGGGTTGCCGGCAACATGGACCGGCGGCTCGGTGCCTTCGGGCTCGCCATAGGGGCGCAAGCCCAGGTCGCCCGGCCGGTTGCGCATGAACAGCGCCACGACCGGCACCATCACGGCCGAGACGCCGGCAACCGTGAGCGAGACCGAGCGCCAGCCATAGGCATCGGCGAAGCTTGCCAGCATCGGCAGGAACACGAGCTGCCCGGTCGCCGTGCTGGCGGTCAGGATGCCCATGACGAGCCCGCGCCGTTCGGTGAACCAATGGGCGACGACGGTGGCGCCCAGCACCATGGCTGTGACGCCCGTGCCGCTGCCGACCACGACGCCCCACAGCAGGATGAGCTGCCAGGGCTCGGTCATGAGCGGCGTCATGGCGACGCCAAAGGCGATGACGGTGAGCGCTGAGACCATCGTGCGGCGGATGCCGAACCGCTCCATGATGGCGGCGGCGAAGGGGCCCATCAGGCCGTAGAGCAGGATATTGACCGCGACCGCGCTTGAAATCGTGGCGCGGCTCCAGTGGAATTCACTCTCGAGCGGCACCATCAGTACGCTCGGCGTCGAGCGCACGCCGGCCGCGGCCAACAAGGTCAGAAAAGTGATGGCGGCGACGATCCAGCCGTAATGCAGACGCTTTGAACGCATGAGGGACCAGCCTTCAGAGTTTCGGCTCATTGCGCTGGTAATGTGAGAGACAGGTCTGTATCATGTCAACAGCGAAGATCACAAATCGGTAGTGGCATGAGCGTATCCCGCAAACTGGCGCCCGAAGCGCCTTCCGCCGACAAGCTCGCCGACAAGCTCTCTGCGCGCGAGCGGATCCTGAACGTCGCGAGCGAGCTGTTCTATCACCAGGGCGTGCGCGCGGTCGGCATCGACACGATCATCGCCGCCGCGGGCGTCGCCAAGATGAGCCTCTATCGCGCCTTTCCGTCCAAAGACGATCTGGTCGCAGCCTATCTGGAACGGCGCAATCTCGAGTTCTGGGAGCGCTGGGACCGCACGGTCGCAGCATATCCGGACGATCCGCGGGCGCAGCTCGAAGCCCTGCTCGATGCGATCACCCGCCGGACGGTGTCGGAAGCGTACCGTGGCTGCCCGTTCCTCAATACCGCGACGGAGTTCCCGGGCTCGGCCCTGCCGGCCGATGCGGTCATCCGTGCGCACAAGCATCGGGTGAACGAGCGGCTCCGCGCCATGGCCGAGGGTGCGGGCGTGCGCGACCCGCAGACGCTCGCCGACCAGCTGCAGCTCGTCATCGACGGCGCCTACACGGCGGGCCAGGCCTTGGGCGCCGACGGGCCGGCCAAGGCGCTCGCGTCCGCCGGGCGCGTGCTGATCGCGGCAGCGCTCGGCGATGTGCCGACGAAAACAACCGCTTGACTTAGAGCGCGCTCTAACTTGTAGAAGTCCCAGCGTCGTGACGGAAACAAGGTAGAGCATGAAGATCGGCGATCTCGCCCGGCGTACCGGCCTCAGCACCTACACGATCCGCTATTACGAGCGGATCGGGCTGTTGCCGCGCGTGCCGCGCACGTCGAGCCAGCGGGACTATGACGTGAGCATCCTGCCGTGGGTCGAGTTCATCGGGCGTCTCAAGACGACCGCGATGCCGATCCGCGAGATGGTGCGCTACGCCCAGCTGCGGGCCCGGGGGCCGGAGACCAATGCCGAGCGACGGGAGTTGCTCGAACGGCATCGGGACCAGGTCCGCGCCCATGTGGCCGAGCTTCAGGCCTGCCTTGCCGTCCTGGATGACAAGATCGCCGGCTATGCCGACGACGATCGGATGGAGCAGAGCCATGACGCAGACGCACTACGAGACCAACGACCGGTTCGAGCGGGGGCAGCGCGCCCTCGCTGAGATCGACGGCGCGGGCGGGCAGAAGGTGATCGACGCGCTTGCCGACATCGCGCCCGATTTCGCCCGCTATCTCCTGGAGTTCCCGTTCGGCGACATCTATTCGCGCCCGGGCCTGGACTTGAGAAGCCGCGAGATCGCGACCATCGCGGCGCTGACCGCGCTCGGCAATGCCGCACCCCAGCTCAAGGTCCATATCGCGGCCGGCCTCAATGTCGGGCTCGGCCGCGAGGAGATCGTCGAGACCATCATGCAGATGGCGGTCTATGCCGGCTTCCCCGCGGCACTCAACGGCCTGTTCGCGGCGAAGGAGGTGTTCGCGGCCCATCCGGCCTGATAGACGGGCCGGCTCAAGCCGCGGACGGCCGGCGTCGGACGAGCTGCCGCAGAAGCGCGCGCAGCCGTCCCACGGCCTGCTCCAGCCGGCCCATGTAGAGGTAGACGACCGGCGTCGTGAACAGGGTCAGCACCTGGCTCACCGCCAGGCCGCCGACCATGGCATAGCCCAGCGGCTGGCGGATTTCCGAGCCGGTGCCGGTGCCGACCATGAGCGGGATGCCGCCCAGGATCGCGCACATCGTCGTCATCAGGATCGGCCGGAAGCGCGAGAGGCAGGCGGCATGGACGGCCTCGAGCGGCGTCTTGCCCTCGCGCTCGGCGGCGAGCGCGAAATCGACCATCATGATGCCGTTCTTCTTCACGATGCCGATCAAGAGCACGATGCCGATGATGCCGATAACGTCGAGCGGCATGCCGGCGGCCATCAAGGTCAGGAGCGCGCCCAGGCCGGCCGACGGCAAGGTGGAGAGGATCGTGACCGGGTGGATGGCGCTCTCGTAGAGCATGCCCAGGATCAGGTAGACCGCGGCCAGCGCCGCGGCGATCAGCGCCGGCTGGCCGGCGAGCGCCGTCTCATAGGCATGCGCCGTGCCCTGGAACGACGCCTGGATGCTGCGCGGCAGGTGCAGGGCCGCGACGGTCTGCTGGACATCGGTGACCGCCGTGCCGATCGAGCTGCCCGGCGCCAGGTTGAACGAGACGGTGACCGACGGGAACTGTCCCTGGTGGTTGACCAGCAGCGGCGCCGTGGTTGCCGTCGGATGCGCGACCTGGTCGAGCGGCACGGGCGCGCCCGCCGACGAGCGCAGGTAGATCGACGTGAGCGCATCCGGTCCGTGCCGGAAGGCCGGGTCGACCTCCAGGATCACGTAATACTGGTTGAGCGAGGTGAAGACCTTGGTCACCACGCGCTGGCCGAAGGCGTCGTCGAGCGCGTTGTCGATGTCCTGCGGCTGGATTCCCAGGCGCGAGGCCGCGTCGCGATCGATCGCGATCGAGAACTGTAGGCCGGCACTCTGCTGGTCGCTCGTGACGGCGGCGACGCTCTTGAGCTTGGCGACGGCGGCGACGACCTTCGGCGCCCAGCTCGCGAGCTCCCCGGCATTCACGTCGGTCAGCGTGTACTGGTACTGCGTCTTGGCGACCCGGCCGCCGATCGTGATGTCCTGGGACGCCTGCATGTAGAGATGGATGCCAGTAACACCCTCGAGCTGCCGGCTGAGGCGCCGGATCACCTCGTCGGCGCTCGCGTGCGGCCCGCGCTGGCCCCGGGGCTTCAGCGCGATGAACAGGCGGCCCTGGTTCGGCGAGGGGTTGGTGCCGCCGGGCCCGACGTAGCTCGCGACCGAGGCGACGGCCGGGTCCTTGAGCACCAGGTCCACGACCTGCTGCTGCTTGGTGGCGAGCGCCTCAGACGACACGTCCTGCGCCGCCTCCGTGACGCCGGCGATGAGGCCGGTGTCCTGCTGCGGGAAGAAGCCCTTGGGGATGCTGACGAACAGGTAGCCAGTGAGCGTGACCGTCGCGAGCATGACGACGAGCATCGTGCGCTGGTGCCGGAGCGCCCGCGTGAGGGCTGCGTCATAGCCGGCCGCCAGCCGGTCGAAGCCGCGCTCGAGCAGCCGGTAGGCGAGGCCGTGCCGCGCTCCGCCGGCCGGCACCGGCTTCAGGAGATAGGCGCACAGCATCGGCGTCAGCGTGAGCGAGACGAAGGCGGAGACGCCGATCGCGACCGCGACGGTGACGGCGAATTCCTGGAAGAGCTTGCCGACCACGCCGTTCATCAGCAGGAGCGGGATGAAGACGGCGACGAGCGAGACGGAGATCGACAGGATGGTGAAGCCGATCTCGCCGGCGCCCGCGAGCGCCGCCTCGAGCGGTTTCTTGCCGTGCTCCAGATGATGGACGATGTTCTCGACCATGACGATCGCGTCGTCGACGACGAAGCCGACGGCGATCGACAGCGCCATGAGCGACAGGTTGTCGAGCGAATAGCCCAGCACCGCCATGACCGCGAAGGTGCCGACGATCGACAGCGGCACGGCGATGCCCGGGATGATTGTCGCCCACAGGTTGCGCAGGAAGACGAGGATCGTCATCACGACGAGGCCGATGGTCAGCGCCAGCGTGAACTGCACGTCGGCGACCGAGGCGCGGATGGTGGTCGTGCGGTCGGAGACGAGCGAAATCTTGATCGCCGGCGGCAGCGAGGCCTCGAGCTGCGGCAGTTCCTGGTTGATGCGGTCGACGGTCTGGATGACATTCGCACCGGGCAGGCGCTGCACCGCGAGAATGATGCCGCGGCCGTGGCCGTACCAGGCTGCCAGCTCGTCGTTGGCCGGCCCGATCTCGGCATGGCCGATGTCCTTGACCCGGATCGGCGCGCCGTTCTTGTAGGCGACGATCACGTTGTTGAAATCGGTAATCTTGGTCAGCTGGTCGTTCGTCTGCAGCGCATAGGCCTGCTGCTTGCCTTCGAGGGTGCCCTTGGGATTGTCGACCGTCACGGCGGCGAGCGCCGTTCGCACGTCCTCGAGCGCCAACCCTTGGGCCGCCAGCTGCTGCGGGTTGATCTCGACCCGCATGGCCGGCTGCTGCTGCCCGCCGATCGTGACGAGGCCGACGCCCGGCACCTGCGACAGCTTCTGGGCCAGGATGCTCTCGGCGTAATCGTCGACCGTGGTCAGCGGCAGCGTGTCCGAGGTCAGCGCCAGGATCAGGATCGGCGTATCCGCCGGGTTCGTCTTGCGGTAGGTCGGCGGCGTCGGCATGGTCTTGGGCAGGTCGCCGCCCGCGGCATTGATCGCGGCCTGGACGTCGCCCGCCGCGGAATCGACCGTGCGCGAGGCATCGAACTGCAGGGTCACCTGGGCGAAGCCGGTGGCGCTCGCGGACGTCATCTGCGACAGGCCCGGAATCTGGCCGAACTGCCGCTCGAGCGGCGTTGCGACCGACGAGGCCATGGTCTCCGGATCGGCGCCCGGCAGCTGCGCCGTCACCTGGATCGTCGGCAGATCGACCGACGGCAGCGCCGCGACCGGCAGGGTGCCGTAAGCGATGATGCCGATGAGGACGACGCCGATCATCAGCATGAGCGTCGCGATCGGGCGGCGGATGAACGGGGCGGACAGGCCGCCCGTATGGCTGGTTTCTGTGCTCATGGCTGGATCCCCAGCATGTCGGTTTGCGCATTCTTGAGTGGGGCCGCACTAGCGACTTCGTTCGCGGTCTGCTCGGCGACGCGTGTTCCCGGCTCAAGGCCGTATTGCCCGTCGGTCACCACCTTCTGGCCGGGAGCGAGACCCGACGTGACGAGCGCCCGGCCATGGGCCAGCTGGGCGACCTGGATCGGCTGCATGATCGCGGTCCCGCTTGGATCGACGACCCAGGCGTAGCTGCCGGCCGGGCCGCGCTGGACCACGGCGGCCGGCACGGCGACGCCGTCGTGGCGGACGGAGAGGACGAGCCGGGCCTGGACGAATTCGCCTGGCCACAGGAGCTTCCCGGCGTTCGGGAAATCGGCGCGCAGCGTGATCGTGCCGCTCGCGGCGTCGACCATATTGTTGGTGGTCTCGAGCGTGCCTTGGTCGAGCTTCCGCGCGCCGTCCTGGGAATAGGCCTCGACCGCAAGGCCGGTCTGGCCCGCCGCCGCCATGCGCTGCTGGATCTCGGGCAGATCCGCCTGGGGCAGCGTGAACAGCACGGCGATCGGCTGGACCTCCGTGATGGTCACGAGCCCGTTCGCATCCGTCGGATGGACGACGTTGCCCTCATCGACCAGACGGAAGCCCGCGACGCCGTCGATCGGCGCGGCGATGTCCGTATAGTCCACCTCGACCTGGTCCTGGTCGATCTGCGCCTGGTCGGCCTTCAGCGTCGCCTGCTGCTGCGCCACCATGGCCTGTTGGGTATCGACCTGCTGGCCGCTCGCGAAGCCGGAATGGGCGAGCGGCAGGTAGCGATTGAGGTTGGCCTCCGCGTTCGCCAGATGCGCCTTGTCGCGGGCAAGTGCCGCCTGGTCCTGCTCGAGCTTGGCCTGATAGAGCCGTGGGTCGATCTTCACCAGCAGATCGCCCTTATGCACGGTCTGGCCCTGGGTATAGGCGATGCGCTGGATCTGCCCCTCGACCTGGGTACGGACGGTCACCGTGTTGAACGCCTGGACCCGGCCGAGACCGTCGAGTTCGATCGGCACGTCGCCGGCCGTAGCGGTTGCCACGGTGACGGGCACGGGCGCTGGCGTCACGGCAGGGGCGGGGACCTTGGCCACTGCGTCGTGTTCATGCGACAGCAGGGCGAAGGAGAAGCCGCCGGCCATGGCGAGGGCCGGCACGAGAAGCTTGCGGCGCATCATCAGTCTCCGAGTTTGACGGCGGTACTGGGCCGATAGAAAGGCTTCGGCGGGTCGAGGGCCGCGGCGGACAGCTCGGCGAGGTAGGCGGTGCCGATCCGCACCGCCGGTCCCACGAGCCTGCGTTCGCGCAACTGGGTCGCGCGCGCGTCGATGCCGAGCGAGCGCAGGCGCTGGACCAGCAGTCCGGGCAGCCGCTCGCGATCGGGATCGTCGGACCCGAGCCCGACCAGGCGGACCTTGACCCTGCGGTCGAGGGCGGCGGCGGCCGTCGCAAGCGCCGCCGGCGGGTCGTAGACGAGCACACCGGTGCAGGCGGCTGGCACCTCGACCGCCCGGTCGATGCAGAGGCCGCCGCCTTTGCCGATGCCGACCAGCAATTGCCGTCCGCTCGGGATCGGCAGCCCGGCGAGCGACCGGGTGATCCGAATGGGGATGTCGCCCTCAGCCTCGAACACGACGAAGGCGCCAAACGGCAGGGCCGCGGCCCAGGCGTCGGCTGCATCCAGCAGGTTCGGCGACGCGCCGGCGCCGCCGATGATTGCCACGAGAAATTCGGCCGACGGGCCGCCGGTCCGTTCCGCCACCAGGCCGAAGCTGGTTCTGGTCCACTTCATGCCGCGTCTCCGATGTCCGTGGCTTGAAGATGCCGCGCCGCTCCGCCCCATTCCAATGTATGCTCGGCACTGCAATATGCCCGTCCGACATGATCAGTTCCGACATGAGCAGCCGGGCGAGGCTGCCTCGTCGGGAAGGCCCGGTCGCATGAATCTTCGCGCCCTCGATCTCAACCTGCTCGTCGTGTTCGACGCGGTGATGACCGATCGCAGCGTCACCAAGGCCGCGGTGCGGCTCAACATGGCGCAGCCGGCGCTGAGCCACGCGCTGACCCGCCTGCGTCAGGCGCTCCAGGACGAGCTGTTCGTCCGCACGCCGGACGGCATGGCGCCGACGCCCAAGGCGGAAAGCCTGGCGGAGGGGGTGCGCGAGGCGCTCGACGGCCTGCGCACCGCGCTCGACAGTGCCGAGCCGTTCGATCCGACCACCGCCGACCGGCAGTTCGCCATCGCCGTCAACAATCATGCCGCCATCGTGCTGGCAGCCCCGCTCGCCACGGCGGCGGCGGCAGAGGCGCCGAGCGTCGTGCTCGACTTCCGACCGAGCGGCACGCTCGATCTCGCCGACCGGCTCGACCGGGGCATGCTCGATCTGGCGATCGGCGGCACCGCCGCACCCGGCGATCGCTTCGCCGACCTGCGGCTGTTCCATGATCGCTTTGCCGTGCTCATGCGGCGGGGACATGCGGCCGCGAATGCCGGCGCACTCACGCTCGCCGCCTTCGCAGCCCTGCCGCATCTCATGATCACCTCGTCGGGCGAACGCGTCGACTTCGTGGATGAAGCGCTCGCGGCAGCGGGGCTCGCGCGCCGGATCGCGCTTCGCGCGCCGCTGCTGGCGACGCCCGCGGCCTTGCTGCAATCCGACATGATCGCCGTGGTGAGCGAGCGGGCCGCGCAGGAGTTCGCCCGGACGGCGCCGCTCGCGACGGTGCCGCTGCCGTTCGAGTCGCCGGTGCTGACGACGGCGATGCTCTGGCACCGGCGTGTCGGCGCCGTCCCGGCGCATCGCTGGCTGCGCGATCTCGTGCTGCGCGTCGCCCGGACTGCCGGCTAAACGCGAGTTGTTCCCGAAAGCGTGGGCAGCGGGGCCGAGCTGGGTTAGGCTTCGAATTTAAGGGAGAAAACCGCGCGGGAAGGCGCAATGCGCTCGATGCCGACGTTACGCCAACGGGTCAATGCCTGGTTCGACCATGACCTGCCGTCCAACTGGGGCGGGCGGCTGATCGGCGGCTTCGTCGCCCTGCTGATCGTCGTCAACGTCTCCTCGGTCGTTCTCGAATCGGTCGAGAGCCTGCGCGAGCGACATTTCGCGACCTTCTGGTGGATCGAGCAGATCTCGACCGCCGTGTTCACCGTCGAATATCTCTTGCGGGTGTGGAGCGCGCCCGACCGCATCTCGGCCCGATTCCGCGCGCCGGTCTGGGGCCGGCTGCGCTACGCCTCCCAGCCGTTCTCGCTCGTCGACCTGGTCGCGATCCTGCCGGCGATCCTGGGTATGCTCGGCGCCGACGACCTGCGCGTGCTCCGGCTGCTCCGGCTCCTGCGCATGCTGAAGCTGACGCGCCATTCGACCGCCTTCGCGCTCTTGTGGGACGTGTTCCGCGAAGAGGCGCAGTCGATCGGTGCCGTGCTGTTCATGCTGCTGATCACGCTCATCATGAGCGGCAGCATCATGTACATGCTCGAAAGCGACGCGCAGCCGGAGGTGTTCTCCTCGATCCCCGCGGCGATCTGGTGGGCGCTCGTGACACTCACTACCGTCGGCTACGGCGACATGGTGCCGATCACGCCTTTGGGCAAGATTTTCGGCGGCTTCGTCGCGGTCGTCGGCGTCTGTACGCTGGCGCTCTTTTCCGGCCTGCTCACGGTCAGCTTCATGGACCAGCTGCGCCTCCGGCGCGAGCAGTACCGCTCGCTGCTGCGCGCTGGCGTCGCCGGCCGGCAGATCCGGGCGCGCGACGCCGCGGCGATGGAGCAGCTCGGCGCCGAGATGGGCGTGTCGCGCCGAGACGCTGAGGCGATGGTCGGCCAGGTATTGGCCGACGCCGCTGCAGACCGCTGCCCCCATTGCGGCCAGCCCATGCCGCATCCGGCGGAAGCGGCGAAGTAACTGGCGGCTGGGCGATCACGCCGCCAGGTGCGACTTCACGAAATAGCGGGTGCGGATCGAATCGCGCCGGCCGACGGCGACGGAGACAAGGTAGAGCAGGCCGGCTGTCAGGATGATGGCCGGGCCCGACGGCAGGTCGGCATGATAGGAGACGAGCAGGCCGACATAGCCGGCAAGCGCCGCGAGCGCGCTTGACACCGCGGCCAAGGACCAGATCTCGCGCGCCCAGAAGCGCGCGGCGGCGGCCGGGATCATCATGAGGCCGACGGCCATCAAGGTGCCGAGCGCCTGGAAGCCCGCGACCAGGTTGAGCACGACCAGCGTCAGGAACAGTGCGTGGATCGTGCCGCCCGGCACGCCGACCGAGCGCAGGAAGCCCGGGTCGAACGCGTCGAGCACGAGCGGCCGATAGATGAGGGCGAGGGCAATGAGCGTCACGGTCGCAATCGCGCCGACCAGGATCAGCGCCGTGTCGTCGACCGCCAGGATGGTGCCGAACAGCACATGCAGCAGATCGACGCTGCTGCCGTGGGTCGACACAATCAGGACGCCCAGTGCCAGCGACATGAGATAGAACGCGGCGAAGCTCGCGTCTTCGCGGAGCGGCGTCAATCGCGTGACGATGCCGGCCAGGAGCGCCACCAGCAGCCCGGCGCCGAGGCCGCCGAGGCTCATCGCCGGCAGCGACAATCCTGCGAACATGAAGCCGATCGCCGCCCCCGGCAGCACCGCATGGCTCATGGCATCGCCCATCAGGCTCATGCGCCTCAAGACCAGGAACGTGCCGATCGGGCCGCAGCCAAGCGCCAGCGCCAGCGCGCCGACGAGCGCGCGCCTGAGGAACGGGAACTCGACGAACGGTCCGGCCAGGAAGTCGTAGAGCATCAGGCGCGAGCCCTCAGCGCATCCTCGGCCGCCGCATGGCAGGCGACGGCGTTCTCATCCCAGGCTTCAGAGATGCGCCGCGCGGCCGCCAGATTGTCCGGCGTCAGCACCGTCTCGGTCGGGCCCCAGGCGACGAGCTCGCGCGCGATAAGCAGGCTCTCCGGGAAATGGGCGCGCACCTGCTCGAAATCATGCAGCACGGCGATGATCGTGCGGCCCTCGCGGTGCCAGCGCTCGACCAGCGCCAGAAGATCGCGCGTCGTCTTGCTGTCGAGTGCGGTGAACGGCTCGTCGAGCAGGATCAGCGGCGCGTCCTGCACCATGAGGCGCGCGAACAGCACGCGCTGGAACTGGCCGGACGAGAGTGTCGAGACGCCGCGCTGCTCGAAATGGGCGAGACCGACGGCGTCGAGCGCCGCCAGCGCGGCCTCCGTCTCGGCCCGGCCGGCGGCGCGGTGCCAGCCGATGCGGCGCCAGGCGCCGAGCAGCACCGTGTCGAGCACGGTGATCGGGAAACCGCGCTCGATCTCCGACTGCTGCGGCAGATAGGCAAGCCGCGCAGGCCCGGCCGGATCGCGCCGGACGCGGCCGCTCACCGGGCGAAGCGTGCCGGCGATGGTCTTGACGAGCGTCGACTTGCCGGCGCCGTTAGGGCCGATAATGGCAGTGAGCGAGCCGGCCGCGAACCGGCCGCGAATGTGATGGATCGCCGGATGCCGCTCGTAGGCGACGGTCAGATCCTCGACTGCGACCGCGGCGCCCGACGCGGTCTTGGCCGTGCTCATTACGGCTCCACTCATTGCAACGCTTGTCATTGCAATGCCCAGGCGACGCCGAGCCACAAGAGCGCCGACAGGCCGCCGGCCCAGGCGAGCCGGAAACCCAGGCCATGGGCAAGCGGGCTCGTCCCCGCTACCGGTAGCGACGCCCGGCGGCGGACATGCGCGTGATCAAGCCCGTGCTCCGTCTCCATCGCCATGCTGCGGTCCACCCGTTCGATCGAAAGAAAAGGATATAACGTTACATTTCGACCGCGACAAGCGCGCGTCGCGCATCCCACTCGCGATCGCCAGCCCCGGTATCGTGGACAACATCGTCAGGTGGTGCCGCTTCCCGCCGTCTCGACCTTAGCGTACGCTCCGGTGCAGACGCCATCGAAGGACGCCGGACCAGATGCCAGACGATCAATCACCTGCCGCCACCACGTCGGATAGGATCGCCGTTGCGGCCGCCAAGCTCTGGCAAACCAAGCAGGCCGCCACATACGCAACTCCCCCTGTCTCCGATCAAGCCTTCGACTGCTCGTATTTCGTCTGGCTCGCGATCAAGACGGTGAACCCGCTGTTCGTGCGCGAGAGCTCGGATGAGATCGCAAAAGACAGGCTACAATTCCAGTCGGTGACCGGAGCGCCACAGGCCGGAGACATCGTCTACTTCCCGGCCGGGCCGGTACCGTACGAGGTCCAGAAGGGCGTGAAGCGCTCCTTCCCGGCGCACGTAGCGATCATGCTGTCTGCTTCCCAATTCGTCGGCATGCAGTCCGGGGGCGTAGGCAAGGTGAACGTACCGGATCGCTGGTGGTGGTCCCGGAAGAAGCAGTTCCTCCGCTACATCGGTTCGGCACAATGAGGTTGCTCCCAACCCTAGTGGCGGTCGCCGCTGCCATGGTCGGCATCGGCGCGGCGATGGCGGACGACGCGTCTCAGCCCATGTCGACGCCGCAGGGGACGCCTGAGATGTTCGGCACCTGGACCGTGACCAAGGTTCTGTGCAGCGATTGCCAAGGTCGCAAGACGCCGGAGATCGGCACCCAGATCGTTATATCTGACGACTCGTTCAACGACCCGTTCTCCACGAACTGCGCCACGGGCGCATCGTATCCGAACCGTCAGCTCCCTTGGCTGTCCGCAATCAAATTGTTCAAGCTGCCGAAGGGCGCACACGCGCTGGCTTCGCCGAAGGGGACGATCACCGACGCCCGACTCAACTGTGACGACGGCCCCTACGCCCGTGTTCTGTTCATCGGTCAGGATCGGGCGATCTACATCTACGAGGGCGAGGACTATTTGATCGAGCGGGCGAAGACGCCGTGATCAGCTGACGAGCGGCGCGGGCCGCTAAAGCCGCTCCCAGGCGCCCAGCATCAGCAGGCCGGCGAAGCCCACGACCAGGACCGAGCCGGCGATGTTGAGCACGCGCTCGAGCCGTTCGCCGGCCGCCGTCTCGCCGCCGGCGAAGCGCTTCATCAGGCCGCGCGCCAGGATCGACAGCACGCCGATCGCCGAGACGGTCAGGCCCATGCCGAGCGACAGCGACATGACCGCAATCGTGCCGACCAGCATCGCGCCGTTGGCGAGCGCGAACAGCATGATGATGATGGCGCTGGCGCAGGGGGCGACGCCGGCCGCGAGCGTCAGGATGTGGCGGAACGAGCTGTGCGCCGGTGCCGGGTGGTGATGCCCGTGGTCGTGGTGATCGTGGTCATGATGATGATCATGGCCGCAGGCATGGTGGTCGTGGCCGAGCGGAGCGGGCCCATGATGATGGTGGTGTCCCCGGCCCGTGGCCGCACGCCAGAACAGCACCAGGCCGATCAGCACGACCAGGCCATAGCTCAAGAACTCGACCATGGCGCCGTTGTTCTCGATCGCCATCTGGCTGGTCCGGAGGACCAGCGATAGCAGGGACACCACGACGATGGCGGTCAAGCCCTGCAGGAGCGAGATGACGCCGCCCATCATCACGCCGCTGGTCCAGCGGGCCTCGTTCGCGACGAAATAGGCGGCAACAATCGATTTGCCATGGCCGGGGCCGGCCGCGTGCAGCACGCCGTAAAGGAAGGCAAGCGCCAGGATGGTCGCGAAGGCGGTGCGCGAGCCGGTGTCGCGCACGGCCTTGAACTGGTGCGAGATGCGTTCGTTCAGCAGCATCTGCTGGTGAGCCAGCCGTTGCAGCATGCCGTTGAAAAGGCCGGTGACGGGCAGCGTAGCCGCAACGTCGCCAGGCTGCGCCGCTGGCGCCTCCGGTTGGCCCGCGGGCTTGCTCGACAGCGGCGTGCCGCCGCCGCCGGTGAACGGGTCGGCCTTGGCAGCGCCCGCCAGCCCGGCAGCGAGCCCCGTCGCGAGCAGCAGCAGGACGAAGAGGAGCCGGCGCATCAGGCGCCGCCCTGATAGGTGCAGGACACGATGTCGGCGTCGACCTGGCCCCAGCCCTGGGTGTCGCGCCGCACCGTGCCGGGCTGGCAGTCCGCCTTGAGCGCGGCACCGCCGGTCGCCTTGACCGGATCGTCGGTCGCGAGTTCGAAATCCACGTAATATTCCGGGTCGAACACCGCGATCTCCAGCAGGTTCTTGGGCGCCGCCTTGGGCAGGGTCAGCGGGATGACGAAGCTGTAGATCGCCTTGTCGTCGGCATTGAAGCTCGCCGTGAAATCCTTGGGCGTGCCGAATTCGACCGGCTTGCCGTCGAGGCTCATGGTCGTGAAGTAATGCACGGTCGCGAGGTTCGTGAAGGCCTTGTCGTGCAGGTTCTGCACGTCCTTGGCCGTGATCGGCCCCTTCTTCGTCGAGGTATAGTCGGAGCGCAGCATGGAGCTATAGAGCTCGTCGAAGCTCCAGGTCATGCGTACGCCGGTCACAGTGTCGTGGTCGAACAGCACCTCGACATGCTCTTCGATGAAGATGTGCGGATGAGCCAGCGCCGCGGCGGGAGCGCCGAGGCCGACAAGGACGAGGAGCGGGGCGACAGGGCGCCGAAGGGCGATCATGGCCGCCTCTATAGCAGAGCGGCGGGAGCGCATCACGTCCCGCCGCATGATGCGTTTCGGGTCTGGGGCAAAGCGTCGCGCCGCTGGCCGCGGGCGCTCGCTAGAACAGCATGTCCGCAGCGAGCTTGAGGTTGAGCGCCACGATGAGGAGCGACACGGTCCAGGCGGCGATCGACATCATGCGGGAATTGGCGAATGGGCCCATCAGCCGCTTGTCGCCGGTGAGCCAGACGAGCGGGATCATGGCGAAGGGCAGTTGCAGGCTGAGCACGACCTGGCTGCCGATCAGCATGTCGCCGGTTGCCTGCTCGCCCGAGAGTGCCACGACGATGGCGGCCGGCACCACGGCGAGGGCGCGCGTGACGAGCCGCCGGAGCCACGGCCGGATGCGCATGTGGAGGAAGCCCTCCATGACGATCTGCCCGGCGAGCGTGCCGGTCAGCGTCGAATTCTGGCCGGCGCAGAGCAGGGCCAGCGCGAACACGGTCGCGGCCAGCGGCGCGCCCAGCAGCGGCGCGATCAGGTGGTAGGCGTCCTGCAGCTCCGCGATGTCCTGATGGCCGGAGGTGTGGAACGTGGCGGCCGCCAGCACCAGGATCGCGGCGTTGATAAGGAGCGCGAAGCCAAGGGCCACGTTGGAATCGATGGTCGCGAAGCGGATCGCCTCGCGCTTGCCGTGCTCGTCCTCGGCATAGCCGCGCGTCTGCACCAGCGCCGAATGCAGATAGAGGTTATGCGGCATCACGGTGGCGCCGATGATGCCGATCGCGACATAGAGCATGGCCGGGTCGTGCACGATCTGCGTACGCGGCACGAGCCCGCCCAGGACGCCGGCCATCGCCGGCGAGGACACGAGCAGCTCGTAACCAAAGCAAACAGTGATGAGCGCGATGAGGCCCACGACCAGCGCCTCGACGCCGCGGAAGCCCCAGCGCTGTAGCCCCAGCACCAGGAGCGTATCGCCGGCCGTCAGCAGCACGCCCCAGAGGAGCGGCAGGCCGAACAGCAGCTCGAGCGCGATCGCCGTGCCGATCACCTCGGCCAGGTCGCAGGCCACGATGGCGAGTTCGGCGACCGCCCAGAAGGCGAAGGACGCCCTGGGCCCGAACCGCTCGCGGCTCAATTGGGCGAGGTCGCGGCCGGTTGCGATGCCGAGCCGGAGGCTCAGCGCCTGCAGCAGCATCGCCATCAGGCTGGAGAGCACCACGACCGAGAGCAGGGTGTAGCCGTAGGCCGAGCCGCCGGCGAGGTCGGTCGCCCAGTTGCCCGGGTCCATGTATCCCACGGATACAAGATAGCCCGGGCCGCCGAAGGCGAGGAGCTTGCGGAACCAGCCGGCGTCGACCGGGATCCGGATCGACCGATGCACCGGGCCAAGCGAGACCGACCGCGGGGCGAGACCCGGGGTCATCGGTTCGGCTAGGCTGACATCGCTCGGTGCCATGGGCGTTCTGCCCCCTCGGATGAAGCTCGATAATGAGATTATAGCATTGGCTATATTCGGTACAAGATGCCAGTCGTTGAAATAATTGTGACCGACAGGCGCTTGGCGGGCGAGGGCGGCCCGGCCCGCCTTACAAAATCGCCGCCCGCTTGCTAGGATCCGAGCCCGGTAGAGCAAGGAAGTGGCGCAATGGGCGAGGACAGGGAGACGCCGGTCATCGGCGTCTTGAGCTGCGTGGTCGACGAGCCGGAAAGCCAGGCGCGGGCATTCGGCCAGCAGCGGCGCCAGCGCGACAGCATGATGGCGCAGGACTATTGCGAGCTGATCGCCGACCTCATCGACACCCAGGGCGAGGCGCGGGCCGTCGATATCTCGCGACGGCTGGGGGTTGCACACGCGACCGTGGTCAATACCATCGGCCGGCTGCAGCGCGACGGCTATGTCCAGCAGCAGCCCTATCGCTCGATCTTCCTGACCGATGCCGGCCGGGCGCTGGCGCTCGAATGCCGGCGCCGGCACCAGATCGTGCTGCGTTTCCTCGAGGCGCTCGGCATCGATCCCGAAACCGCGCGCGCCGATGCCGAGGGCATGGAGCATCACGTGAGCGAGCCGACGCTTGCCGCGTTCGAGCGCTTCATCGCCGAGGCCGCGGCCAAGAAAGTCCTATAGGTCATGAACTGGCAGCTCGTCGCGCTGTTCGCGGTCACGGAGCTGGTGCTGTGCCTGACGCCCGGGCCCGCGGTGCTGACCATCCTGTCCCAGGCGCTGAAGCACGGCGCCGGCCGCGCGCTCTGGTCGATCTTCGGCATCATCGCCGGCAACACGCTTTATTTCGTCCTGTCGGCGACCAGCCTCGGCGCCTTGCTGCTTGCCTCGTATGAATTGTTCTTCGCGATCAAGTGGCTGGGCGCTGCCTATCTCCTCTGGCTCGGCGTCCGGACCTTCTTCGACCGGACGTCGAGCCTCGCCGTCGCGGCCGCCCCTGTGGCGCGCGGGCGGGCTGCCGGGCTCTTCACCCATGCCTTCGTCGTCCAGGTCGCGAACCCGAAGGCGCTGCTGTTCTTCACCGCACTATTGCCGCAATTCGTCGATACGCAGCGGCCCGTGGCGGTGCAGTTGGTGGTGCTGGCGCTGGTAAGCGTCGTGATCGAGTTCGTGGTGCAGCTGTTCTATGCCTGCCTCGCGGCCCAGGCGACGCGGCTGGCACTCCGGCCACGCTTCGCGCGCCTCACCAATCGCATCGCCGGCACCTTCCTGATCGGTGCCGGCGTCGGGCTTGCCAGCTTGACGCGCGACTGATCCCGCATCTTCAGCCCCGGCTTTTACACTGGGCACCCCGGTCCGGACTTGCTATAGCCGGTCCGCCCCCCGTTCCACCATCTGCCGAGGCGACATGGATCTCCTTCAGACCCTGATCATTTCCATCATCCAAGGCATCACCGAGCTTTTCCCCATCTCCTCCGTCGCTCACGCGGTCCTCACGCCTTTCGCCTTCGGCTGGGACCTGAGCCCGGAATTCCTGAAAGAGCATTTCCTGCCGTTCGTCGTCATGCTGCACCTCGGCACGGCGGTGGCGCTTTTTGTCTTCTTCTGGCGCGACTGGCTCGATTTCCTGATGAGCCTGTTCGACAGCCGCGCGGTGACGGCGCGGCGGACGCTCATGCTGGTGATCGTCGGCACCATCCCGGCGGCGATCATCGGGCTCGTGTTCGAGAAGCTCCTGAAAGGCATCTTCTCCAGCGTGACCTCGGCCGCCTTCTTCCTGCTCTTGAACGGCGTGCTGCTCTATGCCGGCGAGAAGCTACAGAGGCGCGGCACGAAGGAGGTCCAGGAACTGAGCTTCACCCAGGCGGTGCTGGTCGGGCTTGCCCAGTCGCTGGCGCTCGTCCCCGGCTTCTCGCGCTCCGGCGCCAGCATGGTCGCGGGCTTCTGGGCCGGCCTCACCCACGAGGCAGCCGCGCGTTTCTCGTTCCTGCTGGCAACGCCGATCATCCTGGGTGCGAGCGTGCTCGAACTGCCGAAGCTCGCCCATGCGCCGGCCGGCACCATGGGCAATGCTACGATCGGCGGCCTCGTCGCCGGCGTCATCGCCTTCCTCAGCGTCTGGGCGCTGATGATCTGGTTCCGCCGCCACGAGGTGAATGCGATGCGGCCGTTCGCGATCTATTGCTGGCTCGTGGGCGCCCTGGTGCTGGCGCTGGCGTAAGCGCCGGCGCCTGACGGAAAACGAGGAGTCGGATGGCGTCCGTGCGCCGTCCACTCCTCGCTCTGCTTAAGAAACGGGCGTCGGTTCTCCGAGAAAAGTGGTCTTTCTTAAGTAAAATGACAGTTCGGAGACGGTTCTGTGGAGGCTCGGTGAAATCATCGCCGGGCCCCCTAAATCTAGTAGACCGGCCCTGACTTTGCTCCTATTCCGCTCGTTACTCCGGCCCATGGGCACGCTGCCGAAGGGCCCGCAACGAGGGATGGGCTTTCCCGATGGTGGCACTGGCGCGTAGCAAGACCGCAGCAATCAAGAAGGCGGTCTATCGGCAGGCTCCCAGCAAGAAACAAGCGCTGCTCGACCGGCTGTTCGCGCTCTGGTTTGCCCGCTTCGTCTATAACCAGATCTGGGAAGACCCGGCCGTCGACCTCGAGGCGCTCGATCTCCGGCCCGACAGCCGGGTTGTCACGATCGCGTCCGGCGGCTGTAACATCCTCAATTACCTGGTCGCCGACCCGGCGCAGATCACCGCCCTCGACCTCAACCCGGCGCATATTGCGCTGACGCGCTTGAAGCTTGCGGCACTTCGCCATCTGCCGGACCACGAGGCGTTCTTCCAGTTCTTCGGCATCGCCAAGAACAAGGACAATGTCGACCTCTACCGCACCCACCTGGCCGACAAGCTCGACCCGGCCGCACGCGCCTTCTGGGAGCATCGCTCGCTCTTGGGCCGCGAGCGCGTCGAGTTCTTTGCCAAGGGTCTCTACCGCAAGGCGCTGCTCGGCAAGTTCATCGGCTTCCTGCATGCCTTCGCCCGGATCGCCGACCGCCATCCGGAACGCATCCTCGACGCGCGCACGATGGAAGAGCAGCGCGAGATCTACGACCGCGAGATCGGGCCGCTGTTCGAACTCAAGCTCGTGCGCCTGCTCGCCCGCCAGCCGGTCGTGCTCTACAGCCTCGGCATCCCGGCAAACCAGTTCGATGCCATGCGCCAGGACTCGAGCGGCGACCTCGCCGACCTGATCCGTCATCGCATCCGGCGCCTCGCCTGCGACTTCGACCTGTCGGAGAACTATTTCGCCTGGCAGGCGTTCGGCCGGCATTATGACGTGAAGGAGCGCCGCGCGACGCCGCCGTATCTCAAGGCTGAGAATTACGCGACGATCCGCGACCGGCTCGGCCGGGTCGAGACGCGGCTGCAGTCGATGACCGACTATCTCGCGAGCGAGGACGCCGGCAGCAAGGACCGCTACATCCTGCTCGACAGCGTCGATTGGATGGACGAGACCATGCTGGCCGACCTCTGGGCCCAGATCCGACGGACGTCGCGCCCGGGCGCGCGGGTGATCTTCCGCACCGCCGGCGCCGAATCGCCGTTTGCCGAGAAGCTGGCGCCGGCCCGCTTCGCCGCTCTCTTCGAGGGCTGGCACTATCACGAGGCGGACTCGAAGCGCTGGCTCGCCCAGGACCGTTCGGCGATCTACGGCGGCTTCCACCTCTATTCCCGCGTCGCCTGAGATGACCGACCTCGCCGCTACCGGTCTTGACGCCGCCGCAGATGCGGCACGGCGCATGGACGTGATGTACCGCTATCAGCGGCACATCTATGACCTGACGCGGAAGTTCTATCTGATCGGCCGCGACCGGCTCTTGGACGCGCTGCCGGTCAAACCCGGCGCCTCGGTGCTGGAGATGGGCTGCGGCACGGGGCGTAATCTGGTCCGGCTCGGCCATCTGGTGCCCGACGCACGGATCTACGGTGTCGATGTCGCCCGGGTCATGCTCGACACCGCGGCGCGTGCGCTCGACCGGGCCGGGCTCGGCGGGCGCGTCCGGCTCGCCCAGGCCGGCGGCCAGGGCTTCGACCCCGAGGCGGCGTTCGGCCTCGCGCGCTTCGACGTGATCTATTTCAGCTATGTCCTGTCGATGATCCCCGACTGGCGGCCGGTGGTCGAGCGCGCGCTCGACCAATTGGCGCCGGGCGGCATCCTGGCCGTGGTCGATTTCGGCGACCAGCTCGCGGCCCCCGCCTGGCGCCGCCGCCTGCTCTTGGGCTGGCTCCGGCTGTTCGACGTGCATCCGCGCGCCGAGATCGAGCGCGACCTGCGCGCGATGGCGGCCGAGCAGGGCGGGCTCGCCCTGGACCAGAACATCGGCGGCGGCTACGCCTATCTGCTGATGATCCGCAAGCGATAGGGTGCGGCGCCCGGCCGGTGGTCGATGAACTCCCTGTGAAGGGAGCGAGGCGGCGCTGGACGGTGCGGCGGCACGGGCGTAGCTCTACTCGATCGAGCAGTTCGGGGGAGCCTCGCCATGCCCAGCAGTATCCCGCGTTTCGGCCTCGCTCTGATCGTTGCAGCCGTCGGCCTCTCGGCTGGGGCGGCCCATGCAGAGCTCCAGACCCAGAAGGTGCTGTCGGCCGAGGCGGCCAACCTCATCGCCGTGACCGCGGTCGAGGCCTGCAAGGACAAGGGCTTCCATGTGTCGGCGGCGGTGGTCGATCGTGACGGCGAGACGATCGCTCTGTTGCGCGGCGATGGCGCCGGGCCGCACACGGTCGAGAATGCCCGTCGCAAGGCCTACACGGCCAACACCTTCCGCATCGATACCACGTCCTACGCCAAGCGTTACGCCGACAACGAGCCGCTGGTGCACCAGCAGGTGACCCTGCCGAACGTCATCGCGATCGCGGGTGGCCTGCCGATCAAGGTCGGTGACGAGGTAATCGGTGGCGCCGGCGTCTCGGGCTCACCCGGCAACAATGACGAGCCCTGCGTCCAGGCCGGCCTCGACAAGGCGAAGGACCTGCTGCGCTAGCCGCTCGACTGGTCTCGCCGCAGGGCGGAAAGCGGTGCTTCTCGTGATCTCGTCCGCCGGCGAGAGTCCCTGCGGGAATGACGAGGGGCGGCGGAATATGATGTCGAAAGAATGTTGCGTCCGGCCGGTCGAGCGGCGGGACCGCGATGAGTGGCTGCCGCTCTGGGCCGGCTACAACGCCTTCTACGGGCGGGCCGGCGCCACGGCATTGCCCGACGCGATCGTCGAGACGACCTGGTCCCGCTTCTTCGATCCGGGCGAGCCCGTGCATGCTCTGGTGGCGGAGCGGGACGGCCGGCTCATTGGCCTTGCCCATTATCTCTTCCATCGCAGCACGACCACGATCGAACCGACCTGCTATCTGCAGGATCTGTTCGCCGACGCAGCGGCGCGCGGGCAGGGGATCGGCCGCGCGCTCATCACGGCGGTCTACGAGCGGGCACGGGCAGCAGGCGCCCGCCGGGTCTATTGGCAGACCCACGAGACCAACCGGACCGCAATGCGGCTTTACGATGGGGTGGCGGAGAAGTCCGGCTTCGTGGTCTATCGCAAGATGCTGTGACGCCGGCCTTAGACGTCGCGGGCGATCACCATGCAGACGAGTGTGACGGCCAGGAGGACGGCGGCAACGCGTTGCGCCAGCGCCAGGCGGCTGCGGGCGGCCGCTTCGTCGTGCCCGGCGCGCAGCCGGCGGCTCGCCGGACCGGCCAAGGCGCCCTGCACGCCGGCCGCGATCAGCGCTGCGACGACGCCGACGGCCAACACCTGTTCCGACGGCCCGAAGGATCCCTCATGCAAGAGGTGCCAGACATAGCTGCCGGTCAGCACGGCGAGCGTCGCGGCGCCCATCTGCGGCCGGAACAGGCGCTCGCCGCCGATCCCTCCGGTGCGGGCCAGCGTGAAGGTGGTGCCGACCCAGAACACGGCGGCAAGGGCGTGCAGCGATAAAGCGATGAGGACGGCGAGCGGCATGGGGCAAACTCCGATTAGCTGCTATATTAGCTATACAGAATGTTTATCTAATTTGCCAGCGCCATGCCCCCAGAACCATGACAACCACACGATCCTACGTGAGCCCGAAGCGCGCGGCGGCCGCGGCTGAAAAGCGCATGCGCGTCGTGGCCGCCGCCGGCCGGCTGCTTGGCGAGCAAGGAATCTCGGCCTTCTCGCTCGAGACCGTGGCGAAGGCGGCCGGCGTCACGCGGCTCACCCTCTATAACCAGTTCGGCTCGCGCCGCGGGCTCCTCGAAGCGGTGTTCGACGAACGGGCGCAGGTAGGCGGGCTCGGGCGGCTCGGCGATGCCATGGCGCTCGCCGATCCGCTGGAGGCGCTCGATCGCCTGGTCGAGATCTTCTCAGACTTCTGGAGCGATCCCACCCTCGCGCCGCTCTATGATGCGTTCGGCCTCGACGCCGAGTTCGCCCAGGCCGTGGCCGACCGCCAGGAGCGGCGGCGCCGGCTGATGGACGGCGTGGTCGCGCGCCTGCCGTCGGCCGGCGCCCGCCAGGACACGGTCGACCTGCTGTTCGCGCTCACGAGCTATCCCGTGTTCCAGATGTTGCGCCCCGGCCGCTCGACGGCGGAAGTCGCGGCGCTGGTCAAGTCCGCCTGCCGGGCGGCGCTCGCGCGACCGTGACGGCGTTCTGGCCGCGTCACTGCGCCCGCTTGCCGCCAATCCCCGGATCGAGCGCCAGGGCGGCACCGGCCGCCCCGCCCGCGTCGTAGGCTGCGGGCGAGACATAGCGGCGCCCGGCCGGCACGGTCTTGAGCGTAAGGTCGAGCTTCGCCAGCTCGCGCTCGACGATGGCGCTCTTCACCGGCACCAGGTCGCGCCCGGTGCCGCGGTTCGCCGCGTCGCGCGCGTCCTTCAAGGCATGGAGCCGGTCCGCGATCGAGGCCACCATGCCGAGCGCGAAGGAGCCGTTCGCGAGATGCCGCTCCTTGTGCGGGAAGCGCTGGTACTCGCGCGAGGTCTTGTAATGGCCGAGCTCGGTACGGATCGCCGTGTCGATGAGTTCGGCCAGATATTGTGCCACCTCGGCATCGGCGCGGAGGCCGAAGAACACGTGGCGGAAGCCGGTGGGGGTCTTTTCGCGCCAGACCACGCAGTCGCAGAAATCTGCGACGGCGCCGATGCATTCGTCGAGCGGGACGCGCTTCTTGCGCCCCGTCTCGAACGCCCGCTGCGTGCAGGGCTCGGCCCGGAGCTCGACATCGTCCAGCGACAGGTCGTAGCGATCGAGCAGCTCGGCGACCTTGGCGGCAGCGGTGAGCGCCTCCGCCTCGGTGCAGCCGTTGGCGGTCGTCTTGGCGCGCAGCGCCTGGATACGGGCGTGCAGCTTGTCGAGGTCGTCGGCGGACATGGCGCGAGACCATAGGAGACGGCGCCCCATGGCGCCAAGGGGCCTTGATGCCGGCAGGCCTTGATGCCGATGGGGCCTGGCTGACAGAGTAGGGCGCCTCTCTCGCCGCAAGCGGAACCCCCGATGACCGACGTGCTGATCACCGAATATCTCGACGAGGACGCGGTCGAGACCCTCAAGGCCGAGTATACCGTGCATTACGATCCGGGCCTGTGCGAGCGGCCGGCCGACATCATGGCGCTGGCGCCGGGCGTGCCGGCGCTCGTCGTGCGCAACCGGACCCAGGTCAGGGGCGCGGTGCTGGCCGCCTTCGATCGGTTGAAGGTGATCGGCCGCCTGGGTGTCGGGCTCGACAATATCGACGTGGCCGCCGCCGAAGCGATGGGCGCCGAGGTCTGCCCGGCCGTCGGCGCCAATGCCGCCTCGGTCGCGGAATATGTCATCGCGGCCTGCCTCCTGACGTTGCGCAACATCTGGCAATCGAGCGACGCGGTGCTCGCCGGCAAATGGCCGCGCAATCAGCTGATGCTGAACGAGGTGCAGGGCAAGCGCCTGGGCCTGATCGGCTGCGGCTCGATCGGCCGCGAGGTCGCCCGCCGGGCAGCGGCGCTCGGCATGGAGGTGGTCGGGACCGACCGGCCCGACATCGATCCGGCGCCGCTCGCCGCGGCCGGCATCCGGGCTGTCGACCGCGCGATCCTGCTTGCGACCAGCGATGTCGTGAGCCTGCACGCGCCCTCGACGCCAGAGACCTATCACCTGATCGATGCGGCAGCGCTCGGCGCCATGAAGCCCGGGGCGGTGCTGATCAACAGCGCGCGCGGCGGCATGGTCGACGAGACGGCGCTTGTCGCGGCGCTGCGGTCGGGCCGGCTCGCCGCCGCCGTGCTCGACGTGTTCGAGGATGAGCCGCTCAAGGCCGGCTCCGAACTCGAGGGCGTGCCGAACCTGTGGCTGACGCCCCATGTCTCCGGCGTCACGGTCGAGGCGAACGCCCGTGTCTCCACGGTCACGGTCGCGAACGTACGCCGGGTGCTGGGGGCGCGGCGCTAGCGGCCGCGCGCCACGACCAGCGCCAGCGTCAGCGCCGGCGCCAGCGGCCCCAAGGGCACGTGGAACAGGTAGGAGACCGGCATGGCGACGCCTGAGACGAGCCAGACGAGGGCGAGGATCGAGAGCTCCCACGGCCTGGCGCCGGTGCGCTTCATGTCGTGGGCGAGCCAGGCGATGGCGACCGCGAGCGGCATCAGGTCGTAGAACAGCACGACCGGGGCCGCGAGCGGCATGGCCGCAGCGAGGGCGGCGAAGCGCAGGGCCGGCGCCACGTCGCGCGCCCAGAGCCAGCCCACGGCGAGGGCGCCGGCGGACGCTGCGAACCCCTGCGCCGCGTAGGCGGCCATGACCGAGCCGCCCAGCACGCGCACCGCGGCGAAGCTGCTGACCGGCCCGGTGAACGGGATCCGGCCATATTCGAAGATGCGCCGGATCTCGTCGGTGTGGGCGGCATAGACCGTCCAGATGCCGGACCCATAGACGAGCGTCGTGACGCCGGCGAGCAGGGCGGCCGTACCGGCGAAACCGGCGAGTGCGCGCCAGCGCCGGCCGCAGACGAGCGCTACCGGCACCAGCACCAGGAAATGCGGCTTGTAGCCGATGAGGGCCAGGAGCGCCCCGGCCAGCGCCGGCCGGCGGTCGATGGTGAGCGTGGCGAAGCCCAGCAGGCCCGCGGTGAGGAGCGCGTTCTGGCCGAGGCCGATGGTCCAGAACAGGCAGGGAAAGCTCAGGAACAGCAGCCAATGCCGCCGCTCCGGCAGGATGCGCCGGAGGGCTGCGTAGCAAAGCGCCGTCGTAGCCGTGACCCACAGGCCGAAGGCGGCGAGATAGGGCAGGCGGGCCAACGCCTGGCACAGCAGCAGGAAGACCGGCGGATAGAAGAAATAATAGTAGGGCAGGCGCGGGTCGCCGAAGATCTCGCGCACCGCCGACTGGTGCAGGTCCTGGTCATAGGCGAGCCGCGCCAGGCCGCGGGCGGCGAGATCGCCCGCTGCGTAGAAGCTAATGAAATCCGTCGATCCAGGCGGATCCATCACACCGAAGACGTTGTAGGTCGCGAGCGCAATGAGGAGAAGGATGAGCGCTTCCAGCAGGAAGAGCGCCGCGCCGAGCCGGCCGAGCCGGGCCGGTGTCGCCCAGGCGCCGCTGCGCAAGCTCGCGAGGTTCATCGGGCGGTGGCGCCGGTCTCGCCGGGAACGACGGCCGTGTGGCCACGGCGGCGTTTCCCGTCACGGTTCGATTTGTTAGCTTTGTCGGGCATTTCTTCAGGGCGCGTTGGAGTTTCGATCATGTCGTTGGAGGTATTGACCCGGGCGGTCAAGGAAAAGGCTGCCCAGAACGTCTCGTTGGGCCACACGGTGCTGTTCGACCTTGGGTCCGACGGCGTGATCTTCTGGGACGGGACGCAGAATCCGGCGGTGATCACCAACGAGCAGGCCGAGGCCGAAACCGTGCTCAAACTGTCGGCCGATTCGCTGCGGAAGATGCTCGACGGCGCCATGAACGCGACGCTCGCCTATATGACCGGCTCGCTCAAGATCAGCGGCTCGATGGGCGTGGCACTCAAGATCAATTCGATGATGGAGGATTGACGCCGGGCGGCAGCGATCGCCCGGCGTCAGTGGATGGAACTGCGCGGCCGGCTGCGCCCTGACTGTTGTCGGGCCATGATCGGCGTCGCTTGGTGATGTGCCAGCCGCCAGACGCCGTGTTCGAGCACGAACAGGTTGCAGGCGGCGAGGCTGCCGCCGTCCAGCGTCTCCTCACAGGTCACGAGCGCCGTGGCACCATGCATCGCCGCTTCCTCGGCACTGCACCGGATGCGCGGTGCCTGCGGTCCGGTCAGGATGGCGCGCCAGCTTTGCAGCACGAGCACGCGGCCGTGGATCACGGGCCAGCCTGGATGGATGCAGCTGACAGCCGCGTCCTGCGCCCAGAGCCGTTCGAGCGCAGCGAGGTCGCGCGCGCCGATCGCCCGGTAAAATTCCAGGTTCTGGCTGAGCACGGCTTCGGCATCCGTCATCGGTTTCTCCAGGGCATCAATTTCTCCAGGGGCATCGGTCCCTCCAGGGCTGAGCCCTCGGCCGTTCTAACGGATCCTTGCTTCTAATGGATCCTGACGGGCGACGCCATCGCCCCCTCATGCGCGGCCCAGGTGACCGTTTCTGGCTTCGCCGCTAAGATCCGCCTGCGAGCGGACGAGCCCATGACCTACAGCACCGATCCCAACGATTACCAGCGCGTGCCGGTCAAGGTCGCGGCGATGGCCAAGGATTTCCCGCCCGGCCATGTCGTGGGCGAGCATGTGCACGAGCGAGCGCAGCTCGTCTATGCGGTCTCGGGCGTCATGCGCGTCACGACCCGCGACGGCACCTGGGTCGTGCCGACCCACCGCGCCGTCTGGGTTCCGCCGGGCGAGCCGCATCAGATCCGCATGTCCGGCGCCGTCGCCATGCGCACGCTCTACATCGCGAAGGATGCGACGGCGTCGCTGCCGTCCCGTTGCGGCGTGATCGAGGTCGGGCCGTTGCTGCGCGAGCTGATCCTGGCGGCGACCGACCATCCGCCCGACCAGCCGGACCCGACCGGGCGGATGGCGCTCATCGGCGCGCTCGTGCTGGTCGAGCTCCGCTCGGTGCCGGTCATGCCGCTGCATGCGCCCTTGCCGCGCGACCCGCGGCTTGTCGCGGTGTGCCGGGCGCTCATCGACGACCCGGCACGCCCCGAGGGGCTCGAGGCTTGGGCCGATCGGGTAGGCGCCTCGGCCCGTACGCTCGCCCGCCTGTTCCGCGCCGAGACCGGCATGAGCTTCGCCGCCTGGCGTCAGCAGACGCGCCTCATCGAGGCCCTGGCGCGCCTCGCCGAAGGACAGTCGGTGAGCCTCGTGGCGCGCGACCTTGGCTATGACAGTGCCAGTGCCTTTACCGCCATGTTCCGCCGCACGCTCGGCTCGACGCCTAGCCGCTATTTCGAGCGGCTGGAATAGGACCAGCGCTCAGGACAGCACGTGGCGGGCGAAGGGGAACTGCCGGCGCTGGCTGCGCTCGGTCAGCCAACCGAAGCCCAAGCCGATGCCGGCCCAGAGCACGATCTGCAGGCCGAGCGAGGCCTCGCGGAAGCGCCAGAGCACGACGGCCGGGAAATCCTGCGGCACCTCGTTGACGTCGGGCAGCAGCAGCTGGATCGCGGCGATCGCGACGACATAGACCGCGGCCGCGGCGAGCGTTGCGTTCCAGGTGCCAAGACGCCGCTTGAGGCCGAGGCCCAGGTTGACCATGCCGATCATGAGGGCGATCGAGGCGGCGATCATGATGAAGAACAGGGCCGTGCGCTGGCGGATCGTTTCCGGATCGCCGACCGAGGGCGGGTTCGCGGGATATTTGAGCTGCGGCACCAGCACGATCGCCAGGAAGCCGGCGAGCGCCAGCAGCGCCGAGAGGCCGCGCGGGCCGAGGCGGCCGACCCGGCCCGAGGCAAAGGCGAAGACGAGCGCGAACAGGCCGCCGATCGCCGTGCCATAGACGACGACGCCGGTCAGGAGGCCGACCGAGCTTTGCACTTCGCGGCTGACGATCTCTTCATCGGGCGCTTGGCCCTTTGCCGCGTCCATTTGTGCTTCGAAAGCGATGGCCTTGTCGACCTGGGGCTCGCCCACGAATTTGGCGAAGCCGAAGGCAAGCAGTCCCGCGACGAGGCCGACGAACAGGCCGCGCAGGATGAGGTTTCCGACCATGGCGGATCTTCCCATATGCCGTCATCCCCGCGAAGGCGGGGATCCAGAGCCGTGCGGCACGCCGTCGATGACTTTATGGCCGCCCTGGATCCCCGCCTTCGCGGGGATGACGGTTCAAAAATGTTGGAAGAGGACCCCGCCTCAGTGGCAGGGGAAGCCCAGCAGGTGGCGGCCGTCGTGGACGAATTCGTGCACGTACATGCCGCTGATCAGCGACGTCGCCCCTTGCTCGGAGCCCACGAAATAGATCGCCAGCATCATGAGCAGGCCGCCCAGGATCGCCCAGGGCAGGAGTTCGCGGACCGGAATGACCGGAAGGGCGACGGGTTCGGCAGTGATGTGAGCCATGGATACCTCCTGGGATTACGCGTCCCGTTGGCAGTGATAGGGCGAAGCAGGGTCTGACTCTCGGACGTGATGCCGATCACAGTGGCGCGACCGTGCCGGGTTCTCACCGGCTTCCTCGCTTCGGGGTGTTTCCGAGCCGGATGGTAGAGTGCTACTGACGAACGTGTCAATGAACGGAAGGATGCGCGCCCGATATGGCGATCCGGCTCACGCTTCTCAGCCACGCGGCCCTCAGGCACGCGCCCGGCGCGCGCGGCACGGCGCTCCGCTTTCCCGCGGACGAGCCGGCCGACCCGATCGGTCTCGCAGCCGCCGCGGCACTTGGTCCCGCGCTCGGCCGGTTCGCGCGGCTCCTGACGGCATCTGAGGTACGCGCCAGGCAGACGGCCGAGGCACTCGGGCGCGAGCCCATTGTCGTGCCGGACCTGCGCGACTGCGACTATGGCCGCTGGCGCGGCCGCTCGCTCGAGGAGATCAGCGCCGAAGATCCAGCGGGGACCGCGGCCTGGCTTGCCGACCCGGCCGCAGCCCCGCACGGTGGCGAATCGATCGTAGCCCTCATCACCCGGGTCGGCGCCTGGCTCGACGCGACGCCGGGGCAGGGCCACACCGTCGGCGTGACCCATCCCGCCGTGATCCGCGCCGCGATCGTCCATGCGCTGGGCGCACTGCCCGCCGCGTTCTGGCGCGTCGACGTCGAGCCGCTGAGCGTGGCCGACCTGCGCTGGCATGCCGGCCGTTGGACGCTCCGCGCCCTCGGCCCTCCCTGACGCTACAGGCCCTGACGCGTTACGCCCGCTTCGACCAGCCGGGCACCGGGAAGACCGGCTTCGCCTCGGCGGCGGAGGCCGGCAGGATCACAACCGGCTTCTGGTCGCGGTTCTGCACGCCGGCGGAGCCGACGCCGTTGTTCTGGCCCTTGGCGTCGAACGTGATCGGCCCGCCCACCATCATATGCTTCTCGATATGCGTGGTGCGGAGTGCCGCCAGCAGGGCCGACGGCTCGGCCGAGCCCGCACGCTTGAACGCGTCGGCCGCGATCAGGATCGCCTCGAACGTGAAGCCGACGTTGAAGGCATAGCCCTCGAACCGGTCGTTCGGGAACTGCGCCTTGAAGGCGGCCTCAACCTGGTGCGCCATGTCGCTCTTCGGGTCGTACCACGGCACCATGGTGATGGCGTAGTCGGCGTACTTGCCGAGCGTCTTGTAGAACTGCTCGTCATACATGCCGGGGCTGCCCGGGCTCACCAGGCCCATCGGCTCCCAGCGCTGCTTCACCATCTCGCGCACCATCATGATGGCGTCCTTGGAACGCGTCGTGACGAGGGCGAGATCGGCGCCTGTCGCCTTGGCCTTCGAGACCTCGACCGCCAGGTCCTGGGCATTCGGGTCGTAGGAGATGCTCTCGACCAGCTTGAACGGCATGTCGAGGCCCGGAAGGATCGCGTCGATCGCCGCCTTGTTGGCCTGGCCGAACGTGTCGTTGGCATAGAGGAACACGGCGGTCTTGGGCGTGGTGCCGCTCGCCTGGAACAGGTCCTTCATCAGCGCCAGGCCGTTCTTCACGAGCGCGCCCGAGGTCGGGAAGTTGCGGAACACGGTCTTGTAGCCCTGCTCGGTGATCGGCGGGGCGGCGGCGACGTTGATCACGAGCGGCACGCCGTGCTGCTCGCACACCTGGAGTGCCGCGATGGTCTGGCCGCTGTCGAAGGCGCCGACGATCACCTGGGCGCCGTCCTGGATCAGCTTCTCGGCCCGGGCACGCGCCACGTCGACGCTCGATTCCGTGTCGGCGCTCATGATCTCGATGCCGACGCCCATGTCGGCCAAGAGCTTCGGCGCGATGTCGGCGCCACGCTGGCAGGCCTGGCCGGCTTGCGCCAGCAGGCCCGAGCGCGGCAGCAGCACGCCGACCTTGAGTTTCGTCGTCTCGGCGCGGACGATCGCCGGGGCCGCGAGCCTGAGCGTGCCGACGGCGCCCAGCGCCGCGGCGCCGCCGGTGAACAGGCGGCGGGAAATTTTCTGGTCGGCCATTACTTCACACTCTTCTGGGCTTGATCGACGAACGTCTCGTCGTAGGTCTTGGAAAGATCGATCGATGCGGCCTTCACCTTGTCGTCGAACACTTGCAGCACCTTGAGCGTATTGGCGCAGGCGGCCGGATCGAACTTGCCGTCGGGCGAATAGATCGCGAGCGACTTCTTGATGGCGGTCGTATAGAGCGTCTTGTTGCCGCCTTGATATTCCGGCGGCATCAGGTCGGCAATCTGTTCCGGCGAATGGCTCTGCACCCAATGCAGCCCGCGCACGAGGGCGTCGACCAGCGCTTGGGTCGTCTTCGGGTTCGCCTGGATGAAGCTCGGCCGCATGTAGAGCACGGCCGCCGGCGACGGGCCGCCATAGATCTGGTTCGTGCCCTCGGCCGTGCGGCTGTCGGCGATTACCTGGATGTCGCCCGCGGTCTCGAGCTCGCTCATGACCGGGTCGGTGTTCGAGATCGCGTCGATCTGGCCGTGGCGCATGGCGGCGACGGCGGAGGCCCCGCCACCGACGCCGATGAAGCTCGCGTCCTCGGGCTTGAGGCCGGCCTTGATCATGAGATAGCTGACCATGAAATTGGTCGAGGAGCCGGGCGCGGTGACGCCGATCCGCATGCCCTTCAGATCCTTGATCGACTTGTAGCTCGCGACCCGGGAATTGGCGATGCCGAGGGCGATGCCCGGATAGCGGCCGAGGTCGACCACGGCGACGAGCGGCTTGCCCTGCGCCTGCATCTGGATCGTGTGCTCGTAGGAGCCGGTCGTGACGTCGACGCTGCCGCCGATCTGCGCCTGCAGGCTCTGCGAGCCGCCGGCGAAGTCGGAGATCTCGACGTTCAAGCCCGCGTCTTTGAAATAGCCGAGCTTCTCCGTGACGGTGAGCGGCAGGTAATAGAGCAGCGCCTTGCCGCCGACCGAGAGCTTGATGTCCGGCTTCTCGACGTCCGCCGCATGGGCCGCACCGGCCGAGATGAGGGCTGTCAGCCCGAGTGCCAAGCAGGTTCTGATGTTCATCTGGTTCCTCCCCAAGAAACCGACGGGTTAGGCCGCATCTGTCCGCCCCGCCGCCTCCGGCCGCCAGACAAGGAAGCGGGCCTCGATCCGGCTCACCAGCGCGTCGACCGCGATCACGAAGATGGTCAGGATCAGCATGCCGGAAAAGACGCCGACCGTATCGAATACGCCTTCCGCCTGATGGATGCGATAGCCCAAGCCCGCGGCTGAGCCCAGATATTCGCCGACGACGGCGCCAACGAGCGCGAAGCCCACTGCCGTGTGCAGGCTCGAGAACACCCAGGAGAGCGCTGAGGGCAGGTAGACCGCGGTCATGAGCTGCCGGCGCGAGGCGCCCAGCATGCGAGCGTTCGCAAGCACGACCGGGCTCACCTCCTTGATGCCCTGATAGACGTTGAAGAACACGATGAAGAACACGAGGCTGAAGCCCAGGGCCACCTTGGACCAGATGCCGAGCCCGAGCCAGAGCGCGAAGATCGGCGCCAGCACCACGCGCGGCAGCGCGTTCGCCGCTTTGACGTAGGGATCGAGCACCTGCGAGGCGATGGGCGACAAGCCCAGCCAGAATCCCAGCGCGATGCCGCCCGCCGTGCCGGTGGCGAAGGCGAGCAGGGTTTCGACCGACGTCACCCAGAGATGGCGGTAGATTTCGGCGTGGCCGAGATCGGTCCAGGTGCGGGCGATGACGTCCTCGGGCGTCGAGAAGAAGAACGGGTCGAGCAGGCCCCAGCGCACGCCCAGGTGCCAGGCGGCGAGCAGCCCCACGAGCACGGCGAGGCGCAGTCCCAGCAGGGTCAGGCGGCTGACGCCGCCGGTCGGCTTGCGCTGGGGCTCAGCCATGGCGTGCTTGCCCGTAGGCTGTCATCACTTGGGCCTTGAGGTCGGCCCAGATGCGCCGATGCAGGTCGAGGAAGGCCGGCGTGAGGCGGATCTCGGCCACATCGCGCGGCCGGGGCAGGTCGATCGGATATTCGCCGATGACGTGCGCGGCCGGGCCCGCCGACAAGAGCAGCACCCGGTCGCTGAGCGAGATCGCCTCCTCCAGATCGTGGGTGATGAACAGAACCGAACGGCGCCGGGCGGCCCAGAGCTCCAGGAGCTCGTTCTCCATCAGCTGCCGCGTCTGGATGTCGAGCGCGGAGAACGGCTCGTCCATCAGGATGATGTCCGGGTCGAGGATCAGGGTCTGGGCAAGCGCCACCCGCTTGCGCATGCCGCCGGACATCTGATGCGGATATCGGTCGCCGAAGCCTCGCAAGCCGGTGCGGACGAGCCAATCCTCGCCCCGCGCCTTGGCCTCGGCCGGGCTGACGCCGCGGAAGCGCAGGCCGGCCGTGACGTTGTCGAGGGCGGTTGCCCAAGGGAAGAGCGCGTCGGCCTGGGAGAGATAGCCGGCCCGCCGATTGGGGCCATCGATCGGTTGGCCGAACGCCGTGACCCGCCCCTCGCTCGGCCGCAAGAGGCCGGCGGCGAGATTGAGCAGGGTCGACTTGCCGGAGCCGGTCGGGCCGACGATCGAGACGAACTCGCCGTCGCCGACGGTGAGCGAGATGTCGCGGAGCGCCACATAGCTCTCGCCCCGGCCCTGACGGGTCGGGAACCGGCAGGTTACGCGATCGAAGGACAGCGCGACCGGCGCTGCGGCGGCGACCGCGCGCGGCTCAGCCAGCGACGCGTCGCTCATGCCGATGGGCTGGGGCAAGCCGGTACACGCCTCACATCGCTCCCCCTTCGCTTTCTTTGCCTTAGGCGCCCATCATCCAGAGACCGGCGCCGGATGCAATGGGGCGGAGGAAAGAAAGCCAGAGCTTTGGCAAAAAGCGCTCTCGACTGCCTGTGTTGGGCTTGTCTCCTTCGTCATCCTCGGGTTTGACCGACCGCTGTCCGGTTTAGTTGTCCCGTCTTCCCCGCGCAGGCGCTAGGGGATGACGATAAAAAGACGGCAAGCTGCATCGCGCGTCCCGTCCCTGGCCGGGCTGGGCGCGATAACGGGTGGGCAACCTTACGCCGGCACGCCCATGACGCGCTCGCGCATCGCGCCGAGCGCCGCTGTCCCCTCGCGCTGGAGCTCGGCTGCTGCACGCTCGATCGCGGCGCGATCTTCGGCCTTGGCTGCCGTCTCCAGCGCGCGCGCCGTCCGCTCGACCCGGCGGGCGCCGAAATTGCCGGCGGTCGAGACCATGTCGTGCGCCTCGCGGAACAGCGAGGCGAAATCATCGGTCTCGACGAGCCGCTCGATCCGCTCGAGCCGGTCGGCCGCCCCGTCGACGAAGGCGCCGATCAGGTCGGTGAATTCAGCCGGTGCCATCACTTGGCGGATGGACGCGATATGGGGCTCGTCAAGCATCGGCAGATCGGCGGGTTTCGCCTTGGCGCGCGCCCGGTTCGCCGTGGGTGGCGGATCGGCCGGTCGAGACCGTTCCTCGGTCAGGCGCTCGACCAGATCGAGCATCAGCTTCGCTTCGATCGGCTTCGAGAGGTAGTCGTCCATGCCGGCGGCGAGATATTCCTCGCGCGCCCCCTCCATGGCATTGGCGGTCATGGCGACGATCGGCAGGTTCGCCTTGGCGTCGGTGCGGGCACGGATCAGCCGGGTCGCTTCCAGCCCGTCCATGACCGGCATCTGGATGTCCATCAGCACGATGTCGTAATCCTCGGCCGCGATGCGCTCGAGCGCATGGGCGCCTTGGGTTGCAACGTCGACGCGATGGCCGGCGCGCTCGAGGAAGGCGCAGGCGACCTTCTGATTGATCGAATTATCCTCGACCAGCAAGATCCGCCGCCCCGTGGCCAGGACCGAAGGCGCCGGCACCTGGCGGCTCGCCGGCTCGGCCGGCGTCTTGCCGGCGGCGAGGTCGAGCAGGCAATCGTGCAGCGCGCGCGCCTTGACCGGCTTCATCAATGCCGCGTCGGCGACCGGCCGCCCGCCCGCGGTCTTGGGCTTGAGCCCGCCCGACGAGGCCAGGATGATGTGGCCGCGGAACAGGTCGGGCCGTGCGCGGATCCGGCTGGCCAGTTCCTCGCCCAGCATCCCGGGCATGTGCTGGTCGGCGAGGATGACGTCGAACGCGATATGCGAGGCGCCGGCCCGCTCGATCATGGCGAGCGCGGCGAAACCGTCCTCCGCCTCCATGACCGTCAGGCCCCAGCCTTCGAGCTGGCCGCGGTAGATCCGGCGGTTGAGCGGCAGATCGTCGACCACCAGCACGCGCTTGCCTTCGAGCGGGACGACAGGCGCCGGGCGCTGCCCGACCGCCGCCTCGGCGCGGTCGAGCTTGACGGTGAACCAGAAGGTCGAGCCGTTCGGCCCGCTGGTGAGGTCGATCGTGCCGCCCATCAGCTCGACCAGCTGCTGCGAGATGGCGAGACCGAGCCCCGTACCGCCGAAGCGGCGCGTGATCGAACTGTCGGCCTGGCTGAATTTCTGGAAGAGATGGCCCCGTGCTTCGTCGGCAATGCCGATGCCGGTGTCACTCACCTCGATGCGCAGGACCACGGCGCCGCCCTCGATCGCGACCGCGGCGGCCTCGACCGTGACGCTGCCGGTCTCGGTGAACTTGACGGCATTGCCGATGAGGTTGGTCAGCACCTGGCGCAGGCGGTTGGGATCGCCGCGGAAATCGCCTTTGGCGCTCGGATGGACGAGGGCGCCCAGCTGCAGCCGCTTCTCCGCCGCCTTGGGTGCCACGATCTCGACGACGCCTTCGACCAGCGCTTCGAGGTTGAAGTCGATCTGGTCGAGCTCGACGCGGCCGGCCTCGAGCTTCGAGATGTCGAGAATGTCGTTGATGATGGCGAGCAGGTTCTCGCCTGAGGCCTGGATCGATTCGGCGAAGGATTGCTGCTCGAGGTCGAGCCCGCTCTGCAGCAGCAGGCTTGCCATGCCCAGCACACCGTTCATGGGCGTGCGGATCTCGTGACTCATGTTGGCGAGGAATTCGGATTTGGCCTGGTTCGCCGCCTCCGCGTGGGCCCGCGCCGCCTCGGCCTCGGCGCGCGCGATGGTGAGCTCGCCCGACGCAGCGATGAGGTCGGCGGCCTGGCGCTCGAGCCGCCAGTGCGCTTCCTCGACTTCCATCTCGCGCTGCTTGCGCTCGCTGATGTCGCGCACGATCGCGACCTCGCCGCCGTCCGGCATCGGATGGGCGCGCATCTCGATCCAGGTGCCGTTGCTCTGCTGGCGCTCGAATCGCATCGGCTTGCCGGCGCGGATGCGGTTCTCCTCGCCCTCGAGCACCGCGTTCAGCCGTGCCGTGCCGCCGGGATCGAGCGCGCCGCGCTCGGCCATCAGCTGACGCATCGCCCGGCTCGGATCCGGCGCGTTTAGCACGGTGTCGCGATCGATCGAGAGCACGTCGAACACCACGTCGTTCCAGGCGACGAGCTTCAGGTCGCGATCCAGCACGCGGATGCCGTCGGGCAGGTTCTGCAGGATGGTGTTGAGGATCGCGTTCTTCTCGAGCGTTGCGACAGCGGCGGCGGCGGCTTCGCGTGTTGCGGTCTCGGACCGGTGATACTGCCGCCAGAGCGCGATGCCGAGCAGCAGGATGACGAGGCTGACCGCGCCCGCGATCTCCATGTTGCGCTCGGTGTCGCGCTGCCAGTCCGCGAGCACGCTCGCGATCGGCAGCGCCACGGCGATGACGAACCGGCCGTCCTCCGACCGGTGATATGTAACGAGCCGCGGGACGCCGTCGGGGCCGGTGGCGCGGAACGTACTGAACTCCACTGCGGCCACATGGGCCTGGTAGTCCGGGTCGTCGACGTAGCGCGAGCCCGTCGTCCCGGCCTCGTACGGCTTCTCGGTCAGGATCGTGCCGTCGGCACGCATGAGGGCGATGCGGCCGTCGGCACCGACATCGATCGTGTCGTAGAACAGTTTGAAGTAGCTCAAGTCGACGTCGGCGACGACGATGCCGGCGAAGCTGCCGTCGGGATTGTTGATGCGCCGGCTGATGGCGAAGGTCCATTGCCCGTCGAGCCGGGAATGGGCCGGGGCGCCCACGAAATAGTCGTTGAGGACCGTGTCCTTGTGCGCCTGGAAGAAGTCCCGATCGGCGACCGAGACGGCGGTGACGTTGTAGGCTTCGGAATCGGCCAGCAGATGGCCGCCGGCATCAGCGATGATGAGCGACTTGATCGCGAGCAGCCCGTCCGAGCGCTCCTGCAGAAAGGCGTGGAGCGTATCTTCGTTGTAGCTCTTGAGGCCAGCCTGCTCGACGATGTCGACGCTCGTGCGCAGGACGATGTTGGTGCCCTCGATGGCGCGGTCGGCGTTCTGGGTGAGCGCGCGGGCGAGGTTCCGTTCGGCGATGCCGGCGTTGGCGAGCGCGATGCTGCGTGATTCGACGGCGAACCAGCCCGACAGGACGATGACGGCCAAGGCGGCAAGTGCCACGACGCACAGAGCGATGGTTGTCCGGGGCAGGCGAACCAACCTCATGCGCGTTTTTGTCCTTTCCGCCGGAGCATGATCAATCGCGGCGCCGGCTATCCCGCGGCGCCTAAGGGAGGTGTGAGAGGGTAGCGCTCGCCATTATGCCGACGAAACGTAAAAGTAATCTTCCCGATCGTTCGTTAGTCTTGGTGCTCGACCACACGAGGCGCAACCGGTCCGGGCGCAACTGGTCCGAACGGGGCATCGCCGGTCCCGTTCGACGCCCAGGAAATCGACGCTGGAGAAAGGGGGACGATGCTGCGGGTCGCCGATACGACCGGGACGGAGGCTGATACGCTGGATGCGGCCGCGCTGCGGGCGGCGCAGCTCTCGGCTTATTTCGACAGCCTGCCGAACGTGGTCATCGCCAATGCTGTCGGCGTTGCCCTGGTGCTCTGGGCGATCGGCGATCGGCTGGATCGGCGCACAGCCGCAGCCTGGTGTGCCGCCCATCTTCTGGTGCTGTGCGCGCGTCTCTTGCTGATGCGGCGCTTCCGCCGGGCGGGGGCCGAGCGATCGGGGCTGCCCTGGCAGGCGGGCGCCGTGCTCGGCTCGACCGTGACCGCCGGGCTGTGGGGAGCCAGCGCCTTCTTGTTCTTCGTCCCGGGTGACGTCGAGCCGCAGACGGTGCTCATCCTCGCCATCTCTGTGCTCAACACGATCGGCACCGGCGTGCTGTCGGCCTTCCTGCCGGCATTCTTCGGCTCTTTGTTGCCGTGCCTGCCGCTCTTGTCGCTGCGGCTCTGGCTCGACGGCGGGACGTTCCAGATCGGCATGGCCGTAATGACCGCGGTTCTCGCCGTGGCGCTCGCCTGCCAAGGGTTGCGGATCGGAAGGCTCTACGCCCAGGCCTTTTCGCTGCGGCTGCGCAACGAGGGCTTCGCAGCACGCCTTGCGCACCAGGCCGACGACCTGCGTGCGGCACTGGCGCGTGCCGACGAGGCAAACCGGTCCAAGGCCAACTTTCTCTCGACGATCAGCCACGAGCTGCGCACGCCCATCCATACCACGATCGGCGCCATTCGCCTGTTGTCCGAGACGAGCCTCGACCGCATGCAGCGGCGCTGCGTCGACATCATCGCCGTCGCCGGGCGGACGCTCCATGTCACGATCAACGACATCCTGGACTTCGCCGGCGTCGACGCGGGGCAGATCGAGCCGGGGACGGCCCGGTTCCGGCCTCGCCAGATCGTCGAGGATGCGGTGGCCCTGCTGATGCCGGATGCCAGCGCCAAGTCGCTCGATCTCGTCGCGATGCTGGACGGCGCGCTGCCGGAGGTGCTGGTCGGCGACGAGAGCCGGCTGCGCCAGATCCTGCTCAACCTGATCGGCAATGCGGTCAAGTTCACCGAGCGCGGCGGCATCGTCGTCCGTGGCGGGCTGCGCGCCGGCGCCGACGGGCCGGTGCTGCGCATCGAGGTCGTCGACACCGGCATCGGGCTCAGCGAAGAGCAGCGGGCGATCATATTCGAGCCGTTCGTGCAGGCCGACCCGTCGATTCGGCGCCGCTTCGGCGGCACGGGCCTGGGCCTTGCGATCTGCCGCCGGCTCGCCCGCCTGTCCGGCGGAGACGTCGGCGTCACGAGCCGGCCGGGCGAGGGCAGCTGCTTCTGGCTGACGCTGCCGGTGGTACTCGATCACGAGGCGGATGCCGAGCCGCCCGCCGTGCTCGCCAGCGTGTCTGGCCGGCGGCTGCTGGTCGTCGACGACGAGCCGGCCAACCGTTTCCTGCTGGGCGAGCTGCTGCGCTCGCGCGGTGCGGTCGTGGTCGAGGCGGCGAGCGGCGAGGGCGCGCTCGACATCTTGAGCCGCATTGACGTCGATGCCGTGCTCATGGACATGCGCATGCCCGCGCTCGACGGCATCGAAACCACGCGCCGCCTACGCGAGCGCGAGCGTCCCGACCAGCGCGTGCCGGTGCTGGGCGTCACGGCGAATGCCCGCCCCGAGGACCTCGCCGCCTGCCATGAAGCGGGCATGGACGGTGTCGTGGTGAAGCCGGTCGTCGTCGAGAAGCTGCTGCAAGCGCTGGTCCCGCTGCTGGGCACGGCCGCGTCGGCACCGCAAAATGCGCTCACACGGCTCGCCGACGACCTGGGACCGGAAATCGCCGGACGGCTGCTCGCGACCGCGCGCGCGTCGCTGGCGCAAACCGACGCGGCGCTCCGGGAGGCGCTCGCCGGCGGCGAAACGGCCTCGATCGCGGCCGCCGCCCACAAGCTTGCCGGGCTCGCGGCGTCGGCCCGGCTCGAGCGGCTCAGCGGCCTTGCCGGAAAGCTCGAGTCGGCCGGCCGGGACGGGCTCGACGCCGAGCTTCAGCGCTTGGCGACCCTGCTGCCCGAAACGGTTGCCGCGGCCGACGCGCAGCTCGGCCGGGCGCTGGACGCGCTCGCCCGCGACGATCGGGCGGCCGGCTAGGAAACGACGCCTCTAATCAAATAGTTAGAGCGCGGCGTCGGGCGACAGGTTTTCGGTGACCGATGCAGCGAAGCGATAGCCGAAGCCGGGGACGGTCACGATGAGCTGCGGCTTGCGCGGATCGGTCTCGAGCTTGCGGCGGAGGCGGCTCACCAGCACGTCGATGGTGCGGTCGATCGGCGCGTCCTCTTTCCGCGCGATCGCGTCCAGAAGCTTCTCGCGCGACAGCACGCGCAGCGGTGCGGAGGCGAGGGCGGCCAGCAGGTTGAATTCCGACGGGGTGAGCGCGATTTCGCCGCCGGCGGGCGAGATCAGGTCGCGTGTCGCGAACCGCAGCTTCCAGCCCTCGAACCGCAGTTCCTTCAGCTCCGCCGCGTCGCGGTCGGACAAGGGGCCGGCGCCCGTCCGGCGCAGCACGACCTTGAGGCGTGCGGCCAGCTCGCGCGGATCGAACGGCTTGACCAGGAAGTCGTCGGCGCCGGCCTCGAGCGCCACCAGGCGGTCTTCCACCCGCTCGCGGCTTGAAATGATGATGACCGGGATGGGGGACCGGGCGCGAATCCGCTTCAGGACCTCGATGCCGTCGACATCGGGCAGGCCCAGGTCGAGCAGCACCACGTCAATTTTGCCCGTGTCGATCGCGGCCAGGCCCTGCTCGCCGGATCCGACGCCAGAAACAACAAAGCCGTTGGTCTCGAGATACGCGGACAGCAGGGATCGGGAAAAGTCTTCGTCCTCGATGACCAACAAATGTTGCATGGATCTTCAGTCCCGCTTTGCAGGGATATGCGATCTCAGGACGTTTTGTCCGAGAATTTTTAGAAATACACTTTTAACAGGAATTAACATGGCTCGGAAATCTATTCAATACGAGGTGGGTACAATGAAAGCCAGCCGGACAGGACCGGAGCTGAGGGCTGCGCCGAATCGTGCCGACGTCGGAAAGTTCGAATGTCTTTCTCGTAGCACAACCGTCCGATGGAACGAATGGCTATGAGGTCCAGAGTGCGGACGGAGCCTTGCTCGGGATCATAGACCACCGTTTCGTGTGCGACACGAACGTTGACCGCATGCTGATCGCGGTCGAGGCGCTGCATGGAGCCGCGAACGATGTCGCGGAGCGGGCCACGCCCGGGCAGGGGCTGGTCTATCTCCAGCTCGTCTTCCATGCCGGCCGGCCGGTGATCCGCGCCGACGCGGCGCAGGCGCGTGCGTTGGCCGGCTTCGTCCCGTGCGAGCGGATCGACCTCTGGGCGCTGTTCCGCGTGCGTTTCGCTGCCATTCGCCGCCCCATCGGCGCCGGGTCGGATGAGGCCCGGCATCTGGCCCAGCTGATCGACGATGCCAGGGCCAGTGCGACCGCGTGCGATCGGCTGATGCCCGGTCGGGTCGTGCTCGTCGAACTCGCCTGGCAATGCCTGCATCGGCTGCAGGATGCCGAGCTTGCCGCTCACCGTTTGGGTGATGCGCTGCGCCCCGGACCGGATCTGCAGCCCGGCCCATGAGGTGAGACCCCGGACGATGCTCATCCGAGCGTCTTCTCGATCATGATCGCGCGCTCGGTCGCCTCCGCCTTGAGCGCCTCGTAGCGGCTGACCTGCTCGATGTCATACTGCCCGGCGTGCCGGTCGGCGGTGACACGCGGCCGCTTGTGCTGCGGCAGATCGTGCCTTCGCTCGCGCTCGGCCTCAGCCTCCTCCGCCTCGTCCCGCGGGACGAGCGGCAGCACGCGCATGATCTGCGGCAGGCTCTCGCGCTGTTCCGGCCGGCCGGCCGCCATAGCCGCGGACCACATGGCCAGGATGTAGTCCCAGCCGTCGAGCAGCCAGGACAGGCGGGCGGCGGCGCGCTCGGCAAGCAGCGCTTGCTTGTCCCATTGCCGCACCACGCGGGTGATGTCCTCGACCGTCTTGTCGAGGCGGCCGAGCACACCAGCGGCGATTCTGGCGGTCAGGTCCGCCACCTCTGACGCGAAGGCGGCATGGGGCGCGCTCTCGGAGGGATCGTGCCGGCTCCAGTCGCCGACGGAATTGCGGAAGGCGGCGAGCTCGACCGTCAGCCGGCGCAGCCGCCCATCCCGGCGCGCGACGGCGAGGCCGACCGGCGCCAGGATGCGGCTGAGCTCGCCGATCCGTCGATAGATCGTCTCGCCGTCGAGCAGCAGATGGGAGCCGGCCTCGAGCAGCATGGCGCGGACGAGGTCATCCCACTCCCGGCTCGCGGGCTTCAGCGTGAGCAGTTGGCGTGAGCTCAGGCCGAGCGCGCCCAGGAGCGACAGGATCAGTATGAGGTGGGTCTCGGCGCGCTGCGCTTCCTCGGCCTCCAGCAGCAGCTCGGCCGCATGCGCGGCCTTCGGCCCGGCGAGCCCGGTTCGGGCGATCTTGAGCGCCGCCCGGCGCATTGTGGCAGGCGTCACCGCGTGGTGCGCCAACACCTCCTCATGCAAAGCGCGATCATGGACCGACATGGTAATGACATCGCCGATCGCGGCCCAGGGTACGACATAGGCGCCGTCGGCCCCGCCCAGGTTCGGCATCAGCAGCACGAGCCCGTGCCGCTCGTCCGGGCGCACCCGGCTCAAGGCCAGGCTCGGCGTGGTGAAGGGGGCGGCGGCGCCGCGCTCTTCGAAGGTCGAAGGCAGGAACAGGCTGTTCGAACTGCCGCGCATCGCGCCTTTCCCATGTTTCGACATCTGGTAGGCGCCGACCGCGCTGCGGCGATTGCCACGAGAAGTAGTCTAGGAACAGCGGCCGATTCGGGTAAACAAGAAATCAGACGAGCCGGCGCCCTCGCGCTGTCGAGACGCAATAAATTTCTGCAACTAGCCGAGTTTGGCCAGCCAGCGGACCAGCCGTCTCGTGCCGGCGCCGAGCAGCTTCGGGGCGAAATAGCCGCCGGCCGCGCGTTTTGACGCCTCGCCCAAGGTCGGATAGGGCGTGATCAGGCCGGCGAGGGCGGCGACCTTCAACCGCTGCGCGATCGCGAGCTGCCAGATCTGGATCAGCTCGTCGGCATTCGGGCCGACGATGCCAGCGCCCAGGATGCGGCCGCGAGGGGTCGTGATGACTTTGATCAGCCCGTGCGCTCGCACTTCGGCGCGGGCCCGGTCGTTATCGTGGAAGGGTGAGCGCAGGATTGTCGGGCGGAGACCGGCCTGCCGGGCATCCTGTTCGGAGAGGCCAATTTGCGCCAGGCCGGGGTCGGTCCGGACGATGCGGGGCAGGGCCTGCGGATCGAGCCGGGCGCGCTGCCGGAACAGAATGTTGCGCAGCACGATCGCGGCCTGGACGGCGGCACCGGCGGCGCCGGTATCCGGGCCGATCGCATCGCCCAGCGCATAGATGCGCCGGTTGCCGGTACGCAGGTGCCGGTCGACCGCGATGCCGTTGGAGCCGACAGCGACACCGGCGGCCTCGAGGCCGAGTTGGGCGAGCTCGGTCCGCCGCCCGGCGGCCACGAGCAGGTGGCTTGCAACGATCGTCTCCGCCGCGGCCGGCGGCCCGACCGTGAGGTGCAGGGCGCCGTTGACCTCGGCGACGGCCTGGACCGGCGTTGCCGCGCGCATCTCGATGCCCTCGGCCCGAAGGCGCAGGAGCAGCAGGTCGACCAGCTCCGGATCTTCGTCGGCGAGCGGCGCGCCGTCGGCGATCACGGTCACCGCGCTGCCGAGCCGGCGATAGGCCTGGGCCAGCTCGAGCGCGTCGGCGCCGCTGCCGAGCACGACCAGATGGCCTGGCGCCCGGTCGGGCATCGCGAGCGTTCCGGGCGTCAGGAACGGCACGCGGTCGAGGCCGGGGATCGGCGGCCGCACCGCCCGCCCGCCGGCGGCGATGACGAAGCGTCGGGCGGTGATGGTGCGCGCGGGATCGCCGAGGACGAGCCCGTCGATCGTGATGCTGGAGGGCCCGACGAAGCGGGCGTCGCCCTCGAGCAGCCGGACGCCGAGCGCTTGCAGCCGCTCGGGCGCGCCGGCGGCTGCCGCCGTCGCAACCACGGCTTCGATATGGCGCTGCACCTGGGCGAGGTCCGGCGCCGCGGCGAGCGGGCCTAATTCCAGGTCGGCGGCACGGGTGATCCGGGCGGCGGTGTCGGCCATCGCGAGCAGGGTCGAGACGGCGAGCTCGGCGCCGGCGCCGTCCTCCGGCGTGCCGTTGCCGATAAGGGCGACGCGGACGCCCAGCAAGGCGGCGCCGGTCGCGACCGCAACGCCGGCTGCCCCGTTGCCGATGACACAGATGTCGGAACGCTCGACCTCGCCCAAGACGGCCCGATCCCTATTCGCCGACCGCGTCGTCGATGACTTTGGCGAACACCTGGTCGAGCTCGCCGGCCAGGCGGTCGAGCTCCGGCATGTCGTAGAGCGCGAAAATCGAGCTCGGCGTGCGGTAGACCACGGCCGAGGTGCGGTTGCCATTGTCGACGACATAGAGCCGGATCGGCATCTCCATGCCGGCCAACTGATCGACGCGGAGGATGCGGCCCCAGTAATCGCCGCTCGACACCAGGATCACGCTGGCGCCGGTCTGGCCGCGGCCGCCGGAATTGACCGTGGCCACGAGCGTCAGGCCGTTGGCGCGCACGGATTTCTCGAGCCGCCGTACCGTGTCGGCCTGCGGATAGCCGGTCTGCAGCGAGATCGTGCCGGGGTAGGGGCCGACCGATTCGGGCTCGCTCTCGTCGGCCAGAGCGGGTGCGGCCATCGCCAGGGGCAGCACAATGAGCAGCGGAACCAGCGCAAGGCGCCAGCCCCAGCCGAATGCCTTCTGCCCCATCGCTCCCCTCACTCCCGCCCCGGAACGTACACCGCGTCACCTCTATACCCTGGCAGTGTCGCGCGCGATCCTATGATGACACTCGCCACAGGAGAATTCTCGGGAGTGTGGTTTCCCAGTCGACGCAACTGGGTCGCCGCAACGGGGCCGCCGCAACTGGGCTTGCCGAGCGTGCGCGGGGGCGCCATCCTGCGGTCCGACCGGGCCCCCCTCTGGAGTGGCGCCCGCCCCGCCGGAGCGTCAATGAAGGCCCTCGAAACCCTCATTCATCGGATGATCGACGAGCATGCGCTCACGCGCGCAACGCTGATCTATCGGATGTTCGATGCGTTGCTGGTGCTGATCGGCATCGGGGCCGCGATCGCCGGGACGCAGCCGAGCCTGCCGCCGCACGTCGTGACCGGCTGTCTCTACGCCATTGCCGTGATCTGGGCCTTGTTCGTGCTCGACTATCTGAGCCGCCTCTGGGTCGCCCCCTTGGACCGCGATCTCAGCGGTCAGTCCGTCTGGGCGGTTCGGCGCGAATGGATAGGCTCGCGCATCGGCATCATCGACCTCGTGACGGTTTTGCCGATCGCGCTGGGCGCGCTCGTCGCCGACTGGACACCGACCGGCGCGCCGCTGCTCGCGGTGCTGTGGATCGCTCGCTTCGCCCGCTACACGACCGGCCTCGACATGCTGTGGCGGGTGGCCGTCCGCGAGCGGCAGCCGGTGCTGGGTGTGTTCCTGATCTTCCTTCTGGTCCTGCTGGTCGCCTCGGTGCTTGCCTATCACGCCGAGCGCGAAGTGCAGCCCGACCGGTTCGGCAGCCTGTCCATGGCGCTCTGGTGGGCGGTGACGACACTCACGACCACCGGCTATGGCGACACGGTGCCGCTGACGCCGTTCGGCCGGCTGCTCGGCGGCATCGTCATGGTCTGTGGCATCACCGTATTCGGGCTTCTGGCCGGTATCCTTGCGACCGGCTTCTCGAACGAGCTTCGGCGGCGCGACTTCTTGCGCAACTGGGACCTGGTCGCCCAGGTGCCGTTCCTGCACGACGTCGGACCTGGCGCCATCGCTGATCTTGCCAACATGCTGCGCCCGCGCGAGGTGCCGGCACGCACCGTGCTGGCGCGGCGTGGCCAGCCGGGCGACTGCATGTATTTCATCGTGCAGGGCGAGGTCGAGGCTGCGGTCAAGCCGAAGCCGCAGATCATGGGGCCGGGCGAGTTCTTCGGCGAGATCGCGCTGCTGACCGGCGGCCCACGCACCGCCACGGTGGTAACGCTGAGCCAATGCCAGCTTCTGGCGCTCGATATCGCCGATTTCCGGGCGATCGCCGCGTCCCGGCCGGAACTGCTGGCGGTCATCCAGACCGAGGCCGACCGGCGGCTCGGGCTCGGCGGCCGGGCACAACCCGCGGAGAAGAAATGATGAGCGAGCCTATCGAGACTTTGCACGAAAACCAGATCGCCTATTGGAACGGCGCCGGCGGCGATCATTGGGTGAAGCGTCAGGAGCTGACGGACCAGGTGCTGGCGCCGGTGGCCGAGATCGTGCTCAACCGGGCCGCGGTCGCGGCGGGAGAGCGGGTGATCGATGTCGGCTGCGGTTGCGGGGCTACGACCAGCCTGCTCGCCGAGCGGGTCGGTGCCACGGGCGCCGTACTCGCGGCCGACGTGTCGGCGCCGATGCTGGCGCGCGCCGAGCAGCGGCTCGCCGACCGGCCGACGGTCTCGTTCGTCTGCGCCGATGCGGCCCGGCATCCGTTCACGCCGGGGTGGGCCGATCTCTTGTTCTCGCGCTTCGGCGTCATGTTCTTCGGCGATCCGGCGGCTGCCTTCGCCAACATGCGCCGCGGCCTCAAGCCCGGCGGACGGGTCGCCTTCGCCTGCTGGCGCAAGCCGGCCGAGAACCCGTGGATGATGGTGCCGCTCAATGCCGCCTACGAGCATGTGCCGCCGCTGCCGAAGCCGGGGCCGGAGGATCCGGGGCCGTTCTCGTTCGGTGATCCGGAGCGAGTGACGCGCATCCTCTCGACGGCCGGCTTCGAGAACGTGGCCATCGAGCCGGTCGATCTGGCGCTCGACCTCGCGTCTGGCGGCGGCGTCGACGCGGCGGTCTCCTATACGCTCGACATCGGCGCCACCAGCCGGGCGCTCGACGGCGTTTCGGACGAGATCCGCGCGGCGGTGACGGCCTCGCTGAGGCGAGTGTTCGTCCCCTATGCCGACGGCGGGCGCGTGCTGCTGCCGGCGGCCATCTGGATCGTCAGCGCCAAGGCACCCTGAGCCGACTGATCAGGCGCGCCCCATCAGGCGCGCCGGCGGCGGCGGAAGACCTGGCGCAGCACGGCCAGCAGGGTGAACGCTACCGCGGCGATCACCAGCCACGGCACGGCGCCGATGGCGAAGTGCAGCGCCGCCGCCGTGTTCTGCCCCAGCACGGTGCCGGCGTTGCGCCAGACCTGGCCGATCGGGCCGGTCATGGTCTCGGGCGTCGGCTCCGCCGCGAGGTTGATCGTCAGGAGCTCGGTTGCGACCTGCTCGTTCAGGTGCTTCTGCTGGGCGGTGATCGTCTCGATCTGGCTCTGGGTGTTCGACAGCTCCTGCTCGACCTTGATCAGGTCCTCGACCTTGGCGTCCGCCCGCTTGGCGAGCGCCGTCAGCCGGTCGCGATAGTCGGTGAGCTGGGCGAGCCGGCGGTCTACGTCCTGGATCGCCGTGGTCAGGTCGTCGGCCGAGGTGTTGCGCGAGCGGAGCTCGATCGCCCCCGGCGCTTCGCCCGGCACGGGGGCGGCGATGCCCTGCTCAACGGCGGCGACCGCATCATGGGGCACGCGCATCGTCAGGCCAGCGTGCGGCGGCCGGCCGTTCCGCGGGTCGCCTGCGTCGATCGAGGCGTTGACCAGCACGCAGTTGGCGGTGTCCGCCAGGCACTTGTCGCGCGCCCGCGCATAGCGCGGCGCCACGCTCGCCGCCGGCATCTCGTATTCCAACCAATGGTGATAGGCGAGCTTCGGGCCGTTCGGCACGTCGGCGACCTTCATCGTGGCCGCGGCCGGCGCCATCATGCGGCCGCCGGCCGAGCCGCTGCCGCTATTGCTGCTCGTCGGGCTCTGGTCGCAGCCGGCGAGGACGAGGAGGCCCGCCATCAGGGCGGCGGTGGGTAGGGAGCGCAGGCGCATGATCGGGATGTTCCAGAGCGGAGGAAGGGGCATTACGCGGCGCGTCATTGCGAAGGTGGAGCCTAGGCAGGCAATCTGACGGGAATATGGCGATGCGGAGGAACAGGCATGGCAAAGACAATTTCAGCGCGAGGCGGGAGTTCAATGCGAGGGGCCGGGCGATGATTTTCACCCCACCTGCGGTGCCGGTAACGCCGGTCAGAGGCTTCGAGGAGCTCTCGGTCGGGCAGCGCTTCCAGCTGGGCAGCGTCACGCTCGACCGGTCCGACACGATCGGCTTTGCACGTGATTTCGATCCACAGCCGTTCCATCTGGACGATGCGGCGGCAGCGAGCTCGATGTTCGGCCAGCTGGTCGCGAGCGGCATGCATACGATCTCGGCCATTTTTGGCCTGTCGGTCCGGTCCGGCGTGCTGAAGGAATGCAATCTCGGCGGCAGCGGCATGACCGACGTCAAATGGGTGCGGCCGGTCCGGCCGGGCGATGTGCTGAGCCTGGAACTGACGGTGCTGAACCTGATCCCGTCGACCCGGCGGCCCGATCGCGGCACCGTCCATATCCGCTACGACGTCACGAACCAGGAGGATCAGCCGACGCTGAGTCTGGTGCTGCACCACATCGTGGCGCGCGTTTGACGGGGACGGTTCTGATCGGAACGGCCGCGACGACAGAATGATGCGGCTTTAGGTTGGTCGGAAGGAGCGCTGGAGGCCGGACGAGCCGGCCTCCAGCCGGTGGCCGTCATTACGACTGCTTGACGGGCGCCTTGGTGGTCTTGTGCGACTTGTGCGAGGCCTTGTGAGCCTTGCTCGTGTGCTTCTTGGTCTTGTGGCTGGCCTTGGCCGGCGTCGACTTCTGGGTCGTGCTGGCCGCCGGAGCCGAAGCGGTCGGGGCCGGAGTGGCAGGGGTCGTGGCGGCAGGGGTCGTGGCGGCAGGGGCCGTCGCGGCCGGGGCCGGCGTCGCGGGGGCGGCCGGAGAGGTCTGCGCCAGCGCCGCGAGCGGCAGGGCGACGGACAGGCTGAGCGCGGCGGCGGCAAGCTTGTTGAAGAAACGCATTTGGTCGGTCTTTCCAATGCAGCGATGGGGAGCATCCGGCCGGGCTGCTGCAATCACCCGGTTGCTTACACAACGGGGCAACCCCGGGTTCTCTTTCCCACATGACAAAGATTTAACCTGACCTGGATTTTGCCGGGCCGGCCCTGGCGCGAGAATGCCCAGCGGCCGGCCCGGGATCTGTGCGGTCCGGCAGGCGGTTAGACCAATCCCACGGGCCCGACACGAGCCTCACGACCGTACATGTTCATGTTATGTTCTGCAAGGGCAAAGATGTGACATCGCCGCGCTGTCATCGCCGCGCTGGCATCGCCGGTCATCCTCGCCGCTAGACCCGGCCGGTCCTGAGCGCGCGCGCCCAGTCGGGCCGGCCGTTGGCTTCGGCCTGGCGGGCTGCTGCCTCCCAGTCGTAGGGAATGGCGCGGAAGTCGACCGCGACGGTATCCGTCGTCACCTCGACGATGGCATAGCGCGCGTGCGGCGCGCCCATCTCGACAGGGTGCGGGACTGGCTCCTCGTCGCTATAGGCCTGCAGGCCGACGCTGCCTGGATTGACGATCACGCGGTCGTCGGCAGTGTGTGCGAGGCGCGGCGTGTGGGTATGGCCGCACAGGATGAGCCGCGCCCGGGTGTCGGCCGCCCGTTCCTCGATCTCGGCGGCGGTTGCCGCCCGCGCATAACCCGGCTCGGGCGTCTCTAAGAAATAGACGAGATCGCTCGCGGGCGTGCCGTGGACGAGCAGGATATCGCCGTCGAGCCGGAGCGTCGCTGGCAGCTCAGCCAGCCATTCCTTCTGGTCCGGGCGGAGCGTCGCTGCCGCATGCCGGTCGGACGCCCCCATGCGATCGGGCGCGAACGTCAGGACCTGCCGCTCGTGATTGCCGCGAATCGTCGGCAGGCCGAGCGGCCTCAGCCGATCCGCCGTCTCGCGCGGCCAGAGCGGGCCCGAGACGATGTCGCCCAGGTTGACGGTGAGGTCGACACCGCGCGCCGCGATGTCGGCCAGAACGGCGTCGAGCGCCAGGAGATTGCCGTGGATGTCGGCGATGACCGCGATCTTCATGCCCGCGACGATAGCAACGCACAGGCAAGGGCGGAACCCCAGCCGCTACATGCCATAGGTCGCCGGGTCGAGCGCGAAGGCGTGGCCCTGCCAGTCAGGATCGCCGGCCGCGTGCTTGCGGCGGTTTTCCCGGGCGATCTGCTGGTAGAGCTTGAGCGCTGCGCTGTCGTCGAGCGCGCTCGTGTCCCGGCCCAGATGTTCGTCCAGCAGATCGATGCGGAGCGCGCGGGTGAAAGCCGGGTCCCAGACCGAGACGTTCATCTCGCCGCTGCCGTAGAGCGAATTATGGTGCAGGTTGGCCGAGCCGATCGTCGCCCAGGCGTCGTCGACCAGCATCAGCTTGTCGTGAACATAGATGTCGTGGCGCGGGCCCAGCCCGGCGCGGCCGGCGAGGCCCGCGAGCGTAAAACCCTCGTAGCGGCCGAGGGCGGCCAGCCGGTCGAACTGCTCCCGACGCTGGCCCGCGCGCCGGGCCAGCGTCACCCAGTCCTCCGGCACGCCCGGGACGAGCGCCGTCACGGCGACGCCGCGCGCCAGCGCCGCTTCGAGCCGGGCCGCGATCTCGGCGATCGGGATCGCCTGGTTCTCGATATAGATCGAGCGTCGGGCAGCCTCGATCGCGCGTGTGTATTGCTCGAGGATCGAACGCTCGCCGGCCGCGATGTCGAACGGTGGGGCGCCGGGTGCTGCGTGCCCGTCGCCGTAGCAGCCGGGCGAGATGGTGCGCTGGACCTGCACGCGGCTGGTGCCGCGTCCAGCGGAGGTGCAGCTCGGGAACTCGAGCGCGTCGCTGCCAGGATAGTCCAAGGCCGTATGGCCCCAGGTGCCGTCCGGCGCCCAGCACTCGCTCGCCTCGTTCCAGCGCTGGACGAAATTATGATGCACGTCGGTCGCCGACGGGCCGGCGAGCTCGACATAGGCGTCGTGGATCCGGCTCATGTCGGCGTGGTCGCGCGTGCCGAGCGCCCGGTGGTTGATGTTGATGCCGCCGACGAAGGCGAGTTCCGTGTCGTGGCCGGCATCGATCAGCCAGCTCTTCTGGTGCTGGCAATAGGTCGTGGGCGACCGGTCCCAGCGAATACGGAAGCGCGAGCCGCGGGCGGCGAGCAGCGCCCGGTCCTCGGGCCGTCCGGCGAAGGTCCGGCCGTAATGCTCGGTCTCGGGATTGGGGCGCCAGAACAGTACGCGCACGTCGACGCCGCGGGCGACGGCGCGATCGAGCAGGTCGAACAGCGTGCCGCGCCCTTGGGGCAGCTCGACCTCCGGCGCCATGAAGGTGACGGTCAGCCAGACGCTGTGCCGGGCCGCCTCGACCGCGGCGCCGATGCGGGTGAAGGCCGGCACGCCGTCGACGAGCGGGCGGATGAGATTGCCGTCACGCACCGGATAGCTGCAGGCGGTTGCGGCCGGGATATATGCGGCCGGCTCACCCAGCGTGGCCTCGTTCAATCGAGCCCCCCGGTCAATCGAGCGCCCCAGTCACCCGGGCCATGGCGCGGAACAGGGTCGGCGGGTCGACCGGCTTGGTCACGTAGTCATCCATGCCCTCGGCAAGATAGCGTTCCCGGTCGCCGGACATGGCATGCGCGCTTAGCGCCACGATCGGGATGCGCGCCTTGCCGTCCGGCAGCGCGCGGATGAGGCGGGTCGCCGTGGCGCCATCCATTTCCGGCATGGAAATGTCCATCAGTACGAGGTCGAAGGAATCGGTGCGGACCGCCTCGACCGCGGCGGCGCCGGTCTCGACGAAGCGCACCCGATGCCCGCCGCCGGCGAGGATGCCGCCGATCACCATCTGGTTGATGTTATTGTCCTCGGCCACCAGCACCGACAGGCTGCGCAGGATCGGCGGCGCCTGGTCGTCGGTCAGGTCGCTGCCGGCGCCGACCAGGCCGCGCTCGTCCGCGGTCGAGAGGGTGAGGCGCAGCCAGAAGGTGCTGCCGCCGCCGGGCGTGCTCGAGACGCCGAGCTCGCCGCCCATCAGGTCGGCGAGCTGCTTGCTGATCGCGAGCCCGAGGCCGCTGCCGCCGTATTTGCGCGAGGTGGACGCGTCGCCCTGCGTGAAGCGGTCGAACAGCCGCTCCTGCATCTCCCCCGGGATGCCGATGCCCTCGTCGCGCACCTGAAGCGTCAGCATGCGCTTGCCGTCCTTGGCCGGCGTGGTCGAGACGATGATCGAAATCGTGCCCTGGTCGCTGAACTTGATCGCGTTCGACACCAGGTTCAGCAGGATCTGGCGGATCCGCGTCGGGTCGCCGACGAGCGCTCCCACGGGGCCGGTCGGGTAATCCACGGTGAGTTCGAGGCCCTTGGCCCGGGCACCGTTCGCCATCAGCGACAGGACCTGGTCGACGAGCGCCTCGGTCGCGAAGGGGATGCCCTCGAGCGCTACGGCGCCGGCCTCGAGCTTCGAATAATCGAGGATGTCGTTGATGATTGCGAGCAGCGCCTCGGCCGACTGCGCGATCGCCTTCGTGTAGCGCAGCTGGTGCGTGTCGAGTCGGGTCTCGAGCAGGATTGCGGTCATGCCGATCACGCCGTTCATGGGCGTGCGGATCTCGTGGCTCATGTTGGCGAGGAATTCGCTCTTGGAGCGGTTCGCCGCCTCGGCGGCCCGCCGCGCGCGTTCGAGCGCGTTGGCGGCCGCGATCTGGACCGAGATGTCTCGGGCGCAGCCGCGATAGCCCATGAACGCGCCGGACGGGCTTTTGAACGGCTTGCCGCTCAGCGACAGGTTGTAGGTGGCCCCGGCGCGGGTGACCGTGACATGCCAGTCGTGGAACGCCTCGCCCGCGGCGAGCCGGATCCGGCGCTCCTCGGCCTGGCGTGAATCGTCCTCGAGGCCGAGCCTGTCGAGCGTCGAAAGGTTGCCGGTCGAGATGCCGAGCGCCTCCGCCCGGTCTGAAACATAGGTGAACCGGTAGATATCGTCGGTTTCCCAGAACCAGTCGGACGCGACCTCGGCGAAATCGCGGAAGCGCGTCTCGCTTTCGGCCAGGCGTCGCGCGCTCTCCTTCAACGGCGTGATGTCGCGCGAGACGCTGACGACGCCGCCGTCGGCCGTCGGACGCTCGGCTGTGTCGATCGTGCGGCCGTCCGGCAGATCCTGCTGGAGGCGCTGGGGGGCGGAGCGCATCTGGTCGAGCCGCCAGCGGATCCAGCGCTCGCGCGCCTCCGGCGTCTCGACGCCGCGCAGATTGTGCGAAGCGCGCTGCGCCAGCTCCTGGAAGCGGATGCCGGATCTGAGCAGCGGCTTCAGGTGCGGGAAGACCTGCAGGTAGCACTCGTTCCACAGCACGACGCGGTCCTGGCTGTCGTAGAGGATGAGCCCGTCGGCCATGGCGTCGATCGCCTGGCGCAGGCGCTGCTCGGCCGCGGCCTGGCGGCGCAGGAGGAAGCGCAGCGCCAGCGTGAAGCCGAAGATCATGACAGAGCCGAACACGCCGGCGCCGAGATAGATTGCGCGCTGCGCCTCGATCGCGCCCATCACCTCGTCCTCGGACAGGCCGACGATCGACAGGAGTGGCCCGCGCGGCACCCGGGTCGCGACATAGATCCGGCGTACATGATCAAGTACGCTTTCGAGCACGGCCGCCCGGCCGCTTGCCTCCTCCGCGAAATGCAGGAGGGGCGTGCCCGAGATGTCGGCGGTGGCGAGGTCGGTCGCAACCGAGCGGGCGCGGACGCCGCCGTCCTCGCCGACCAGCATGACCATGCCGTCCTTGCCGAGCGACAGGTCGCTGTAGAAGCGCTTGAAGTAATCGGGATCGACCGAGGCGACGGCGATGCCGCCGAAGCTGCCGTCCGGCTTGTCGATCCGCCGCGTCATCTGGATCGACCATTTGCCGGATGCCCGGCCGAACACCGGCCGGCTGATGAACAGGCCGGTGACCTTCCGGTCGGCATGGACACGGAAATGCTCCCGGTCGGCGACATTGACGGTGGGTGCAGCACCGATGCTGCTCTGGACCATGGTGCCGGCGGCATCGGTGTAGGACACCTGCAGCACGAGCTCGTTCACGAGCAGGCCGCGGTTGACCATCTCGGCCATGTGGAACCGGCTGCCGTCGCGTTCGACCAGATAGGCCAGCGTGCGCAGCATCTGGTCGACGCTGTCGACCGCCCGGTCCGTTTGCTCGGCGACCGCGGTCGAAATGTTGCGGGCATCGCGCTCCGCATCACTGCGAATCGACCGCGTCGCGTCCTCGATCAGGAAGACGATGCCGATCCACAGCAGGCCGGCGAGCACGATGCCGCCCAGGATCGTCAAGCGCTCGTTGCGCTTCAGGCGATCGGCCGGACTCCGGTTGAACGGTCCGATCGGCAATGGCGTCGCCCTTTACCAGCTGCCGGTATTCGACATCGAGGCCCAGGGCTCGGCGGGAGGAAGGGCCGGGCCAGCCTGCAGCAGCTCGATGGAGATGCCGTCCGGCGAGCGGACGAATGCCATCCGGCCGTCGCGCGGCGGCCGATTGATGGTGACGCCATTGTCCTGAAGATGCTTGCAGGTCGCGTAGATGTCGTCGACGGCATAGGCCAGATGACCGAAATTGCGGCCGCCGGTATAGGCCTCCGGATCCCAATTATAGGTCAGCTCGACCATGGCGCTCTCGTCGCCGGGGGCGGAAAGGAATACAAGCGTGTAGCGGCCCTGTTCGTTTGTCGTGCGGCGGATTTCCTTGAGGCCGAGCTTGTTGCAGTAGAAGTTCAAAGAATCTTCCAGATTGCTTACTCGCACCATGGTGTGGAGGTACTTCATCGATTCTCGTCTCCGTTGCAGATCGTCGCGGCTTTGTTCTTCTCCACGCGACCGATGCCGCTTAGGAGGAATGGTAGGCCGGACGTTTGAATGATCGGTGGCGGGTCCGCGCCACGGAGGGCGGCGGGCGGGCGTCCAGGGAGGCGCCTGGGGCGAATATGGTCCCAATTTTGCCCTGACCGGAGACGAACGGAAAGACCTTATGTGGTAGTAACCGACAGTGTGACGGTTCCGCGACGTTTTTCCCTTCGAACCTGGCGGGTCGTCGTGCCATGGTCCGGCCGAATCGTTTCAATGGCCGGCGTTTCAATGGCCGGGATCGAGGGTTTCGTGGTCGGAAGTTTCGGACGGGTGTGCGGGGCAGTGCTCGCCGCGGCGGCTCTGGCGGGGGCGGTCGAGATGGCGCTGCCGGGAACGGTGATCAGCCAGGCCGCGGCCGAGACGGTGTTTCGTCGCGGCCATCAGGCCGAGCCCGAGTCGCTCGATCCGCAGAAGGTCGACAGCGCCGAGGAAAGCAACATCCTGCTCGACCTGTTCGAGGGGCTAACGCGGATCAGCGGCAAGGGCGAGATCATTCCGGGTGTCGCGAGTTCCTGGGACGTGGCGCCCGACGGGCTCAGCTGGACGTTCCATCTCAGGCCCGAGGCCAAATGGTCTGACGGCTCGCCCGTGACGGCCGGCGACTTCGTCTATGGCTTCCGCCGCGCGGTCGATCCGGCGACCGCCGCCCCCTATGTCTCGATCCTCTACGAGATCGTGGACGCCCGCGCCATCAGCGACGGCAAGGAGAAGGACTTGGGGCGGCTCGGCGTCACGGCGCCCGACGCCCATACGCTCAAGATCGCCCTCACGGAGCCGACCGCGTTCCTGCCGGGCGTGCTCGCCCTACCGATCGCCTATCCGATGCCGAAGCAGGCGATCGAGGCGGGCGGCGCGCAATGGACGCGGCCGGGCAAGATGGTCTCGAACGGCGCCTACAAGCTCGATTACTGGGAGCCGCAGCAGGAGATCCGCCTCGTCCGCAACCCGGACTATTGGGATGCGAAGTCGGTCAAGATCGACACGGCGCGCTGGCTCGTCGTCGAGTCTGACGAGACGGCGTTCAAGCGCTTCCGCGCCGGCGAGCTCGATTTCTCGCGCATCCCCGTGACCGAGATGGCGTGGGCGCGCAAGAACATGGCGGACGAGCTGCATCCGGACGTCAACATGTGGACGGCCTACATCATTCTCAACGCGGCGAAGCCGCCGCTCAACGACCCGCGGCTGCGCCAGGCGCTCGCCATGACGCTCGACCGCGAGACGCTCGCCGAGAAGGTCGATCCGCACGGCGAGGTGCCGGCCTACGGCCTGGTGCCGCCCGGCATTCCCGGCTACACGCAGCAGCCGCCGGAATGGATGCGCCTCTCCAAGGCCGACCGGCTCGCCAAGGCCAAGGCGCTCTATGCCGAGGCCGGCTACGGCCCGGACAAGCCGCTGAAGCTCGAGCTGATATATCCGACGACCGAAGGGTCGAAGCGCTCGACCACGGCGATGGCCGGCATGTGGAAGCAGGCGCTCGGCGCCGATATCACCATGTCGAACGAGGAAAACCAGGTGGTGCTGGCCCAGACGCGGCATCACGATTTCCAGATGTCGCTCTACGGCTGGATCGCCGACTATCCCGATCCCTGGACCTTCCTGTCGATCTTCCAGTCCGACTCGGGCGATCTCAACACGTCCGACTACAGGAACCCGGAGTACGACCAGCTGCTGCGCAAGGCGACGGCGACGCTCGATCCCGCAGCGCGCCTCGAGATGCTGGAGGCGGCGGAGCGGCTCATCTCGCGCGACACGCCCGTCATCCCGCTCTATTACGACGTCCGGCCCTATCTGGTCTCGACCAAGCTCGCGGGCTATCAAGCCAATCCGCTCGACATCCACCCGACCCAGGACCTGGCGTTCAAGCAATAAGGCGGGCAAGCAATAGTGCGCCGTCAGATGGCGGCGCGGGCCTTGTCGTATTCGGCCCGCCAGTAGTCGTCGAAGCCGGCAGGGTAGGTCGCGGCTTCGGCGAGGGCGGTCTCGGCCCCGGCGGCATCGCCCAATGCCTTCAAGGCGCGGGCGAGCGCCAGCAGGTGGAAGCAGGCATCGACCGGTTCGGGCTCGTTGGCCGCGATCAGGGCCAGCCCGTGGCGCGCGTGCTCGGCCGCCGCCGCTGGCTGGCCGGTTGCATTGAGCGCCAGCGCCATCAGGTAATGCGCCCGCTCGTGGTGGATCCAGCTGCCGACCGCATGCCAGCAATGGAAGCTGAGGCGCGCCACGCGCTCCAGCACACGCGCCGGCTCGCCGGCCGGAACAGGGCCGGCATCCAGGATCGTGCTTGCGATGTTGTTGGTGGCGATGGCGAGGAAGCGGACGAGGTCCGGCGGCCCCTCGATCGCTTCGGCGCGGGCGACCCAATCGTCGAGCACGGGGAGCCAGGGCAGAATCTTGTCCCGGCCCATGTCCTGCTCGATCACCAGCAGGCGGATGACCGCCGCGCAGTCCGCTGTCGGCGCATCGAGTGCCGAGGCCAGCGCCGCTTCGGCCCGGGCCGCCTCGAGCGCGTCGCCGGCGAGGACCGCCGCCGCGGCGAGGCAGCGGAGCATGTCGGGCCGCGGGGCGCCGGCCGCCGCAATCGCCTGGCGGCAGATCAGCAGGGCCTCGGGCCAGCGCTTCAGCAGCCCGCCCAGCACATGGACGCCAAGCCGTGCGAGCTGCGCCAGATCGTCCGGTGCGGCGAGGCTGGCCGGCAACGGCAGCAGCATGTCCCGCGCACGCCAGGGATCGTCGTCATGAATGCGCTGCGCTTCGGCCAGTTGTTCTTTGGCCAGCTGTTCTTTGGCCAGCTGTTCTTTGGCCAGCTGTTCTTGGGGCGTGCGGTCGGTCATGAAAACGCTTCCTCCGGGGCGGGGGAGATCAGGGCGGATTGGACGCGGTCGCCGGTGGATTGGCGAAGGCGATGCCTGCGGCGGCGAAACGCTGGATGATCCCGCGCATCGCCTGGCGCCTCAGCACGGTCGGGCGCCCCGGGCGCGCGGTGAATTTGCAGCGGATCATCACGGCAGCCTGGGTCACGTCGGCCACGCCCTGCATCTTCAGCGGCTGGATGAAGTCTTGGCCGAATTCGGGATCCTCGAGCAGGGCCAGACCCAACTGCTTGATGGTCTTGCGCACGAGCTCGAGGTCCGATTCCGGAGCGATGTGCAGGTTGAACTTGATGATCGCCCAGTCGCGGCTGCTGTTCGTCACGGCCTGGATCTGGCCGAACGGAATGGTGTGGACCTGGCCGTTCTGGTGGCGCAGGCGCACGGAGCGGATCGAGATCGCCTCGACCGTGCCCTTCAAGCGGCCGGTATCGATGTATTCGCCCAAGCGGAACGCGTCGTCGATCAGGAAGAACAGGCCGGCGATGACGTCTCGCACCAGCGCCTGGGCGCCGAAGCCGAGCGCAATGCCGACCACGCCGGCGCCGGCGAGCAACGGGCCGACGTCGACGCCCAGGTCGCCGAGCGCGATCATCGTGCCCAGGAAGAAGATCGCGATGGCGAGGACGTTGCGGATGAGCGGCAGCAGCGTCGCGAGCCGGGTCATGCTCGTCTCCACGGCGCCGTCCTCGTCGATCGGGCTGCCGGGATGATGCGGCGCGCGCTCGCGGAGGAAGCCGCCGATGGCGCTCCATGTGAGCCAGGCGAGTGCCAGCGTGATGGTGGCCCGGAAGAGCGGTCTCAGCACCGTTGCCGTGGCGCCCGTCGCGTCCGGATCGAACACGTCGAAGCCCCAGAGGGTAGCGAGCCAGGCGAAGCCGCCGATCAGCACGACCATGTCGACGGTGCGGTTCACGACTGGCTGCCACCAGCGCACCTGGTCATGACGGCCGTATTCGGTGATGAAGCGCTGTTTCGCTGCCCACGCGAGCGACATGCCGACGATGACCGCCTGGAGCGCGCCGGCCGCCTCCACGGTCCCCGTCCCAGTCCCGCTGCCGAGTGCATATTGCTCGACCGCCAGCAGGAAGATCGTCCAGGACAGGAGAATGAACACCCAGTGCCAGAGGGCTGCGGCCAGCCGGCGGCCGAGGCGCGGATGGTCGCCGCCCGCGACCAGGATCGCGGCCGAGACCGGGGCCCGGACATGCAGGAACATCGCGGTCTTGTAGAGCGTGATGATAAGGCCGAAGCCGACCGCGATATCGAGCTGCAGATCCGCGTCCGCGCCGAGCCGGGTGGCGAGCCAGGCCGCGGGAATGAATACCATGGCGTAAATCAGATAGGGGCCGACCCAGCGATAGACCCGGCGCGCGCCGGCGTCGACGATATAAAGCGGCCGTGCCGCGGGCAGGCCCGGCGACAGGACCAGCGCCAGAAAGCCGGTGGCGATCCGCCAGGTGACCGCGCTGTCGATCACCCGGGCCGTCGTCGCGATCAGCAGCGGCGAATTGCGGCCGATCAACCCGCCGCCGAGCCGCACCACGGCAATGAAGCTCACGAGACCGGCGGCAAGCCAGACGAAATGGTGCAGGAAGGCGCGGTCCAGCCGCATGTCGGGCCGAATCCGCAGGCGGGGGATGAGTGCCGGCACGGCGGCACGGATGAGCAGCTCCAGCAGCCAGGCGCCGACGATCAAGCCCAGGAGCCGCAACCAGAAGCCGCCGCCGGATGACGGCTCGGCTGCGAGCGCCGCGGACCAGCGGGCGGGCAACTCGGCCAGTTGGGGCGCCTTCGGTACCGCTTGCGCCAGCCGCGCCAATATCCGGTGGATCACGGGTTCGCTGGGCAGGTTCGGTTGGGCGGGCGGGACAATGGCGGCGCCCTTGCCCTCCAGGCCGGTGACGAGCTCGCGCACCTGGTCGGCGGTCATGCCCGGCGGCAACTGCAGCACGATTGCGGGCTCGCGCTCGTGCTCGGCCGGTGCTGCGCGCGGCGACGCGAGCGGCGTCAGCAGCAGGAGGACCAAGAGACCCAGCGATAGTCGCGCAGACAAGATATCTCCGTTCGTTCCCGTCGCCTTGCGTAGCGGCGGCCATCAACTTGCCCGATGTCGCGCGGCGGCGACAGTGCGGCGGCGATTCTCGCCTGATGCGAGATATGCTTGATCTGTTTACGTACGTTTGTATTATATCGATATGGCACGCCCTTCGATCCGCGAAAACCTCGTCCAGGCCGGCTTGCACATGCTGTGGCAGCACGGCTATGCCGGAGCGCCCGTGCGCGACATCACGGATCTGGCGGGTGCCCGGCCGGGCTCCTTCACGAACCATTTCCCGTCAAAGGAGCAGTTCGCCGAAGAGGTGCTCGATCGTTATTTCGCCTATGTCGGCACTCTGGTCGCGGCAGCGCTCGCCGATGACGGGCCGTCGCCGGCTGGGCGGCTCCGGCGTTATTTCGATCTGATCACTGACAAGCTCGCGGCCGAGAGCTGGGCGCGCGGCTGCATGATCGGCAACTTCAGCCTGGAGGTCTCGCCGCACAGCGAGGCGCTGCGCCGCCGCCTGTCGCAGATCTTCGAAGAATGGCGTCGGCCCTTCGCGGCCTGCATCGCCGAAGGCCAGGCGGCCGGAGAGATCACGGACGCGTGCAGCGCGGACGACCTCGCGGATTTCCTGCTCTCTAGCTGGCAGGGCGCCATGCTGCGCATGAAGGTCGACCGCGATCCGGCACCGCTCGACCGGTTCAAGAAGATCATTGGTGCAACCCTGTTCGCAAAGGCTTCGCCATGACGCATCACGAGATCGCGGTCCTTGGGTCGACCATGTCCTATATCGAGGCCGGCAGCGACGGCCCCACCGTGCTGTTCCTGCACGGCAATCCGACCTCGTCCTTCATCTGGCGCAACATCATTCCGCAGGTGGCGCCGGTTGCGCGCTGCATTGCGCCGGACCTGATCGGCTTCGGCCGGTCGGGCAAGCCCGACATCGACTATCGCTTCGCCGACCACGCCCGCTATCTCGACGCCTTCATCGCCGCCCTCGGCCTCGACCGCCTGGTCATCGTCGCGCAGGACTGGGGTACGGCGCTCGCGTTCCACCACGCCCGACGCCGGCCGGAGACCATGCTGGGCCTGGCGTTCATGGAATTCATCCGGCCGTTCGCCAATTGGGATGCATTCCATCAGAGGCCACAGGCGCGCGATCTGTTCCAGGCAATCCGCACGCCGGGGCAGGGCGAGCGGCTGGTCCTCGAGGACAATGTGTTCATCGAGCGCGTCCTGCCCGGATCGGTCATCCGCCCGCTGGCGGCGGCGGAGATGGACGCCTATCGGACCCCGTTCCCGACGCCCGAGACGCGGAAGCCGATCCTGCGCCTGCCGCGCGAACTGCCGGTCGCCGGCGAGCCGGCCGACGTCCATGCGGCGAGCGGTGCAGACCATGCGGCGCTCGCCGCTTCGACCTACCCCAAGCTCCTGTTCTGCGGCGAGCCGGGCGCGCTCGTCTCGCCGGCTGCGGCGGCCGAGTTCGCCCGCACGCTCAAGGATTGCCGCGTCGTCAATCTCGGCCCCGGCGCCCACTATCTGCAGGAGGATCACCCGGAGACGATCGGCCGCATGGTGCGCACTTGGCTCGTCGAGGCGGGCATCGCTGCCGAGACCGGGCACGTACCCGCGTGAGCCCGCGGGCAGATCGCAGGCAACCAGCATTATTGGTCGATCTGTCGCATGAAGGCGGGACGATTTCGCTGCAACCCCGCCTTGCGTAACCGCGCATAGGGGCGGTCGGACAAAGCCCTGTAGGCTGAAACCGCTCGTCTTGCTCGGGACTGTCGATGTTTGTGCTGAAGCCGCTCGCGCGGCGACCGATCGCGCTCTTGTGGTCCGGCCAGGTGCTGGCCGCCACCGGTTCCGAGTTCTACATGGTGGCCGTGGTCTGGATCGCCGCCGACCTGATCGGGCGCGAGGCTGGCTACGTCTCGGCGGTGCAGGCGGGCGTGCTGCTGTTCGGCAGCCTGTTCTCCGGCGTCCTCACCGACCGCTGGCGCCATGGTGCCACCATGATTGCGGCGGATCTGGCGCGTGCGGTGCTGGTGCTGGTCCTGTCGGTGGCGGGCCTGCTGCACATGATGAGCCTGCCGCTCCTGATCCTGGTCGCCGGCGCGGTGGCGCTCGGCACCTCGGCGTTCGATCCGGCGCTGCAGGCGACCCTGCCGGCGATCGCGCCCGACCCGGTGCTGCGCCATGCCACCAACGGCCTGTTCGACGCGACGAAGCGCATGGCCCGTATCCTGGGGCCGTCGCTGATCGCTTTGGTCAACGGTTTCGTGCCGAAGACGCAGTTCTTCACGCTGACCGCCATCACCTTCCTGCTGTCGGCGCTGGCCGTGCGCGCGGTGAACCGGGGCCTCGGCGAGGCGCCGCAGCGGCGGAGCGTCACCGGGACGGCTGCGGTGATCGACAGCCTGCTGGGCGGCCTCCGGGCCGTGCGCGGCCACGGCCTCGTGATCTATGGCCTCGTCGGCAACATGATCGGCAATCTCACCTGGGCCATGGGCGTGCTGCTCGGCATGGTGCTCTATCTGCGGGCGACCAGCACGGACCCGCTCACCGACTACAGCCTGATGATGACGGCCTACGGCATCGGCAATCTCGGCACCAATCTCATCCTTGCGAGCCGGCGCCCTGGCCGGCCGCAGGTGCAGCTCGTCATTGCCAAGTTCATTTTCGGCACCGGCGTCTTCCTGCTGCCGCTGATGCCGAACCGGGCGATGCTCATGCTTGTGGCCGGCTTCGCCGCGATCAACGGGCCGTTCGAGAACCTGGCGATCCTGCACCTGATCCAGAGCCGCTTTCCGCCGCATCGGCTGGCGCAGGTCTATCGGCTGCAGATGTGCTCGGTCTTCGCCGGCCTGTTCCTGGCCTATACGATCGCGCCCACGCTCTATGGCTGGTTCGGCCTGGCGCCGGTCATCATGGCGGCGGGCGCCTTGACCTTCGCGACCGGGCTCGTCGGCTTGGTGCTTGTGGTGCGGCGCCGGGCGGTTCGGGTACCGGCCTGAGGCCTAGCCGGCGAGGGCTTCCGCCCGGGCATTGCGCCGGATGACCTGTGGCGGCTGGCCGAAGGCGCGCAGGAACGCGCGGCGCATGCGGTCGCGGTCGGCGAAGCCGGTCTGCTCGGCCACCACGTCGATCGGATGGCGGCTCTGCTCCATCATCAGCCGCGCCGCCTCGACGCGCAGGTTCTCGATCGCCTTGGCCGGCGACTGGCCGGTCTCGGCATGGAAGGCGCGGCTGAACTGGCGGGGGCTCAGCCGTGCCGCGTCGGCCAGGTCCTTGACCGACAGCGACGTCTGGAGATTGCGCTTGGCAAAAGCCAGCGCATTCTGGATCCGGTCAGACTTGGGCTCGAGCTCGAGCAGGGCCGAGAATTGCGACTGGCCGCCGGCGCGCCGGTGATAGACGACGAGCTTGCGCGCGACGGCACGGGCGAGCTCCTGCCCCAGGTCCTGCTCGACCAGGGCGAGCGCCAGGTCGATGCCGGCGGTCATGCCGGCCGAGGTCCAGACCGGCCCATCCGCGATGAAGATGCGATCCTCCTCCATCTTGACCTTCGGGTACTGCGCCTGAAGCGCGCGGGCGTGGAACCAGTGGGTGGTGGCGCGCCGCCCATCGAGCAGGTCGGCCTCCGCCAGCACGAAGGCGCCGGTGCAGGTCGCAGCAATCCGGCGATAGCGACCGAGCCCTTGGCGCACGAACTGGATCAGGCCCGGCGTCATCGGCTCGATCTCGGTGCCGCCGCCGACGATCAGGGTGTCGTATGCCGTGTCGTCGAACCGGGTCGTCTCAACCTGGATGCCGATCGAGGTGCGGGTCGGGCCGCCGTCTTCCGACAAGAGGCGCAGGTCATAGACCGGCCGGCCGGCGACGATATTGGCGAACTCGAACACGGAGACGAGAGCAAAGCTCATCACCTGGTAGCCGGGAAAGACGATGAAGCCGATGCGCTGCATGGAACGTCTCCGTGATTATGTCCTAAAACGCCGGATATATGACGTTTGAGACGGACGCGCACAAGCCCACCTCTTCAATCAGCAAACGGCGGCATCCCGCTGCCGGGCTCGGAGAGGAAAAATGAGCAATATCGACAGCAAGGGCGTCGCCCTGATTACCGGCGCGTCTTCGGGCATCGGCGCCGTCTATGCCGACCGCCTGGCCAGGCGCGGCTATGACCTGATCCTGGTCGCCCGCAACAAGAGCCGGCTCGCGGCGCTGGCAGAGCGTCTCACGGCCGAGACCGGGCGCACGGTCGAGACGATCGCGGCCGACCTTAACGACAAGGCGGACCTGGCGCGCATCGAGGCGACGCTCAAGAGCGATCCGCGCATCACGCTGCTGGTCAACAACGCCGGGGTCGGCGGTGCCGGGCCGCTGCTCGCGTCCGACGTCGACAAGATGGACGACATGATCCAGCTGAACGTGCGCGCGCTGACCCGGCTCACCTACGCCGTCGCTCCGGCCTTCGTCGCTCGCGGCACCGGTACGATCGTCAATATCGCCTCGGTCGTCGCGATCTCGCCGGAGACGCTGAACGGCGTCTATGGCGGCACCAAGGCCTTCGTGCTCGCGTTCAGCCAGTCGCTGCAGCATGAGCTTGGCGACAAGGGCGTGCGCATCCAGGCGGTGCTGCCGGGCGCCACCGCGACCGAATTCTGGGACATCGCCGGCCTGCCGGTTCATAACCTGCCCGAGGCGATCGTCATGTCGGCCGACAACCTGGTCGACGCGGCGCTGGCGGGCCTCGACCAGGGCGAGATCGTGACCATCCCGTCCTTGCCTGACAAGGCGGAGTGGGACAGCTACGAAGCGGCGCGCCGTGCCATGTCGACCCGGCTGTCGAGTGCCAAGCCGGCCCAGCGCTACGGCGTCTGACCCGGGCGAGGGCGGCCTACGGCGCCGCCCTCCCGCCGCGCCGCTTCGCATAGGCGCGGCGCGCCCGCTCGCGGTTGCCGCACACCTCGCTCGAGCACCAGAGGCGTGTCCGGTTCGGGCTTTCATCGACGAAGAACCAGCCGCAACCCGTGCCATGGCAGCAGCCGATCCGGCTGGCGTCGATCGACGTCAGCAGGGCGGTCAGCGACCAGAGCACCGGCCAGAGCGGCTCGTCGAGCGCTGCACCGGGTAGATCGTAGAGATAGCTCGTATCTCCCTCGACGAGCGACGGCTGGGCGGGCAGGGCCGCGAGATGGCGATTGAACGTGGCCAGTGTAACGGGCACGCCCTGCATCAACGCCTCGGCTGCGTGCCAGACCTCGGTCCGGAGTACTCGCGCCCGTGCCAGCACGGCCGCGGCCTCTGGCTGCATTGCACGCGGCCGGAGCCGGGCGATCGCCGCCGCCGGCAGCGTCCGGCGATTGCCGCTCCAAGTCAGCAGCGCCGCATAGTCGGGCAGCAGTTCCTGCGGCGCGTCCGACGTTCGCCAATCCATCGTATTGGCGAAATCGAGGCAGACCCGGCCGCCGAAGAATTGTGTTGCCGCGCGCTGAGGGTCCCTTGACATGGTCCTGATCATATCTAATGGTCATGACCATGAAAAGCGCCGAGGCAACCGCCAGACCCTTCACGTTTACGGGCTTCCGCCGCGGCTTCGTGGCGGCGCTGCCGTTCATCCTCAGCAACGGCATCGCCGGCGCGGTCATGGGGGTGGCCTATCGTGGCCTGGGGCTGGGTTTCGTGCCGGCGGTGCTGTTCAGCCTGCTCGTCTATTCGGCGACGGCCCAGGCGGTGACGCTCGGGCTCTGGGCCCTGCCGCCGCCGATCGCGGCGATGATGCTCGCCTGCGTCGCGACCAACGCCCGCTACCTAGTGATGGGCGCACACCTCCGGCAGCTGTTCCACGACCTGCCGCGCCGGCTCATGCTGCCGATCCTGGCGATCCTGGGCGATGCGTCGTGGCTCATGACGGTCGCGGAGGCGGACAAGGGCCGGCGCGATGCGGGCTATCTCTTCGGCTGCAGCGTGCCCATGGCGATCGGCTGGATCGGCGGCACCGCGCTCGGCTATCTGGCACCGTTGACGCCGCACGGGCCGCTTGCGGTCGGTGCGGCCTTCCTGCCGCTGGCATTCGTTGCCGCCCTGCTGCCGACGCAATGGCGTGGGCAGCGCAGCCTCATGCCCTGGGCGCTGTCCGCTGCGGCGGCCGTGACCGTGGCCGGCACGCTCGGCCAGAGCTGGGCCATGCTGATCGGCGGCGGTGTCGGCACGCTTGCGAGCGCGCTCCGGGGTGACGATGCCTAACTGGACGATGACCGATTGGGGTCCTTATCCGGCGATCCTGGCCGTGGGTTTGGCGGCCTATGCCATGCGGGCCGGCGGCTTTCTGGTAATGGGGGCGCTGCCGCAGGGCGGATTGGTGGCGCGGCTCCTCAGGCTGGCACCGGGCAACCTGTTCATCGCCTTCGTCGCGGCCGGGATCTGGGAGGGTGGATGGCCCAACCTCGCAGGCAGCGTCGGGGCGGTCGCGGCGATGGCCGTTACCAAGAAGGAGTGGGCGGCCTTGGCCGCCGGCTTCGCCGCCGCGGCGCTCGCCGCCGAATTGTTCTGACAACAACGGCCCGGCGGGTTTCCCCGGCCGGGCCGTTTCGTTCGGTCTATCCCTTGCGGGCGAGGCTCAACGCGGCGACAGCACCATCGTCATCTGGCGGCCTTCCATGCGCGGGAATTGCTCGACCTTGGCGATCTCGTCCAGGTCGTCGCGCACGCGCATCAGCACGTTCATGCCGATGTCCTGATGGGCGAGCTCGCGGCCGCGGAAGCGCATGGTGACCTTCACCTTGTCGCCTTCCTCCACGAACTTGACCATGCTGCGCATCTTGACGTCGTAGTCGTGGTCGTCGATGCCGGGACGGAGCTTGATCTCCTTGACCTCGATGACCTTCTGCTTCTTCTTGGCCTCGTTCTTCTTCTTCTGTTCCTCGTACTTGAACTTGCCGTAGTCGAGGATCTTGCAAACCGGTGGGTCCGCCGCGGCGGCGACTTCGACCAGGTCGAGGCCGGCGGTGGCGGCCATCGCCAGGGCCTCCATCTTCGTTACGACCCCGACCATCTCGCCGTTCTGGTCGACCAGGCGAACGCGGGGGACGTTGATCTCCTCATTGATGCGCGGGCCCTCGCGGGACGGCGTGAGGTTGAGGGGTGGTCTGGCTATGTACGGCCTCCTAATTGTGCAATGGACATGGGCGCCGGGCGTGATGGCATCACGCGGGCACCGGTCCGGGTCGAATCGTTCGAGCCTGCAATCCCCATCCGCTCACGCATGGGTGGACGGGACAGCAGCTTCTTCTGACAATCTAGTGATGGCGTCGGCAAGTGCAACGACTTCTTGATCCTTTCCGCCGAGGCGGCGGATCGCGACGGTCTTTTCCTCGGCCTCGCGGCGGCCGACGACGAGCAGCACCGGGATCTTGGCGAGCGAATGCTCGCGGACCTTGTAATTGATCTTCTCGTTCGCGAGGTCGACCTCGGCGCGAATCCCGGCCTTGACGAGCGATGCTTTGACCTCGCGCGCGTAGTCGTCCGCGTCCGACGTGATGGTCGCGACCATGACCTGGACCGGCGCCAGCCAGATCGGCAGCTTGCCGGCATGCTGCTCGATCAGGATGCCGATGAAGCGCTCGAGCGAGCCCAGGATCGCCCGATGCAGCATGACCGGTCGATGCTTCTGGCCGTCCTCGCCGATGTAGGAGGCATCCAGGCGCTCCGGCAGCACGAAATCGACCTGCAGCGTACCGCACTGCCAGTCGCGGCCGATCGCGTCTCTGAGCACGAACTCGAGCTTCGGCCCATAGAAGGCGCCTTCGCCCGGGTTCATCGTGTAGGGCAATCCTGCCGCCTCGATTGCCGTCTTGAGCGCGCCCTCGGCCCGGTCCCAGGTCTCGTCCGTGCCGGCGCGCACGTCAGGCCGGTCGGAGAACTTGACCGAGACCTCGGTGAAGCCGAAGTCGCGATAGATGCTCTGCAGCAGGTCGCAGAACGCGACCGACTCGGCCGTGATCTGGTCCTCCGTGCAGAAGATGTGCGCGTCGTCCTGGGTGAAGGCGCGCACGCGCATGATGCCGTGGAGTGCCCCCGAGGCCTCGTTGCGGTGGCAGGCGCCGAACTCGGCCATGCGCAGCGGCAGGTCGCGGTAGCTCTTCAGTCCCTGGCGGAAGATCTGGACATGGCACGGGCAGTTCATCGGCTTCACGCCGAACTGGCGCGCGGGCTTGCCATCCTCGCCATGCTCGGCGTCGATCTTGAACATGTTGTCGCCGTACATGTCCCAGTGGCCCGAGGCCACGAACAGCGACTTGTCGATGAGCTGCGGCGTCTTCACTTCCTGGTAGCCGGCGCGGTCGAGGCGCATGCGCACGTAATTCTCGATCGTGCGATAGAGCGTCCAGCCCTTGGCGTGCCAGAACACCTGGCCCGCCGCCTCTTCCTGCTGGTGGAACAGGTTGAGCTCGCGGCCCAATTTGCGATGGTCGCGCTTCTCGGCTTCCTCGATCTGGAACAGGTACTGCGCCAGGTCCTTGTCGCTGGCCCAAGCCGTGCCGTAGATCCGCTGCAGCATCGGGTTGCGATGGTCGCCGCGCCAATAGGCGCCGGCGAGCTTCATCAGCTTGAAGGCGGTGCCGATCTTGCCGGTCGAGGGCGCATGCGGCCCGCGGCAGAGGTCGAGGAACTCGCCCTGGCGGTAGATCGAGATCTCCTCGCTCTCCGGCAGATCGCGGATGAGCTCGGCCTTGTACTTCTCGCCGATCTTCTCGAAATAGGCGATCGCCTCGTCGCGCGGCCAGACCTCGCGGACGAACTTCTCGTCCTTGGCGACGATCTCGCGCATCTTGGCCTCGATTGCGCTGAGGTCGTCCGGCGTGAACGGCTTGTCGCGGGCGAAGTCGTAGTAGAAGCCATTCTCGATCGCCGGGCCGATCGTGACCTGGGCGTCGGGATAGAGCGCCTGCACCGCCTCGGCCATGATGTGGGCCGTGTCGTGGCGGATGAGCTCCAGGCCCTCCGGCTGCTTCGCCGTGACGATCGCAACCTCAGCGTCCCGGTCGATGGTACGCGAGAGATCGACGAGCTTGCCGTCGACCTTGATGGCGAGCGCCGCCTTGGCGAGGCCGGCCCCGATCGATGCCGCGATCTCGGCGCCGGTCACGGGGCCGTCGAAGGTGCGCGTGGCGCCATCGGGCAGCGTGACCGTGATCGGATTGGGCGCAGCGGACTCGGGAGCCAAAGCGAGGGTTTCCTTGCTGAAATACCGGAAGCGATGGATGTAACGCAGCTTGCCCGGTGCCGCAACCGCCGGGGCGGCAGACCAGCTCAGCCGAACGCGCTCTCCAGGGCGGGCGTCGTCGTGATGAGCGCGTCGGGGAACAGCACCTCAGTATAGACGTCGAGCGTCGCCTGGCACATGAGGCGCTTGTCGAACCGCTCGATCATGAAGGCGCGGGCGCGCTCCTTCAGCTCGGCGCGTTCCGCGGGCGCCAGCGCCAGCGCCTCGCCGATGGCCTGGGCCAGCGCGTCGCGGTCGCCCGGCGGGACGAGCCAGCCGGTTTCGCCGGGCAGCACGGTTTCTTGAGAGCCGCCATGGTCGGTTGCGACCACGGGCCGACCCATGGCCTGCGCCTCGACCGCAACGCGGCCGAAACCCTCGGGCTCCGTCGAGGCGGAGACGACGACGTCGGCCAGCATGAAGGCGGCGGCCATGTCGCGGCAATCGCCGACGAGTTGGACATGACCCTCGAGGCCGATCTCCCGGACGAGCCGGACGAGCTCTTCGCGGAACGCCGGCTTCTGCTCGTGGTCGCCCACGAACACGACCTGGAAGTCGCGGTGGGGCAGGCGCTGCATCGCGTAAAGCAGGTCGGCATGGCCCTTCCAGCGCGTGACCCGACCCGGCAGCATCACGACCGGCAGCCCGTCCTTGAGCTGCCATTCCTTGGCGAGCTGGACCAGGCGCGAGGGGTTGACCGCATCCGGATCGAAGCGCTTCAGGTCGACGCCGCGCGGGATGACCCGCAGCCGGTCTTCCTCGACGCCATAGGTCCTGGCCGCCGCCTGGCCGACGAAGGCGGAGATGGCTATGACCCTGAGACCCCGCGCCATGATCGAATTGTACCAGTGTTTGAGGCGCCCCTGGCCGCCGTAGACATTGTGGAACGTGGTGACGAACGGCCGGCCGGTCTGTAGGGCCGCGTAGTAGGCGCTCCAGGCCGGCGCGCGGCTGCGGGCATGGACGAGGTCGATGTTCTCGCGCTCGATGAGCGCCGCCAGGCGCCGGATGTTGCGGCGGATGCCGAACGGGTTCTTGGTCTTGAGCGGCAGGGTCACGTGCGTTCCGCCGGCACGCTCGATCTCGTGCACCATGCGGCCGCCCGAGGAGGCCACGACGGCGCGCCAGCCGGCTTCGACCAGCGCTTGGGTGATCTCGACCGTGCCGCGCTCGACCCCGCCCGTCACCAGCGCCGGCAGAACCTGCAGCACCGCCGGCGGCCGGCCGGTCGCAGCCTCGGGCGCGCCGCCTGGGACATCGTGGGTCTGGGTGATAAGGTCGGCGCTCACGGGATCAGCCTGATGGAACGAGGGAAATGAGTGACGAACCGATGCCGGATAGCGCCGAGGAACCCGGCATCCTAACACGCGAAGACGGGGCTTCAATCGCCTACGTCAGGCAAGCTTGCAATAGAACTCGGTCACACGCAGAGCTGCCCGGCATCGTCTATCTAGGCGGATTCCGATCCGACATGACCGGAATCAAGGCGACGCGGCTCGCCCAGTTCGCTTGGCAGCGGGGCCAGGCCTTCGTCCGGTTCGACTATCGCGGCCACGGCGCCGATGCGGCCCGCTTCACCCGCTACACCGTCGGCGACTGGATCGCCGATGCGCTTGCGGTCGTCGACCGGTTGACGGAAGGGCCGCAGATCCTGGTCGGCTCGTCCATGGGCGGCTGGATCATGCAGCACGTAGCGCTCGCCGGGCCGGACCGCGTCGCGGGCCTCGTCGGCATCGCGACCGCGAGCGACTTCACCGAGCGGCTGATCCGGCCGAACCTGGACGCGGCCGCGCGTGCCCGGCTCGCGGCCGACGGATACCTGACCGTGCCGTCGCGTTACGACCCGGCCGGCTACATGCTGACGGCGGCTTTGATCGAGGACGGCCGGCGCCACGCGCTCTTGCCCGGGCCGATCCCGATCCGCTGCCCGGTCCGGCTGCTGCACGGGCTCGCCGACCCGGACGTGCCCTGGCAGCTCTCGCTCGACCTCGCGGCGGCGCTCGCCGGCGACGACGTGCTCGTGACGCTCATCAAGGGCGGCGACCATCGCCTGTCGGAGCCGGACCATCTCGCGCGCATCGAGGCGGCGGTGGTGGAATTGAGCCGGCGCTGAGGCCGCTTGGGCCGCCCCTGCGACAGAATGGCAGCCGCAGATTTCCGCAAATTAATGTTGGCGCAAGCCTCCTTTCATCTTCGCTGGCCACGTGTCGGACGGGACCGAAAACATCGGCTCTCACGATCGGTTGAAAGGAGAAAGCCATGCGTATCCTGATGGCCGCTTCGGCGGCGCTGGCACTCATTGCCTCCGGCGCCGCCTTTGCTGCCCCGTCGAACAGCGCTGCGGCGCCGTCGGCCCCGCAACAGGCTCAGCCCACCGCCCCGCACAAGGTCGCGATGCGCCACCATGGCCGCGACGTTATTGGCGACCGCGAGACGGCGGCGCTCAACAGCCTCGAGGCGTCGGGCTATTACACCTTCAAGGACATCCGTCCCGACGGCAAGAACATCGCCGCCGACGCGCAGAAGCCGGGCGCCGGCTTCGTGCATCTGATGGTCACGCCCGACGGCGCCATTAAGACAGCCAGCGGCTCCGCCACCTGAGGCAGCCCGGCCACCTGAGGCGGCCCGAACGGGTAGGCCGCGGCTGACGCCGCCTGCCCGGGGCCGCTTTCCGGTCCAGGCTTCGCGGCCCGTGTGCCGCCGAAGCTTTTGCATTCCCAAGCCTGGCTGAGGCGACGCGCCGGACCCACGCGCCGCCACCGATGGAGCGCGCCCGTGTTCGTCTCGTTCTTCCCACGCCCGCGACTGTTCGCGGTTTCAATCGCCCTTTGGGTCGCGTTCGTCGTTCTGCTCTGGGCTTTCGCCGCCAAGGACTGGGGCGCGTACCTGGGGCTTCCGCCGCTTGCCCAGGGACAGACGCCGGTCATCGGCGTCTCGCGCTTCTGGTCGGCGCCGTTCCTCTGGTTCTATCTCTATTATCTCGCCGCAGTGGCATTGTTCGGCCTGTTCTGGCGGCTCGTGGCGCCGCACCCCTGGGCCCGCTGGTCGATCTGGGGCTCGGCGCTCATCCTGTTCGTGACGTATTTCGAGGTCCAGGTGTCGGTCGCGATCAACGACTGGTACGGACCGTTCTACAATCTGATCCAGGCGGCGCTCGACCACGGCCACGCGACCGCGGCGCAGTTCTACATGGAGAGCTTCAGCTTCCTCGACATTGCGCTCATGGCGGTGATGCTCGCGGTGCTCACCCGCTTCTTCGTCAGCCACTATATCTTCCGGTGGCGCACGGCGATGACCGACTACTACATGGCCCATTGGGCGACGCTGCGCCGGGTCGAGGGCGCCTCCCAGCGTGTGCAGGAAGACACGATGCGCTTCGCCTCGACGCTGGAATCGCTGGGTGTCAGCCTCATCACCTCCGTGATGACACTGATCGCCTTCATTCCCGTGCTGAACCGGCTTTCGGCGTCCGTGACGACATTGCCGCTGATCGGCGCCGTGCCGCATGCGCTGGTGCTGGTCGGGATCGTCTGGTCCGTCTGCGGCACCGGCTTCCTGGCGCTCATCGGCATCAAGCTGCCGGGCCTCGAATTCAAGAACCAGCGGGTCGAGGCGGCCTATCGCAAGGAACTCGTCTATGGCGAGGACAATGCGATGCATGCCCAGCCGCCGACCGTCGCGGAGCTGTTCTCCAACATCCGGCAGAACTATTTCCGCATCTTCTTTCACTACACCTACTTCAACCTAGGCCGCTTCGGCTATCTGCAGGTCGACAATATCTTCCCGTTCCTCGTGCTGACCCCGACGGTCGTCGCGGGCCAGATCACGTTCGGCCTCTTGAACCAGATCCTGAGCGCGTTCGATCAGGTGCGCTCGTCGTTCCAGTACCTGATCACGTCCTGGCCGACGATCGTCGACCTGCTGTCGATCTACAAGCGCCTGCGCGGCTTCGAAGCGACGCTCCGCGGCGAGCCCTTGCCGGCGATCGAGACGGCTGTCGCCGACACGGCCGCGCCCTAAGCCTAAGAGCCGAGGCCCTTGGCCGGGCTGCCGCCCAGGCTGCAGATCTCCTCGCCGGAGAAGGTGCGCGACCGGGTGAGGAAGCGTCTTTCGCTGCCATTCTCGAGCGAGAACATGCCGCCGCGGCCCGGCACGACGTCGATGATCAGCTGGGTATGTTGCCAGGCCTCGAACTGTGCCGCGCCGATATAGACCGGGGCACCGCCGATCTCGCCGAGCCGCACGTCGCGGTCGCCGAGGATGAAATCGGACTGCGGATAGCACATGGGCGAGGAGCCGTCGCAGCAGCCGCCGGACTGATGGAACAGGATCGGTCCGTGCCGGTCCTGCAGCTCCCGGATAAGGTCGAGTGCCGCCGGCGTCGCGGTCACCCGATCCGGAGTGGTGTCGGCCATCCGAAGTCTCCGAAGCGGCAACCGGACCGGCGCGCGGGCCGGTCCGGCATCGCCTTTGTCTCAGAAGAAGCCGAGCTTTTTCGGCGCGTAGCTGACCAGGAGATTCTTGGTCTGCTGGTAATGGTCGAGCATCATGCTGTGGTTCTCGCGGCCGATGCCCGACTGCTTGTAGCCGCCGAACGCCGCATGGGCCGGATAGGCGTGATAGCAGTTGGTCCAGACCCGTCCCGCCTGAATGGCACGCCCGAACCGGTAGGCCAGGGTGCCGTCGCGCGTCCAGACCCCGGCGCCGAGGCCGTAGAGGGTGTCGTTCGCGATGGCCAGCGCTTCCTCGTCGCTCTGGAAGGTCGCGACCGAGACGACCGGGCCGAAGATCTCCTCCTGGAAGATCCGCATCTTGTTGTGGCCCCGGAAGACGGTCGGTTGCATGTAATAGCCGCCCGCAAGATCGCCCGGCAGCGGGTTGCGGCTGCCGCCGATCAGCACTTCGGCCCCTTCCTGGCGGCCGATCTCGATGTAGCTCAGGATCTTGTCGAGCTGCTCGGACGAGGCCTGGGCACCGATCATGGTCGCGGGATCGAGCGGATTGCCCTGGACGATCGCCGCCACGCGCTGCAGCGCGCGCTCCATGAAGCGCTCGTAGATGCTTTCATGGACGAGAGCGCGGCTCGGGCAGGTGCAGACCTCACCCTGGTTGAGCGCGAACATGACGAAGCCCTCGATCGCCTTGTCGAAGAAATCGTCATCCTCGGCGGCCACGTCCTTGAAGAAGATGTTCGGCGACTTCCCGCCCAGCTCCAAAGTCACCGGGATCAGGTTCTGGCTGGCATACTGCATGATGAGCCGGCCGGTCGTGGTCTCGCCGGTGAAGGCGATCTTGGCGATGCGGTTGCTGGACGCGAGCGGCTTGCCGGCTTCGAGGCCGAACCCGTTGACGATATTGACGACGCCGGGCGGCAGGATGCCGGCGATGAGTTCGGCCAGCACCAGGATCGAGGCCGGGGTCTGCTCGGCCGGCTTGATGACGACGCAATTGCCGGCCGCGAGCGCCGGGGCCAGCTTCCAGACCGCCATCAGCAGCGGGAAGTTCCACGGGATGATCTGGCCGACGACGCCGAGCGGCTCGTGGAAATGATAGGCGACCGTGTCGTGGTCGATCTCGGAAATCCCGCCTTCCTGCGCGCGGATGGCACCGGCGAAATAGCGGAAATGATCGACCGCGAGCGGCAGGTCGGCGGCCGTCGTCTCGCGGATCGGCTTGCCGTTGTCCCAGGTCTCGGCCTCGGCGAGGAGGGCCAGATTGTCTTCCATGACCTGGGCGATCTTGTTCAGCAGCAGCGCCCGCTCGGCCGGGCTGGTGCGGCCCCAGGCATCCTTCGCGGCGTGGGCGGCATCAAGAGCCGCTTCGACGTCCTGGGCGTCGGACCGGGCGATCTCGCAAAGGAGACGGCCGTTCACCGGCGAAGTGTTCTGGAAATACCGGCCACCCACCGGCTCGACCCAGCGGCCGCCGATGAAGTTGCCGTAGCGGGATTTGAACAGGTGCGCGGCACTCCGCGCGGCTTCCGGATGGCTCATCGTTTCACTCCCTGTCGAGCACGCCGAGTTCGGCGTCGATCGCGAGCGAGGATAAGCCCGGACCTGGGGCAGGGTTAGATGAGGGCGGTCAGGAAACATGCCGATGTGTCGCACAAGTGCGACACTTATCCAGGCGATGCGCGGCGCCTCGCTTAGTGCCGGTTTTCGAGCCGGAGGCGCGCGATCTTCCGGTGCAGGGTCGCCCGGCTGATGCCGAGCGATCGAGCCGCCGCCGAGACGTTGCCATGGGCGCGCGACAGCGCCCGCTGCACGGCGCCACGCTCGGCCATCGCCAGATCCTCGCCCGGCGCCTCGGCCTCGGGCGCCAGGATGTCGCCGACGGGGAAGGGGCGGGCCAGCTGCTCATCGGTCAAGCCATAGGCGCGGCGGGCCGTATAATTCGCGCCGATGACCAGATCCTGCCGGTCGACTGCAAGCAGACCGCCTGCTCCCCGGCTCGTATCCGGACCGACAAGGATACGGGCGTCACGGAAGGCGTCGCGGAAGCACCGCGCCTCGATCCTCTGCGCCGCCTCGCAGGTCGCCGACGCGATCAGCTTCAGCACGGCCGGCGTCAGGTCCGCACGACAATTGGAGACGTCGAGCGTCGCCGCGATCTTGCCGCGGGCATCCCGGATCGGCGCCACGGTGCAGCTCAGGCTGATGTTGCGGGTCATGAAATGCTGGTCGCGATGGATCGTGAGCGGCCGCCCCTCGGCGAGGCAGGTGCCGACGCCGTTCGTGCCTTCGCTCGCCTCGCTCCACACCATGCCGGTCCAGAGGCCCAGATTGCGGAAATCGATATCGTCGGCGGCCTTGCCGCGCCGGACGAGCGGCACGCCGTCGCGATCGGTCAGCATGACGCAGCAGCCGGCATCGCCGACCGCCTGGAACAGGCGATCGAGCGTCTCGTGCGCCAGATGGATGAGGGGTGCCAACCGTTCCAAGGCGAGGTTGAACGCGATCCCATCCAGCCGTTCCGGCGGCCGGCCGAGTTCCGGGTCGAGGCCATACTGCAGCGAGCGCGACCACGATGCCGCGACAGCCGACTGCGCGGCTGACGCCCGATCGCTCAGGACCGAGTAGATTTGATCGGCGTGATGCGCCCTGCGCGTCTCGGCCATCTCTCCTCCCGCCCGCTGCCACCTCTTGTTGTCGAGCGGTGTGGTTCGGGCGTCTTATGTTTCGATTGCCGCGGGGACGGAGTCAATGAGGCCATCGATCGTTCGGCCCGGTCATGCTTGCGCGAGCAGCGCCTGCAGTCCCGTCCGATAGTCCGGATAGCGCAGCTCGACACCCAGCTCCTCCTTGATCAACCGGTTCGAGACGCGCTTGTTGTCGGCGTAGAAGCTGCGGGCCATGTCGCTCAAGGATGCCGTCTCGAACGGGATCTCGGGCGGTGACGCGACGCCGAGCAGCTCGCAGGCATAGGCCACGACCTCGTCGGGCGGTGCCGGATTGTCGTCGCAGACATTGTAGACGGCGCCCGGCCGCGGCCGCTCGATCGAGGCCGCCAGGACCCGAGCGATGTCGTCGACATGGACGCGGCTGAACACTTGGCCGGGCTTGACGATGCGTTGGGCACGGCCGGCGCGCACCGTGTCGAGCGCGCTGCGGCCGGGGCCGTAGATGCCGGCCAGGCGGAAGAGATGGACCGGCACGCCGACGGGCAACAGGGCCTGCCAGGCCGCCTCGGCGTCCGCGCGCCGTTGGCCGCGCTCGCCTGTTGGATTGAGGGGCGTCGTCTCGTCGACCCAGCCGCCGTCGTGGTCGCCATAGACGCCGGTGGTCGAGAGATAGCCGGCCCAGACAAGCCCGCGGTGCCGGGCGATGGCCTGCCGGGCAATGGCGGGGCCCCAGAGCGCCAGCGCCGGATCGCCTGCCGCATCGGGCGGGATCGAGGCGAGCAGATGGGTGGCGCCGGCGATCATGCTGTCCGGGTTCGCCGGCGGATGCGTGCGGTCGGCGACGATCGCGTCGATACCCTCCGCCCGGAGCGCGGCGGCCCGGTCCGGCTCGCGGCAGGTGCCGCCGACCGACCAGCCCGCCGCGCTGAGCCGCCGGGCAAGGGTGAGCGCGGTATAGCCGAGGCCGAAGCAGAACAGCCGGGCCAAGGTTCAGTTCCGGATCGCGAGGAAGCGGGTCGGCGCGTCGGCCTCGTTGTTGCGCCAGCCGGCGACGCGCGGCTTCACCATGTAGTTGTTGGCGTAGGAGAACAGCGGGATCATTGGCACATCGTCCATCAGGATCCGTTCTGCCTTCTCCGAGAGCGCATTGCGCGACGGCCAGTCGAGCGCCACACGCGCCTGGCGGATGAGCGCGTCGTAGGCCGGGTTTGCATAGGCTGAGGAATTGAAGTCGCCGGCATCGGTCTGGTTGATGCGCAGGTATTGCACCGGGTCGTCGAAATCGATCTGGAAGCCGATCGAGGCGATCTCGAAATTCTGGCGCCGGAGGTTGCTCAGCAGCACCTGGAATTCCTGGTTGTCGAGCGTGACCTCGACGCCGAGGCTGGTCTTCCACATGCTGGCGATGGCCGTCATCAGGCTGCGGATCTCGTCGTTGGTCGTGTAGCTGATGGTGAGTTTAAGCGGGTGATCCGGCCCGTAGCCGGCCTCGGCCATCAGCTCCTTGGCGCGCGTGATCCGATCGGCGAGCGAAGCGCCGGCGAAGCGGAACTTCTGCGGCTCGTAGCCGTGGCTGCCGATGACCTCGGGCGTGAAGCTGTAGGACGGCTGCTGGCCGCGCACGATAATCTTGTTGACCAGCGTCTCCCGATCGATCGTCATGGCGAGCGCCTCGCGCAGCCGGACGTCGGTGCCGAGCGGCGCGCGCCTCAGATTGATCGGCATGTAGTAGGTCGACCGAGCGATGCCGGTCTTGAGCTCCTCTGGGTAATCCTTGCGGATCGCGATGAGCTGCCGCGTCGGTACGCGGGTGATGTCGAGGTCGCCCGAGAGGTAGCGCTTCAGGGCGGTGCCGTCGTCGTCGGAGACGACATGGTCGACCTCGTCGATCGCGATTGCCGCCGCGTTGTAGTAGCCCGGGTTCTTGACCAGCACGATCTGGTCGTGCGGCACCCACGACTTCAGCAGGTAGGGGCCGTCGGTCACGGCGACGCCGGGCCGGGTCCAGTCGGACGGGTGCGCCTCGATCGTGGCACGGTGCAGCGGATAGACGAAGCGCTGGGTCATCAGTTCCGGCAGCACGAGGTTGGCGGCCGCGAGATGGATGGTGAAGGTGTAGGGATCCGGCGCCTCGACGCCGAGCTTCGAGAGGTCCTTTTCCTTGCCGGCGTTGATCGCTTCGGCATTGACGATGTCACGTACCGCGTCGATGTCGCCCGCGGCCGTCTTGGGGTCGACCAGGCGGCGGAAGCTGTAGAGGAAGTCGGCCGAGGTGACCGGGTCGCCGTTCGACCATTTCACGCCGTGGCGCAAGTGGAAGACATAGGTGAGCCCGTCGGGCGACACGTCCCAGCGCTCGGCGATGCCGGGCGCCGGGTGCTTGTTCACGTCCCAGATGGTCAGGCCCTCGTAGAGGTCCTGCTCGACCTGAACGTCCTGGATGCCGGTCGATTTCTGCGGGTCGAGCGTTTCGGGCTCGGCCTGGTTCCAGCGCCGGAGCACCTTCGGCTCCGTGGCGTCGGCACCGCTGCTTGCCGTCAGCGCCAGCAGGATCCCAGCCAGTGCAAATCCCCAACGCCCTAAGCTTGCCATCATCGTGTGCCCGTTGTTTAACCCGCGAAGCTGCCGCCCCGACGAATGAAAGCCACCTATGCCACGTCTGCCGTCTTTCCACCATTCACGCTGCACCGCGACCAATTGGCTCCTGGCCCTGGCCCCCTTGATGGTCGCTTCGGTGCCGGCACCCGCCGCCGACCTCACGAACGACGCGGCCAGCTACGAGCGCTGCATGGATACGGCGCGCAAGGAGCCGGAAGACGGGTTCGAAATGGCCTCGGTCTGGAAGGACCACGGCGGCGGGCTACCGGCGGAACATTGTGCCGGTGTGGCCCTCATGGGTCTCAAACAATATGCGCTCGCCGGCGACACGCTCGAGACGCTCGGCAAGGAAATGGTGCGCGAGGCGCCGAGCCTGCGCGCCGAGGTTCTGATGCAGGCCGGCGAGGCCTGGCTGCAGGCGGGCCAGCCGGCCAAGGCGCGGGCCGATCTCGATGCGGCGATCGGGCTCGATCCCAAGGACCCGTCGCTGCTCGTCGCGCGCGCGCGCGCCCTGGCCGCGGCCAAGGACTACAAGGCGGCGAAGGAGGATCTGAGCCGCGCCCTTGCCGGCGGGGCGCCGCGCGGCGAGGTGCTTACATATCGCGCCGCCGCCAACCGGCTGCAGGGCGAATTGTCGGCCGCGCGCAAGGACGCCGACGAGGCCGTGGCCGCCGCGCCGAACTCGGCCGACGCCTGGCTCGAGCGGGCGAACGTCCGCCGGCTGCAGAAAGACGACAAGGGCGCCCGCGCCGACTGGATCAAGGTGCTGGAACTGGCACCCGATGGGCCGGCCGGCGACGCCGCCCGCGACAATCTCGCGGCCATGGACGTGCATGTCGATGGAGCCGCCAAACCCTAAAGCGCTATGCGGGCCGGCGGCAGACCGCTTCGATGTTGTTGCCGTCCGGGTCGCGTACGTAGGCGCCGTAGTAGTCGGGGTGGTAGTGCGGACGCGGGCCCGGCGCGCCGTTGTCGGTGCCGCCGGCGGCGAGCGCTGCGCGGTGGAACGCGTCGACCGTCGCCCGGTCTGGCGCCACGAAGGCGACGTGCGTCGATTGCGCCGGCCGCGATCCGGTGCCGATCCAGAAGAACGGCCGGCCCGGCGTGCCGAAGCCGGCGTGGGCCTCGGCGCCGGTCTCCTCGGCGCTCACTTCCATGAGCAGCGTGATGCCGAGCGGCGCCAGCGCCGCCTGGTAGAAGCGTTTCGAGCGCGCGAAGTCGGCGACGGCGAAGCCGATGTGATCCAGCATGGGTTCGGGCTCCTTAGGGTGTTCCGGCATGCTCCCCTCCCATGATCAGTCCGTGACCGACAGATACCGGCTCTGCGGATAGGCCACGTTGGCGTGCCAGCCGTGCACGCGCTTGTGCACCAGCGTGTGCTGCAGCACGTCGGTCAGCGGGATGACCGGCATGTCGGTCATCATCTGCTTCTCGGCGGCCTCGAAGAACTTGGCGCGCGCCTCGACCGTGGTCGCGACCCGGCCCTCGTCGAACAGCTTGTCGAACTCGGCGCTCTTGTAGCCGGGATAGTTGTATGAAGTGTTCGACGAGATATAGTTGATGAAGGCGTCTTCCGGCTCGTTATAGAGGCCGTATTCGCCCATCGAGCCGATGTCGTAGTCCTTCTGCTGGACTTTGTTCAGGTAGACTTGCCATTCCATGTTGTCGAGCTTGACCTCGACACCGATCTGCTTCCACATGGCGGCGATGGCGAGCAACTCGGTACGGGTCTGCTCGTCGGTCGTATAGATCAGCGTGAGCTTCAAGGGATGGTCCGGGCCGTAACCGGCCTCCTTCATCAGCTCCTTCGCCTTCGCGAGCCGCTCGGCCTGGCTCAGGCTCTTGAAGAACACGGGCTGCGAGACATAGTCGGGGATCACCGGCGGCATGAAGCCGTAGGCGGGCATGCTGCCGTTCTGGATGACCTTCTGGGTGATGGTCTCGCGGTCGACCGTCATGCTCAAGGCCTGGCGCAGGCGCAGGTCTTGGGACAAAGGCCCCCGGGTCATGTTGATTGTCAGGAAATTGTGCGAGTTGATCGGCGCTTCGAGCATCTCGTCGGCATAAGTCGCCTTCAGCCGTTTCAGCTCCTTGACCGGCGGCCGGTCGAACGTGTCGAGCTCGCCCGCCTCCCAGCGCTTGAGCCCGCTCAGCGTGTCCGAGGTGTTGAGGTAATCGACCTCGTCAAGTTTGACGTTCGCCGCGTCGTGATAGAGCGGGTTCTTGATCAGCGTGATCTGGGATTGCGGCACCCAGTCCTTGAGCACGAAGGCGCCGTTGCCGACGAAATGGCCGGGCTTCGGCCAGTCCCGGCCCCATTTCTCGATCGATGCGCGATGGAGCGGCATCGCCGTGTTGTCGGTCATGCGCAAGGGGAAGATCACGCAGGGCGCTTGCAGGTGGACCCTGAGCGTCAGCGGATCGACCGCCTCGACGCCGAGCTTGGTCACGTCCTTCTCGGTGCCGGCGATGATCGCCTCGGCATTCAGGATGGGCCGGAGCGCCAACGGGTCCGAGGCGCCGGTCTTGGGATCGACGCCGCGGCGGAAGGCATAGACGAAGTCCTCTGCCGTGACCGGATCACCGTTCGACCATTTGCCGTCGGGCCTCAGGTGGAACGTGTAGGTCAGGCCGTCCGTCGACACGTCCCACGAGAGTGCGGCGCCCGGTACCGGCTTCAAGTCCATATCGAGCGCCGTCAGCCCTTCGAGCAGCTCGTGCTGCACCGAGACGTCGTAGAGCGCGATGCCTTTCTGCGGGTCGAGCGATTCGACTTCGGAATCGAGGCTGCGCCGCAGCACATTCGCGGCTTGCGCGTCGGCGGCCTGGAAAATCATGAGCGCCGCGGCAGCCGCGGCGAACGTCCGGATCAACAAGGCTCAGTCCTCGCGCGAGAGATAGCGGCTCTGGATATAGGGGTTGGCGTTCCGCCAGCCGCCGACCTTGGCCGACACCAGCATGTTCACGGTCTGATAGTAGAGCGGGATTTCGGCATAGTCGGCGAGGATGATCCTCTCCGCCTGTTCCATGAGCTCGGCGCGGCTTTTGATATCCGTCGCGACCGACGCCTGGCCAGCGAACTTGTCGTAGGCGGGGCTGGCGTAGCCGATCGTGTTCTGGTCGGTGGACGTGCTGACGTAGGGCTCGATGAGCTGCATCGCGTCGTCGTAGGTGACGGTGCCGCCGAGCGGTGCCATGGCGTAGTTCTTCTGCCGGAGCGTCGCCTCGAACACCTGCCATTCCTGGTTCTGCAGCGTGACCTCGACGCCCAAGGGTTTCCACATGGCGGCGATGGCGAGCAGCATCGTGCGCGCCTGCTCGTTGGTCGTGTAGGTGATCTCGAACTTGAACGGATGGTCCGGCCCGTAGCCCTCGTCCGCGAGCAGCTGCTTGGCGCGGGCGAGGCGCTCGGCCATCGGCTGGTCCTTCCAGTCGTACATCGGCGGCGTGTAGTCGCTGATCACCGGCGGCACGGTCGAATAGGCCGGCTTCTCTCCCTCGGGCACGATCTTGCTGACGATGAGGTCGCGGTCGACCGCGAGCGACAGCGCCTCGCGCAACTTCGGATGGCCGACGAACGGGCCGTTCTTCATGTTGTAGAGCAGGGCGAACTGGCCGAACACGTCGCCCGCGTGCAATTCCGTGCCCAGGTTCTCGCGCGCCCATTTGATCTGCGTGCGCGGCGCGCGGGCGACGTCGATCTCGCCGGCGCGGAAGCGCTTGAAGCCGGTCTCGAGATTGTCCGACATGATCCAGCGCACGCCGTCGAGTGCCACCTTGGCCGCATCATAGAAGCCCGGGTTCTTCTTCAGCACGATCTCGGAATTGGGCGTCCAGCTGTCGAGCGTGAACGGGCCGTTCGTGACGATCTTGCCGGGCCGGGTCCATTCGGCGTTGCCCTCGATCGCCTTGCGATTGAGGGCAACGACGTTGGAGTCGGTCAGCAGCAGGGGCAGCATGATCTGCGGCTGTTTCAGCGTGATCACGACCGTATAGGGATCGGGTGCCGCGATGCCGAGCTTGGTCGGGTCCTTCTCCCTGCCGGCGATGAGTTCTTCGGCATTGACGAGGTCGCGCACCTGCTCGGTCTCGGCCGCGGCGGTCTTGGGATCGACGAGGCGGCGGAAGCTGTAGACGAAATCGGCCGCCGTCACCGGATCGCCGTTCGACCATTTGGCGTCATGGCGCAGATGGAAGGTCCAGACCTTCTTGTCGGTGCTCGCCTCCCAACGCTCGGCGATGCCCGGCACCACCTTCATCTCCGGATCGAGCGTCAGCAGGCCTACGAACAGGTCGCGCTCGATGTTCGCCTCGTAGAGGCCGGTCGTCTTCTGCGGGTCGAGCGATTCCGGCTCGGCCTCGTTCGCCCGGCGCAGCACGTGATCGGCATGGGCCGTGGACGCCATGAGAAGCAGGCTTACGGTGAGGGCAGGGGCGAGACGCATGGGGCGGGGCGATCCTTTAAGCTCTCGTCATTCCCGCGCAGGCGGGAACCCAGCGTTACGCGCGGGAGCGCGGAAAGGGGATGACGGCTGTCACTGCTTGAACGACAAATAACGCGACTGGTTATAGACGACCTTGGCGACATAGCCCTGGAGTTTCGGGTTGACCAGCACGTTGCGCACGTAGAATTCGAGCGGCACAACCGGGTAGTCGTTTAGCATCAGCTTCTCGGCCTGTTCCATCAGGTGCCGGCGCTCGAGCGGGTCGGTCGAGGTGCCGCCGCGGTGGAACAGGTCGTCGAACTTGGCGTTGGCATAGCCGTTGACGTTGTAGGTGCCGGCCGTGCTGCGGAAATTGTCGAGCCCGTTCTCATAGTCGTCATACGTGCCGACGAGGTTGAGGTAGCCCACCTCGAAATTACGCTGGTCCGTCACGTCGATGAACACCTGCCACTCCATATTGTCGAGTGCCAGGTCGACGCCGATCGGTTTCACCATGGCCGCGATCGCCAGCAGCAGCTGCCGGTTGTTCTCCTCGGTCGGGTAGGTGACCTTGACCTTGAGCGGATGGTCGGGGCCGTAGCCCGCCTCCTTCATCAGTCCCTTCGCCTTGGTGAGGCGGTCGGCCTGCGGCATGTCCTTGAAATCCATGCTCTGCTGCGTGTAGTCGCTCGTCACCGGCGGGATCACGCCATAGGCCGGCTTCTCGCCGCGCGGGTCGACCTTGGTGACGAGTGTCTCGCGGTCGACCGCCAGGTTGAACGCCTCGCGCAGCCGGACGTCCTCCTTGAACGGCCCCTTCGTCATGTTGAAGAACAAGAAGGTGAAGCCGTTGACGTCGGCGGTCACGAGCTGGTCCGCGGCGTTCTGCCTGGCCCAGGGAATGTCGTTCTTGGCGAGCGGGTCGAAATCAAGCTCGCCGGCGCGAAAGCGCGTCAGCGCCGTCTTGGTGCTTTCGGTCACGATCCAGTCGACCTCGTCGAGCTTGACCGACGCCGCGTCGAAGAAGGTCGGGCTCTTCGTCAGCACGACCGATGACTGCGGCACCCAGCTCTTCATGACGAACGGGCCGTTGCCGACCAGATGCTCGGGCTGGGTCCAGGCTGCCCCCCATTTTTCGACCGAGGCCTTGTGCAGCGGGAACAGCATCGGGTCGGTCAGGAGGAACTTGAGGGCGAGCCGGGGCTCGGTCAGATGCAGGACGAGCGTATAGGGGTCAGCCGCCTCGACGCCGAACTTGGTCAGGTCCTTCTCCTGGCCCGACGCGATTGCCTGGTAGTTCACGAGCTGCGTCAGGTCCGAGGAATCGGCGGCCGCGGTCTTGGGATCGACGAGGCGCCGGAAACTGTAGACGAAGTCCTGGGATGTCACCGGCTCGCCGGTCGACCATTTCGCGTCGTGGCGGAGATGGAACGTCCAGGTCTTGCCATCGGGCGAGATCTCCCATTTTTCGGCGACGCCCGGCACGACATGTTCCTGCGGGTCGAGCGTGAGCAAGCCGATGAACATGTCGCGGTCGATCGCGAGCGAACCCGAGGCCGAGCTCTTCTGCGGATCGAGCGTCTCGGGCTCGGCCTCCGAGATCCGGTGCAGGACCTGGCCTGCCTGGGCCGGCGCCATCAGGAACTGGAGCGCCGCTACGGCGGCGATTACGGACGGAAGAGCGCGCATGGACGTGGTTGGACTCCATTTTACCCCGCCGTCATGCCCGGACAGCCGTGGGTCAAGCCCGGCCATGACGAAAAAAGTATTTGCCTATTGTTGCTTGATCGAGAGATAGCGCGACTGGTTGCTGTCCACCTCGGTCACGTAGCCCTGCACCTTCGGATTGATGAGTATGTTGCGTTGGCCGAACTCGAGCGGCGCGATCGGATAGTCGTCCAGCATCAGCTTTTCCGCCTGCTGCATGAGCTCGCGCCTTGTCGCCATGTCCTTCGCCGTGCCGCCGCGATGGAACAGGTCGTCGAACTTGGGATTGGCGTAGCCTGCGGGATTGCCGAAGCCCGCGTCCGAGCGCCAATTGTCGAGCGCGTTCTCGTAATCGTCATAGGTGCCGATCAGCGCGAAGAACCCGACGTCGTAGTTGCGCTGGTTCATGGTCGAGACGAACACCTGCCACTCGGAATTCTCGAGTTTCAGGTCGAAGCCGACCGGCTTCACCATGGCGCTGATCGCGAGCAGGATCTGCCGGCTGTTCTCGTCGGTCGTGTAGATCGTCGTCAGGCTCAGGGGATGGTCCGGCCCATAGCCCGCGGCCGTCATCAGCGCCTTCGCCTGCTTCACCCGGTCGGCCATGGGCGTGCCCTTGAACGGCATGCTCTGCGCCGTGTAGTCGCTGACCGCGGGCGGGACCATGCCGTAGGCCGGCGGCTCGCCGCGCGGGTCGATCTTCGTCACCAGCGTCTCGCGGTCGATCGCCAGATTGAGCGCCTCGCGCAGCCGGACGTCCTGCGACAGCGGTCCCTTGACCATGTTGAAGAACAGCAGCGTGGTCGCGTTGATTGGCGCCGAACGGAGTTGATCGGCCATGTTCTCGCGCGCCCAGGGCAGATGGACGCGCGTCAGCAGCACGAAATCGAGCTCGCCCGCGCGATAGCGCGTCAGGCCCGCGTCCAGGTTCTCGGTCACGAGCCAATGGACTTCGTCGAGTTTCACGTCCTTGGCATCGAAGAAATTCGGGCTCTTGGCCAGCACGATGTCGGACTGCGGCGTCCAGCTCTTCATCACGAACGGGCCGTTGCCGACGAAATGGCCGGGCTGGGTCCATTGGTCGCCCGATTGCTCGATCGAGGCCTTGTGGAGCGGCGCCAGCGCCATGTCGGTCAGGATGAACGGCAGCGCGATGCGCGGCTCGGTCAGGTGCAGGACGAGCGTGTAGGGATCGGGCGCGTCCACGCCGAGTTTAGAGAGGTCCTTCTCCTCGCCCGAGACGATGGCGTCGTAGTTCACCACCTGCTTCAGGTCCGACGGATCCGCCGCCGCGGTCTTGGGATCGACCAGGCGGCGGAAGCTATAGAGGAAGTCGGCCGAGGTCACGGGCTCGCCGGTCGACCATTTGTCGTCATGGCGCAGATGGAAGGTCCAGGTCTTGCCGTCGGGCGAAATGTCCCAGCTTTCCGCAGCACCCGGCACCGGCTTGCCGTGCGGGTCGAGCGTCACGAGGCCGATCAGCATCTCGCGATCGATCGCCAGGCTGTCTGCCGCATTGGTCTTCTGCGGATCGATCGAGTCCGGTTCGGCCGAGTCGAACCGCTGCAACACCTGCTCGGCATGTGCAAGGTTGGTCGAGGCGAGAAGGGCGGCAACGAGGCCAGCGACGAGGCGCGGGGAGATACGCATGCGACGGCTCAGTCCTTGAACGAGAGATAGCGCGACGGCGGGTTAGGCCGGTTGTCGCGCCGCCCGCCCAGGCGCGGGTTCACCAGATAATTGGCGACGCCGAACTGCAGCGGCACCAGGGCATAATCGCCGAGCACGGTCCGTTCCGCCGCCTCGAGCGCCTGGCGGCGGGCCCCGAACTCGGTCGCGGCCGCCGCTTTGTCCATGAGCGCATCGAGCGCCGGGTTGGTGTAGCCGCAATGATTATAGAGCCCGGCATCGCTGCGGTAGGGGATGAGGAATTCCGTCGGATCGTCGAAGTCCGGCACCTCGCTCAAGACGCCGATCTCGTAGTCGAGCTGGCGAATCTTGGTCTGGTAGACCTGCCATTCCATGTTATCGAGGGCGAGTTCGACGCCGATCGGCTTCCACATGGCGGCGAGCGCCAAAAGATAGACTCGTGTATCGTCGTTGGTCGTGTAGCTGAGGGTCAGCTTCAAGGGATGCTCGGGCGTGTAGCCCGCTTTCGCCATCAACAGCTTCGCGCGCGCCAGCCGGTCGGCATAGGGCTCCGTCTGCCAGTCGTACGGCTGCGGCGTGTAGTTGGGCATCAGCGACGAGATCATGGAATAGGCCGGCTTCTGCCCGCGCGGGTCGACCTTGTCGACGATGGTCTGGCGATCGACCGCGAGCGACAGCGCCTCGCGGATCTCCTTATGCTCTGCCAGCACGCCGCGCTTCATGTTGAAGAAGGCGTACCACAGGAACAGCGCGTCGCCGGTGTGCAGTTCGGCCGCCGCTTCCTTCTTGGCCCAGGCGAGCTGCGACTTGTTCGGCAGCACCATCCAATCGAGTTCGCCGGCACGGTACTGCTTCACGCCGCGCAGCTGGTCGTCGACCGGGTAATGCTCGACCCGGTCGATCGCCACATGGGCGGCATCGTGGAACAGTGGGTTCTTGACCAGCACGATCTTATCGTGCGGGTTCCAGCTTTCGAGCGTGTAGGGGCCGTTCGAGACCATGTGGCCGGGCCGCGTCCATTGCGTGCCCCATTTCTCGACCGCCGCGTGCGGGATCGGGTCGGCGCCATGGTCCGAGATCAAGAGCGGCAGGATCAGCTCCGGCTGCTTCAGCGTGAAGCGCAGCGTGTTCGCGTCGACCGCGACGATGCCGAGCTTGGCCGGGTCCTTCTCGCGCCCGCTCGCGATCCCCTCGGCGTTCACGACGCTGCGGATCTGGTCGAACTTGGCGGCGCCGGTCGCGGGATCGACCAGGCGGCGGAAGCTGTAGACCCAGTCCTCGGCGGTGAGCGGCGTGCCGTCCGACCATTTGGCGCCGGGCCTAAGGTGAAAAGTCCAGGTCTTCTCGTCCGCCGAGACGTCCCAGCTTTCGGCGGCCCCCGGCACCGGACGGCGGTCGGCGTCGAGCGTGATCAGCGGCTCGAACAGGTCGCCCACGATGTTCGCTTCGGTCAGGCCGGTGATCTTCTGCGGATCGAGCGATTCCGGCTCGGCCGAATTCGGGCGGCGCAGCACGGTTTCGGCGGCGCCCATCGACGCCGTCGCGAGCGAGAGGAGGAGGAGACCGGCCATGAGGCCCGCTCGGTGCGCAAGATTCATCCGGCTTCAGTTCCCCGTTTGATGCGGCGGCCTTGTTCCCGACCACCTATCCTTGAATGGCGGCGGATGGTGGCACAAGCCGCGGGCGCCACCAAGCGGTAACGAATGCAACTAATCCGGCTGGCCGTCGCCGGAGCGCCCGCCGTGCTCCGGCGACCATGTCCGAAAACCGCGAGACGGCGCGCCGGCGGCGGTTAGTATCCGGGGCCATGGACACCGAACTCTATGTCTCGACCCCCGCCATTTCGACACTGGCCCTGCCGGTACGCCACCCGTTTGATTGGGCCGAGATCGCCGGCTTCCTCGCCCCGCGCTGCATCCCGGGCGTCGAGGCGGTCGACGGCCTCGTCTATCGCCGCACCATCCTGGTCGAGGGGCGCCACGGCACGATCGAACTGGGGCCGAGTGACTCGAGGCCGGTTGACGGGCTCGCGGTCCGGGTCCGCCATCCCGACCCGACGGTCGGGGTGCCGATATCGACGCGCCTGATGCGGCAGTTCGATCTCATGACCGACATCGACGCGATCGCACTGCAGTTCGGCTGCGATCCGTTGCTGGCGCCGCTCATGGCGCAGCGCCCGGGGCTGCGCGTGCCGGGCGCCTGGGACCCGTTCGAGCTCGCGATCCGCGCCATCCTGGGCCAGCAGGTGAGCGTCGCCGCCGCGACCACGCTTGCAGGCCGCCTGGCGCAAGCCTATGGCGAGCCGCTCCGGCTCGACGACGGCCTGCCGCCGCCGCCGGGGCTGACGCAGGTCTTTCCGCCGCCGCCGGCCCTCATCGCGGCCGATCCGGGCGTGCTGCGCATCCCGACCAAGCGGGCGGAAACCATCGCCGCCTTCGCCCGCGCGGTCGTGGCGACGCCGGCGCTGCTTGCGGGCGGCGTGCCGTTGGCGGAACTGGTCGAACGGCTGGACGCGCTGCCCGGCATCGGCCCCTGGACGGCCCATTACATCGCCATGCGCGCGCTGCGCGAGCCCGACGCTTTCCCGTCGGGCGACCTCGGCCTGCGCAAGGCGATGGCGACGGCCGACGGCCTGCCGAGCTTCAAGGAAATGGACCGGCGTGCCGAAGCTTGGCGGCCGTGGCGTGCCTATGCGGCGCTGCATCTCTGGATGAGTCTCGGCGGCGGGACGGGAGGCTGACGATGACCGATCTCGACTTCGACCGGATCCCGAGCGCCATCGGCGAGATCCTGGTGGCGAGCGACGGCCGGGCGCTGGTGGCGCTCGACTATGCCGGCTACGAGGCGCGCATGAACGCGCTGCTCGCCAAGCGCTACGGCCGCTTTCGCCTGATCGGGCGGACGGACCCACTCGGCGCCTCGTCCCGGGTACGAGCCTATATGGCGGGCGATCTCGCGGCGTTCGACGAGTTGCCGGTCGCGACCGGCGGCACGCCGTTCCAGGACGAATGCTGGCGGGCGCTCCGTGCCATCCCGGTCGGCACGGTCACCACCTATGGCACGCTCGCGGCCCGGCTCGGCCGGCCCAACGCGAGCCGCGCGGTCGGCTACGCCAACTCGCTCAACCCGGTGGCGATCATCCTCGCGTGCCACCGCGTCGTGGGTCAGAACGGCGATCTCACCGGCTATGCCGGCGGGCTCGAGCGCAAGCGCTGGCTGCTGGCGCATGAGGGGGTGAAAATGTGAAGAAGCCCCATCGAGGGGTGTGGAACATTTCATAGGACCGGTTGTGCGCGAAGGCGTATAGAGGTAGTCACGCTCCACGAGACCGGGCCGGTGCCGATCGGCTCGTCGGGAGGCATCCGATGACGAGCCAAGCGGAGATCGATCCGAAGCTTATCATGAGCGCGCCGGCTCTGCCGGCCGTCGAGCGCCCTGCACCCGGGCCCCAGGCCGTTGACCGTCAGGCCGGCAACGGCAAGAAGCCCGCGAAGGCTTCCGTCACCGAAAACCTGCTGGAGAATGCGGGCTACTTGCTGCACTACGCGGTCGAGGCCGGCATTGCGGTCGATGCCGACATCTCGCAGCGCATCATCAGTGCCCGGCGGCGCGGCGACCTCGCGTGGGACGAGCCGGATGCCGGCCTGCTCGCGACCGCGATCACCCGGCTCGCAGCGCTCGTCCATCCGGTCACCGCCGAAACGCTGAGGGCGTGCCGTGAGCAGGCACACAAGACGATGCGCAACTATCGCCGCATGGCTTATTGCCTGGCGATCATCATTCTGCCGCTGTCGATGATCTCGTTCATCTATACCGGCCTGTCGAACGCCATGACCGCCGATCTGGCGGCGGCGAACCAGCTGGCGGTCAATCTGCACGCTCAGCTGACGACGACCGGTGCCCAGGCGGCGGCCACCGCGGCGCAGAACAGCCTGCCCGATCTGCAGCAATATGCTGCGACGATCCGCGCAATCCGCGCCCGCACGGCACAACTCGCCTGGTTCGTGCCGCTGCATGTCGAGATGCGGTCCGAGGTGCCGAGCGGGGAGGGCGGCGGTTTCGGCCGGTTCGAGCTCGACCCGAAAACGTCGAACACAGTGGCTGATCTGACCACGAACCTGAATCGGTTGACCGCCGGCTACCAGGCCGTCCGCGCGGACGCGAAGTCCGTGCAGGATACCGCCTCGCTGCTCTACGGCGCCATCAGCGCCTTCATCCTGCCGGTGCTCTACGCGTTGCTCGGCGCCTGTGCCTATCTGCTGCGCGTGTTCGCCGACCAGGTGGCGAACCAGACCTTCCGGCCGACCTACGCGGCCTCGGCCCGGTTTGTCATCGCTGCGATCGGCGGCGCCATCGTCGGCTTGTTCAACAATTTCTCGCTGGGCCAGGGCGCGTCGCTCTCGCCGCTGGCCCTGGCCTTCCTGGTCGGCTACGCCACCGACATCTTCTTCTCCTTCCTCGAAGGATCGATGCAGAACTTCAAGAAGACGAAGGCGGCGTAACGCGATTTGCGAGACGGGGCGGAGCTCAGTCGGCGGGGGCTCAGTCGGCAGGGGCTCAGTCGACAGTGTCGCCGGTGAGCGGTGTCGCGCGCATGGAAGGACGGTCGAGGAAGGCGCGATACCAGGCGGTGAGCCGCGGCCGGCCCGGCTCGAATGCCGGCAGCCCGCGGAACTCGAGCCAGCTGAGCGCCGTCGCCAGCGCAATCCGGCCGATGCACGGACGGCCCGGGGTGGTGAGCAGTTCCTCCTGTTCGAGGAAGTCATACGCCGCCAATAGCTTCGCGATCTGGCCGTCGCGCATCGCCGGATAGCGGTAGGGCGGCGGACGGCGCTCCGTCTCGTGGCGCACGGCGATGCCGGCGTCGCACAGGCCTTGAGCCAGTGCCTGGAGCCGGAGGCTCCGCAGCCGCGCGCGCCCTTCCGCCGGGATGAAGGGCGCACCGCCGTGCAGCCCGTCCAGGTACTCAGAGATCACATTCGAATCGAACAGGGCGAAGCCGTCGTCGAACAGCAGCACCGGCACCTTGCCAAGCGGATTGACGGCGAACACTTCGTCGTTGCGCTGAGTCGGGCTCGTCTCGTGATGCACGACCTCCAGGCGATCGGCGAGCCCGGCCTCATGCGCCAGGACCAGCACCTTGCGGGCATAGGGCGAGTGGGTCTGATAGAACAGCTTCATGGAGGACTCCCGAGCGGCGGATGGACGCAGCATATCGGCCTCCTGCGCGGCCAGGCCGCGTCGTTGGTTCAAGCCACCTTTTTCAGCAGCAAGTTTTCGTGTTCTGATGCGGTATGACCGATAGCGCCGCCCTCGATGACTTCGACCGCGCCATCCTGCGCCGTTTGCAGCAGGATGCCCGGGCGACCGGCGAGGCGATCGGCGCCGAGGTGCATCTCTCCGCCGCGGCCGTGCAGCGCCGCATCAAGCGCCTGCGCGAACTCGGCGTCATCACGGCCGAGGTGGCGTTGGTCGACCCGACCCGCGTCGGCCAGACGATGAGCTTCATCGTCGGCGTCGAGCTCGAGCGCGAGCGGGCGGACATGCTCGACGCCTTCCGCCGGGCAGCGCGGGCCGATCCCAACGTGCAGCAATGCTATTACGTGACCGGTGCGGCCGATTTCATCCTGATCGTGACCGCGCGCGACATGGCCGATTTCGAGGCCTTCACGCGGCGCCTGCTGTTCGACAATCCGAACATCCGCCGCTTCACCACGAACGTGGTGCTGTCGCGCGACAAGGTCGGCAGCGTGGTGCCGGTCTAACCCTCGCCCGCGCGCCGGAAATTTTCCTCCTGCCCATGGAATAGCGGCCGATTGTCGCGAGTCACCTGTCTGGGCGTTTTGCGCGGTCAGTGCCGCGGGCGCCCACCGACAGCTGCCCCCACCGACGGCGTCGTTCCGAGGGAGGAAGGGTCATGCGTATCTCGCCAATCATCCTATCGGGCCTTGGGTTGCTGGCATGTGCCACCATGCCGGCGCGCGCGGATCAGGGCCGGTTCAACGAGCCGGGCAACATCCTGATCACGGACCAGTTCAACAATCGCGTGATCGAGATCGATCGCGACAAGAACATCGTCTACAGCTTCGGCTCGAACGATCCCAGCCTCTGCAATCCGGGACCGGGAGCCATCATCGCGCCGAATGACGTCGAGCGGCTGGCGGGCGGTCTGACCCTGATCGCCGGCACGGGCACGTCGACCTGCCCCGACAACCGGGTCATCGTGGTCGATCGTGCGGGCAATATCTTGTTCCAGTACGGCCAGGCCGGTGTCGCGGGCTCCGGGCCGAACCAGCTCAACACGCCGGTGTTCGCGCTCCAGACGCCGCACGGCAACTTCCTCATTACCGACCAGGCCAACAACCGCGTCATCCTGGTCAGTCCCAACAAGCAGGTCTTGTTCTCCTACGGGCCGACGTCCGGCCCGGGTGCGCTCAACAACCCGAACAGCGCCGAGCTGCTGTCGAACGGCCATATCCTGATCGCGGACGAGAACAACAGCCGGGTGATCGAGATCAACCGGCGCGGCACCATCGTTTTCGAGTATTCCGCAGGCCTCAACATCGTGGCATTCGCGAGCCGGCTGCCGAACGGCGACACGCTCATCACCGATTCCGGCAACAGCCGCATCGTCGAGATCAACCCGGCGAAGCAGGTCGTGTTCGAGTACTTCACGAACCTGGTCGCGGGCAGTAATCCCACCCCCCAGCCGACGAGGGCGGTCCGGCTGGCCAATACCGAGACCTTGATCGCCGATCAGTTCAATGATCGGGTCATTATCATCACCCAGGGCAAGGCGACCGTGTTCCAGTACGGCGTGACCAACGTCGTCGGCAATGGGCCGAACCAGCTCAACGCACCCTACAGCGCCGTGGAAATCGGCGATTACACCGGGCTCACGCCACCGCCGGGCTTCGGCCCGAACAATCAGGGCGACGACCTGGCCGATTGAACGAGCCGCCTTTCGAGGCGGGTTTCGCCAGGAGGGAACCTGCCTCGATCCTATGACGGGCACCCGGCTCCAGACGGCCGGCAGGGCAGCCCCTCGTCCGCTCCGCTTGACCGGACGAAGACGAGCCGCGACGCTCTGTCGCGCACGCCTTGTCCTGACACTTGGAGTCTGCTCTGCCCGCCGACCCTCTTGCCCCGGCGCCGGAACTGGCGGTTCCGCCCTCGGTCTTGCGCCATCCCGCCTTCGCGCTCTTCTGGGCAAGCCGCGTGTTCTCGACAATCGCGTTCCAGATGCAGGCGGTGGCCATCGGCTGGCAGGTCTACGGCCTGACCGGCAGCGCTTTCGCGTTGGGGCTGGTCGGCCTCGCCCAGTTCATCCCGGGCCTGGCGCTCGCCTTCGTGGTCGGACCGGTGGCCGACCGGTTTGACCGGCGGCTGATCGTGCGCCTCTGCCAGACGGTCGAGGGCGCTGCGGTGGGCGGCCTTGCGCTCGCCTGGTTCATGGGCCGGCTCGACATCGTGCCGATCTTCGCCGCCGTCTTCGTGATCGGCTCCGCCCGCGCGTTCGAGGCGCCGACCCTGCAGGCGCTGGTGCCGGGCCTGGTGCCGGCCGATCTTCTGCCGCGCGCGCTCGCCTGGTCGTCGACCGCCAACCAGACCGCGATCATCTGCGGGCCCGCCGTGGGCGGGCTGCTCTATGCCTTGAGCCCCGGCACAGTCTATGCCGTGGCGGCGGCACTGTTCCTCGTCTCCAGCCTCGTCATCGGCTTCATCCGGCTGGAGCGGGCGCCGCCCCGGCGCGAGCCGGTGACGCTCGCCTCGGTCTTCGCCGGCGTCGCCTTCATCCGCAGCCGACCGGCGATCCTCGGCGCCATCTCGCTCGACCTGTTCGCAGTCCTGCTGGGCGGCGCCACGGCGTTGCTGCCGATCTTCGCGCGCGACATCCTGGCGATCGGCCCGTGGGGGCTCGGGCTATTGCGCTCCGCCCCGGCGCTGGGCGCACTCTCCATGTCGCTCTTCCTGGCGCAATGCCCGCTCGAGCGACGGGTCGGGCGCATCATGCTGACGGCCGTCGCGATCTTCGGCCTCGCGACCGTGGTCTTCGCGCTCTCGACCTCGTTCTGGCTGTCGCTCGTGGCACTCGTCGTGCTGGGGGCGGCGGATTCGATCAGCGTCGTCATTCGCCTGTCCCTGGTCCAGCTCGAGACGCCGGACGAAATGCGCGGCCGGGTGAGTGCCGTCAATTTCATCTTCATCGGCACGTCGAACCAGCTGGGCGAGTTCGAATCTGGCCTGACCGCCGCCTGGTTCGGCGCAGTGCCGGCGGCGCTCATCGGGGGGATCGGCACGCTCCTCGTCGTGCTGATCTGGCTCAAGGCCTTTCCGGACCTGGCCCGGCGCGACCGGCTGCAGTCGGCAAGCGTCGGATAGAAATCGAGCTGCCGATCGCAAATTCGTCGGATCGACGGGATTGAATCGGGCGTCGCGGCGTTCAAGGTCTCAGCAACCATGGCGGGTGCCTCGTCGCGACGCGGCGGGCCCGCAACGGCGTCTCGGGGGGCAGTTCCGTTGATCGGCCGAACAATGCGACTGGCGGCAGTGGCCGGCTTCGTCCTATGGCTCGGAGCGCCGGAGCCGTTGCTTGCCCAGGATAGGGCCGCGGCCGGTTCGGAGGATGCGCATCTGCCCCGTCCGACCAGCGTCTATCAGGACAGGTCCGAGGCCGGCATTCCCGTGCGCCTCGACTATTTCGCGCCGCCCGACGGTCCGATGATGGTCTTCCGGTTCGACGAGCCGGACCAGCCTGCGAAGCCCTGGCCGTCGATCGACGAGCAAGGACGGATCCTGGATCGGCTCCTCGCGAGATTGCTGGCGGAGCATCCGGATCTGGCTTCGCCTTTTGCGTTCTCGCTCGGCAGCGGCCGGGGTGCCTTGGTCGCAGCGCTCGACAGGCAATTGCTGGAACCTGGTGCCAACTGGGACGTCAAGCGCGGCCGGCCCAAGCAGGGGCAATTCGGCGACGTGCTCAGGGAAGAGCTCGACCGGGCCCTCCAATCATCGGCGATTGCCAAAGCCTTCGGCGCGCACGGCTACGCGCTGAAGCTGAAGGGCATCGGTCGCATCGACATCGACAGCGTCAAGGCCCCCGCCGGGGCCCGTCTCCCCGCGTTCATCTCCACGATGGATATCGAAGCAACCAAGATCGTCGGAAAAGGATGATTGCCATGGCTCAAGCGGCCGCGCGTGTCAGGTCCAGCCTGTCGTTCGATGCGCTCGTCAACGAATATCCGAGCCCTATGAGGTATTCGCCGGGGGCGGTCAAACGTCTGATCGGCGGCGCGGTCGACGACACCAAGAAAGGCGCCACGCCGTGGCTTGGCGGCGAGCAAGGCGATACCTGCACCATCCGGATGAGCCGCGCGTTCAATCGCGCCGGCCACTTCATCCCGGCGCACCTCCATTTCATGCGCACGGTCCGCGGTGCCGACGGCCTCGCCTACGCCTTCGCGGTCCAGGAGTTTCACCGGTATCTTCTGCTCGACCTCGGCGAGCCCGACATCCTGGTGAAGGGCAAGCCTGTCGACCGGCAGAAAATCGCGGGCAAGAAGGGCGTGATCCTGTTCGACATCAACTTCGGCCTCAATCCGGACGGTCAGACCCGCGCCATGGGGCACGTCGACCTCTGGGACGGCCAAACCTTTTTCGATGAGATCAGCGGGCAGAGCGATCCGCAGGGCCGCGACTTTTTCAAGATCGCCACCGCGGTTTCGCTGTGGATCTGCCAGGGCAACGACATGCTGCCGAGAGTGTAGCCGCCGCTTCCTTGAACCCGCGCGACGCTCAGTAGTTCGGCCAGAGGCCGGGCGTCGCGAGCTCGATCAGATGGCCGTCGGGGTCATCGAAATAGAGGCTGTGCCCGCCGCGCGGCCAGGCCATCTCGCCGCGCAGCGGGATGTTGCGCTGGGCGAGCCGATCCTTCCACTTGTCATAGTCCTCGGTCTCGATCGCGAAGGCCATATGGACCGGCCCGCTGCCGTCGTGGCCGGGCACGCAGCCGTTCGGGCCCGGCATATCCTCGGCCGAGGCTCCCTCGAGGAACAGCAGCAGCACGCCCTGGCGCCCGGCGTCGAAGGCGGTCAGCCGTTCAGTCGACAGCATGGGCTTCAGGCCCAGCACCTCGATGAAGAACGCCTTGGCCACGGCCATGTCCGAGACATAGAGGGCTGTTTCGAGCAGGCCGGCGATCCGAGGCATGGGCGGGCTCCCTTGTCGCTCTTATCGGCCCTCCCGGTGCTGCGGGGCGGGCGGTCTCCTAGAAATCGAGATCGGTATAATGCTCCGGCGGCGGGTTGCCGGGAATATGGTCGGCGAGCAGCGGGCGGAAGCTCGGCCGCGACTTGATGCGGGCGTACCAGTCCTTGGCGAGCTCGTGGCTGCCCCATGGCACGTCGCCGACATAGTCCAGCACCGAGAGATGGGCGGCGGCCGCGATGTCGGCCAGCGAGAAATGGTCGCCGGCGAGCCAGCGCCGCCGCTCGACCAGGAACGCGATATAGTCGAGATGGTAATGGATGTTGGCGTGGCCGGCGCGGATCGCCGCCGAGCTCGGCGTGCCGTAGCCCATCTGGCGCTTCAGCATCTTCTCGCCGACCAGGTTCTGCGTGACCTCGCGGTTCATCTTGAGGTCGAACCAGGCGATGAGGCGCCGGACCTCGGCCCGGTCGATCGGGTCGATGCCGAGCAGCAGCCGGTCGCGATAGACCTCTTCCAGGTATTCGCAGATGACGCCGCTGTCGACGATCGGCGAGCCGTCGGATTCGACCAGCACCGGCACCTCGGCCGCCGGGTTCATCTGCAGATATTCCGGCCGGCGGTCCCACACGCGTTCCTGCCGGAGCTCGAACTCCAGGTTCTTTTCCTTGAGGACGACGCGAACCTTGCGGGAAAACGGGCAGAGCGGGATGTGGTACAGGATGCGCATGGCGGCGAGAACGATTCCGGGCTTGGGTGACCGTTCAACCTAGCGCCGGAAGCGGGGGGAGGGCCAGCGCAGACTGCGCCAGCCCTCCTTGTTCGTCAGGCCATAATCCTCAGGCCATAGTCCTCAGGCCGCGCGGATGTCGGAGAGGAACGTGCCGACCCGGGCGCGCAGCTGCTCCGCCTGATGACCGAGCTCGTCGGCGGCACCCAGCACCTGGACCGAGGCCGCACCCGTCTCCTCGACGATCTGGTTCAGGCCGCCGATGTTGCTCGAGACCTCGGTCGTGCCGCGTGCCGCCTCCTGCACGTTGCGCGCGATCTCCTGGGTCGCGGCCCCCTGCTGCTCCATGGCGGCCGCGATCGAGGTCGAGATCTCGTTCATCCGGCCGATCGTCTCGTCGATCCGCGCGATCGCGGCGACCGCCGCCTCGGTCGAGTTCTGCATCGCCGAGACCTGGGCCGAGATGTCCTCGGTCGCCCGCGCCGTCTGGGTCGCGAGATTCTTGACCTCGGAGGCCACGACCGCGAAGCCCTTGCCAGCCTCGCCGGCGCGCGCCGCCTCGATCGTGGCGTTGAGCGCGAGGAGGTTCGTCTGGCCGGCGATGTCGTTGATGAGGCGTACGACCTCGCCGATCTTCTGCGCCGCGTCCGCAAGAACGCGCATGGTGCCGCCGGTGTGCGCCGCCTCCTGCACCGCCTGGCCGGCGATGGTCGAGGATTGCACGACCTGGCGCGAGATCTCCTGGATCGAGGACGACAGCTCCTCGGTCGCGGCGGCCACGGTCTGGACGTTGGTCGAAGCTTCCTCGGACGCGGCCGCGACAGCGCCCGCCTGCTTGGAGGCGAGATCAGCATTGTCGGACATGCTGCCGGCGGTCGCGCGAAGCTCGGTCGCGGCCGTCGCCAGATAGTCGAACGCCTCGCGCGCCGACTGGTCGAACTCGGCGTTGATCGCCTCGATCCGCGCCGCGCGCGCCTCCTTGCGCGCCTGTTCCTGCCGCTGCTCTTCGGCCAGGCGCTCGGCGGTGATCATGCTGTCCTTGAACACCTGGACCGCGCCGGCCATGGCGCCGATCTCGTCCTTGCGGCCGAGGCCGACGACCTCGGTCGCAAGATCGTGACCGGCCAGTCGCTTCATCGCGTCCGTGATGCGCTGGATCGGCGTCGAGACGCCCCGCACCAGCAGCCAGCCCAGGATGGCGCACAGCAGGGCCGCGACGAGCATCGTCGTGATCACGAGCCACTTGGTCGAGGCATAGATCGCATCGCCCCGGTCGCCCGCCTTCTTGCCCTCGCGCACATTGACGTCGGCATCGTCATTGACCGCCTTGATCGCCCGGTCGAAGCTGTCGCGCGAGGCGCCGTTGAAGAGTGCGGTCGCGCCCTTGGCGTCGTGGCTCTTGGCGAGCGCCAGCATCTTGGTCGAGATCGGGAGGTAAGCCGCCCATTCCTGGTCGAATTGCTTGACGAGCCGCTCGTCGTCTGTGCCGAGCGAGATGAGCGGAGTATAGTCGGCGCGTGCCTTGGCGATCCGTTGCGCGCCGGCATCGATGTCGGCCTCAGCCTTGTCGAGGTCGCCGCCGTCGGCCGCGACCAGGAGGTAGCGGGATTCGCGCAGCCGGAAACTGTAAATCGAGGCCAGAAGCTTGCTCATCTGCCCGGTGCTCGGCAGCCAATCGTTGCGCACGCTCTCGGCATTGTTGTTGACCGAGCTCAGGCCGTTGATCGAGACCCCACCCAGGATCAGCACGATCAGGAGCACGATGGCAAAGCCAAGCGGAATCTTGGTGCGGATCGCTAGATTGTTGAGCATGTTCATTGCGCGCATTCCCTGGTTGTATAAAGCTGGTGCCGACAAACTCTAGTGACCGTATTTCCGGTTAATATTCGCTCTATGTGCCGTATTTCGGTGACGGCCTGATGAGGGAGTTGGCGCATAACTGCATAACTACTGTGCGGCTGCAGCTTTTTGCTGGCGGGCGGCAATCAATGTCGGGCAATGAACGTTCGGTGCACGGGGAGGCCTGGATCGCGCATGGATCCGATGATTGACGCGAGCACATTCCGGGCGGCGCTGGCGACGCCGGAGCTCATCCGGCTGTTCGATTACTGGCAGGCGCTACGCGGTACCCGGCCGATGCCGCTCTGGTCGGACATTCGACCGGAGGAGATCGCGCCCGTACTGCCGCGCATCTGGGCCTGGCGGCTCGGCGCCGATGACGATCTCCGGCTGCGTCTCGTCGGCGAGCAGGTCCTGGCGATCCTGCGGCGCAACGTGCGTGGCAAGACGCCAGAGGATCTCTACGCGCCTGCCGAAGCCGCGGCCATCCGGGCGCGCCTCATCAAGGTCGCGCGCGTGCCGACCTGCAGCCACACGGCGGGCGACATTTTCCACGGCGCCCATCGGGTCGGCACCGGCGAGCGGCTGGCGCTGCCCTATGCCGAGGCCAGGGGCGGCTTCGGCATCATCGGCGCCTCCAAGGCGACGCTCGACCCGGACCCCGAGAGCGGGCTCGAGCGGCCGTTCGATCCGCAAGCGCTCTATACGCTGGTCGGGCCGGAGTACTTCCTGCGGATCGATTGAGGTCGCAGGCGGTCCTATGCCGCCGCTACTGATCCATACGTTTCCGCAGATCTTCCAGGCGATCGAACCGGCCCTGCCAGAAGCGGCCGTAGAAATTCATCCAGTCGACGAGCGGCGCCAAGCCCTCGGGCCGGGCGCTGTAATGGGTCTCGCGCCCGTCGCGCCGGTCGTGGACCAGCCCGGCGAGCTTGAGCACGCCCAGATGCTTCGAGACCGCCGGTTGTGACACGCCGGACTGGTCGGTAAGCGCGCGGACGGTCAACTCGCCCTCGCGGATGAGCCGCTCCAGCAATGCGCGACGGGTCGGGTCGGCCAGGGACTTGAACAGCGCGTCGGTGTCGGGATGCATCATCGGCAGCCGCTTTAAGGGAACTTGGCTTCGGTGGGAAGTTGCATTCCCATCCGGGGAGATTTCGATAGATCAATAACTAATTGGTTATTCATCTGTCAATGCGCCGATCCGGCTAGGCCCGGTCTTGGGGCCGTGCCATCTTCTTCTCGGAGTTGATGACGTGTGGCCAGAAAAACCATGGATCGCAGAACCTGTCTCGCCGCGGCCTTGCTTTGCCTGTTTTCGCTCCCTGCCTATGCCGATCACGTGCTGCATCGCCCGCTCGAGGTCGAGCCTGACAGCCTCGATCCGGTCAAGACGACGAGTACGGTGGCCGATGCGATCGAGAGCGATCTCTTCGAAGGGCTGGTCCGGCTCGATCCGCAAGGCAACATCGTTCCCGGCGTGGCCGAGCGCTGGGAGCGCGCGGCGGACGGCGTCACCTATACGTTCCATCTCAGGCCCGACGCCCGCTGGTCCAACGGCGATCCGTTGACGGCGGCCGACTTCGTCTATGCCTGGCGTCGCGGCGTCGATCCGGCGACGGCGGCGACCAGCCTCCATGCGCTCACGGACCTGGTGCACGGCCGCGACATTCTTGCCGGCAAGGGGATGGACCCGGTCGCGCTCGGCGTCGAAGCCGTCGACGCGCTTACGCTCCGGGCGGTGACGGCGGCGCCGACGCCGTTGTTCCTGGCGCACTGCGCGCTCCGGGATGCCTATCCGGCCCACCGCGCCACGATCGAGCGATGGGGCAGGGCGTGGACGCAGCCGGAACACATGGTCTCGAACGGCCCGTTCGTGCTGAAATCCTGGGTGCCGCATGGCGAGACCGTGCTCCGGCGCAGCGAGACCTACTGGGACCGGGCGTCGATCAAGCTCGATGAGGTCGACGATCTCGCGGCCGACGACGGCGAGGTCGCGCTGAAGCGTGTCCTTGCCGGGGAGCTGGACTACGCCGAGGTGCCGACACGCGAACTGGCGAGCGTCCGGGCCGACCATGCGGCATTGCTGCACATCGGGCGCGGCACCCGGATCCACAATCTCGCCTTCAACACGGCCACAGGGCCGTTCGCGGGGAACAAGCCGCTGCGCCAGGCGCTGGCGCTCACCTTCGATGCCGGCGTCGTGGTCGACAAGCTGCAGAAGCGCGGGCAGCAGATCGCCTACAACTGGGTGCCGCCGACCATCGCCGACTACACGCCGCAGAGGATGTTCTACGCCGGCATGACGATGGAGCAGCGCGTGGCGCTCGCGCGCAAGCTCTATGCCGAAGCCGGCTACGGTCCTGGCCGCCCGTTGCAGCTCACCGTCAATTATCCGACCAACGAGGACGTGAAGGCCGAGTTGCTGGCGGCGGCGCAGATGTGGAAGGCGGCGCTTGGCGTCGAGGTCACGCTGGAATCCGAGGAATTCCAGGTCTACCTGCAGCGGGTCAAGCGCGGCGACGATCAGATGTCGGTACTGGGCTGGTCCGAGACGGTGCGCGATCCCTCGCTGTTCCTCGAGCGCTTCAGGACGGGCGGCTTCGGCAACTACTTCCAGTACGCCAACCCCGCGGTTGATGCGCTGCTCGATGCGGGCGGCCAGACCATGGAGGCAGCCAAGCGGCGGTCGCTCTATGAACAGGCCGAACGGATCATCGACGACGACGTGCCCGGCATCCCCAGCTATTTCAATTCGATCGTCATGGCGGTCAATCCGCGGCTCGAAGGCTGGGTCGACGACGAGCAATATCCGCAAAGCCGCTGGTTGTCGCTCAAGGACTGACGCGATCCGGGGCCCGCGCTCGATCGTCCGCGCCGCCGCCATTCCTGTTTCCGCGTCGGCGCCGTGGGTGCAGGATGGGCTACGGCGCTTCCTCTTGGGCTTCCCCGGGGCGGTCGGTCATGGCGGACATCGTCCTCATCAATCCGCGGTTCGAGGTCTCCTACTGGGGCCTCGAGCATGCCATGCCCTATTTCGGCAAGCGCGCGGTCTTTCCGGTCGCGGCGCTGCCGCTGCTGGCGGCGCTGACGCCGGCCGGGCATTCGGTGACGCTGATCGACGAGAATGTCGAGCCGATCGATTTCGCGCGCTGCGCGCGCGCCGACATCGTGGGCCTGACCGGCATGAGCGTGCAGCGCTTCCGCATGCGCGAAATCCTCGAGGAGCTGAAGCAGCGCGGCCGCTTCACCATCGTCGGCGGCCCGTGGGTGACGCTCGAGGAGGGCTATTTCGAGGCGCTCGCCGATGTGATCTTCGTCGGCGAGGCGGAAGACACCTGGCCGCAGTTCCTCGCCGACTGGACGGCGGGCCAGCCTGCGCGCCGCTATGAGCAGGCGGCGCGCACCGACATGACGCGCGTGCCCGTGCCGCGCTTCGATCTTCTGCAGATGCGGCGCTACGCGTTCGGCAGCGTGCAATTCTCGCGCGGCTGCCCGTTCACCTGCGAGTTCTGCGACATCATCGTGACCTTCGGCCGCCGGCCGCGCCTCAAGGCCGAAGCCCAGGTGCTGGCTGAAATCGCGGCGCTGCAGACCCTGGGCGCCGAGTTCGTCTTCATCGTCGACGATAATCTGATCGGCAACCGGCATGCGATCAAACCGCTCCTGCAGGTGGTCGCGGCCTGGCAGGCGGCACGCGGCTATCCCATCACCTTCTTCACCGAGGCCTCGCTCGATCTGGCGGACGATCCGGAGCTCTTGGCACTCATGGCCGAGGCCAATATCGTGACCGTGTTCGTCGGCATCGAAAGCCCGAACGACGCGGCGCTCATCGAGGCGAAGAAAAAACAGAACCTGCGGGGCGAGCGCTCACTGGTCGAGAAGGTTCATGCGATCCAGGCGGCGGGGCTCGAGGTCTGGTGCGGCATGATCCTGGGGTTCGACCATGACGACGCGACGATCTTCGAGGCCCATCGCCGCTTCCTGGCCGAGGCGCGGATCATCCATGCCATGACCGGCATGTTGACGGCGCTGCCGAAGACGCCGCTCCATGCGCGGCTCGCCCGCGAAGGCCGGCTCGACCCGGCCGACCGCTCGCCCTACGGCACCAACGTCATCCCCCGGCTCCTGGGTCGCGACGAGCTCAAGCGCGGCTATGTCGGCCTGATGCAGGCGCTCTATGCGCCCACCGCCTATTTCGACCGGTTCGAGGACCTGTTCCTGGGCGCCCGGCTCAGCTTCAACGCGACGCGCCGGCGTTATTGGGCGACGCATCCCTGGCAGGGCGCACTGGCAGCACTCCGCGCGCTCGTCCAGGCCGTCGCCATCCTGGGTCGGCTGCAGTGGCGGATCGAGGAGGCGGCACTCAGGCGCGAATATCGCCGCCGCCTCATTGCGCTGCTCCGTGTCCGGCGCGAGCCGGAGATGCTGCTCGTCTACGCCATGAAATGCGCGATCCATGCCCATGTCCACGCGTTGACCCGCGACGAGGCCGCGGTCGGCAATACATTCTGAGCGCCGGCGGCATGGCAGGAGTGCCCGGCGTGCCGTTCCATGATAGCGTGTAGTCAATTCCGCGATGCACGCAAATCTAGTGTTCGGTTGTTTCCCCGGGGGGAGTCAGCGATGCCGCCTCAGATAGACCATGTCGTCGTTCTCATGCTCGAGAACCGGTCGTTCGACTGCATGCTGGGCTGGCTGAAGCCCGGCGATCCTGATTACCGCGGCCTGACCGGCGACGAAACCAATCCGCAGCCGGGCGCGGGGCTGCCGCCGGTGCCGGTCTGGAACCAGCCGGGCACCGATCCCGCGACCATGTCCATCCCGAATCCCGATCCGGGCGAGTTCTTTGCCCAAGATATGAACGTCCAGCTGTTCGGCGCTGGGCAGCCGACGACCGGCACGCCCAAGATGGACGGGTTCGTCATCAACTATGCGGGGCAGAGCGGCGTCGCTGCTGCCAATATCAACGCCGTGATGCACTACTTCACGCCCGACCAGGTGCCGGTCATCAGCGCGCTTGCGAACGCGTTCGGCGTTTCCGACACCTGGCACGCGTCGGCGCCGTGCCAGACCTGGCCGAACCGGTTCTTCGTCCACACCGCGACCGCCGCCGGCTACGTCAACAACCTGCCGCCGCATTTCCCCTACTGCATGAAATCGATCTACGAGCTCTTGGACGAGAAACAGAAGAGCTGGCGGATCTATTTCCACGACATGCCGCAATCGGCGACGCTCGCGAACGTCTGGGAGTCGGGCGCGCTCAACTTCCGGCCGTTCGAGGAGGAATTCGTCAAGGATGCCGCGGCCGGAAACCTGCCGAATTACAGCTTCATCGAGCCGCGCTATCTCTCGAGCAGCCTGCTGCAGCTCATTGCGAACGACGAGCATCCGCCGCACAATGTGCATTACGGCGAGCAGCTGATCGCCACGGTCTACAACGCCTTGCGCAGCGGCCCGAATTGGGAAAGCACGCTGTTCATCGTGACCTATGACGAGCACGGCGGCTGCTACGACCATGTGGCGCCGCCGGAAGCGCCTCCGCCGGGCGGTCCGACGCCGGACGGCTTCGCCTTCGACCGCTACGGCGTCCGCGTCCCGGCCGTGATCGTATCGCCCTATATCCCGGCCGGCTCGATCGTGCGGCCGACAAGCGGAACGCTGCCGTTCGACCACTCGTCGATCATCAAGACGCTGACCAACCTATGGGGCTTGAGCGGACCCTTGACCGGGCGCGATGCGGCGGCGCCAGACCTCCTGGGCGCGCTCAGCCTCGCCGAGCCAACCAACGGCGGCCCCGAGACGATCACGCCGCCCGACCTCGTGCCGAGCGCCGGCGAAATCGCCGAAGCGGTGCAGCGGCCGACGAACGATCTGCAGAAGAGCCTGTGCGCGCTCGCAGCCCATCTGCCGCCCACCTCGACGCCGATCCCCGACTATATCGCGGACCTGGAAAAGCAGGCGATCGCGCCGACGGCGCCGGCGTGCGAGACCGTCGAGGCGGCGGGCAGCTATATCGAGGCCCAGGTGAAGGCGTTCATCGGGACGCTGTGAGGAAACGGGCGATGGGGTGCACCCATCGCCCGTTTCGCCTCGGTTACTCCGCCGCGACCGCCGAGACCGGCTGCTCCAGCCGGTGCAGCATCTCCTTGGGCACGACGTGCCAGAAGTGGCTGAGCTCGCGGGCCCAGTCGTTCAGGATCTGCTCGGCGAAGCGCGACTGGGTCTCCGTCACGTGGGTGCGGATCAGGCTTTCGAGCACCGTCGCCCAATGCTCGGTCTCGATCCGATGCAGCCCGATCGTCTCCGGGTTGATCAGGCTCGAGAGCCGGTTCTGCGGGTCGTAGACGAAGGCCATGCCGCCGGTCATGCCGGCGCCGAAATTCTCGCCGACCCGGCCCAGGATGACCGCGACCCCGCCGGTCATGTACTCGCAGCCGTTGGAGCCGCAGCCCTCGACCACGACCTCGGCACCCGAGTTGCGCACGGCGAAGCGCTCGCCGGCCTGGCCCGCCGCGAATAGGCGACCGGAGGTGGCACCATAGAGCACCGTATTGCCGATGATCGTGTTCTCGTTGGTCGCGAGCGGGCTCGAGGTCATCGGCCGGATGACGATCGTGCCGCCCGAGAGGCCCTTGCCGACATAGTCGTTGGCGTCACCGACCACTTCGAGCTTCAGGCCCTGCACCGCGAAGGCGCCCAGCGACTGGCCGGCCGAGCCGCGGAGCCGGACCGTGATATGGCCCGGCTGCAGCCCGGTCTGGCCGAACTTGCGGGTGATCATCGAGGACAGCCGCGTGCCGATGGCGCGCTGGGTGTTCCGCGTGTTGTAGGTCAGCTGCATCTTCTCGCCGAGCTCGAACAGCGCCTTGGCGTCCTGCAGCATCTGGGCGTCGAGCGTGTCCGGCACCTCGTTGCGGCCCTCGAGCGTGCAGTAGCGCGGATAGTCGCCCGGGTCGGCCTGGGACAGGATCGGGTTCAGGTCCAGGTCGTCGAGATGCGCCCAGCCGCGGTTGACCTGCGCTAGCAGGTCGGTGCGGCCGATGATCTCGTTCAGCGAGCGGGCGCCGAGCGAGGCCAGGATCTCGCGCACCTCTTCGGCGACGAAGCTGAACAGGTTCACGACCTTTTCCGGCGAGCCCTCGAACTTCTCGCGCAGCGCCGGGTCCTGGGTGCAGATGCCGACAGGGCAGGTGTTGGAGTGGCACTGCCGCACCAGGATGCAGCCCATGGCGACGAGCGAGGCCGTGCCGAGGCCGAATTCCTCGGCACCCAGCATGGCGGCGATCACCACGTCGCGGCCGGTCTTGATGCCGCCGTCGGTGCGCAGTCGCACGCGATGCCTGAGCCGGTTCAGCACCAGCACCTGGTGCGCCTCGGCCAGGCCCATCTCCCACGGAATGCCGGCATGCTTGATCGAGCTCTGCGGGCTGGCGCCGGTGCCGCCGGTGTGGCCCGAGATCAGGATGACGTCGGCCTTGGCCTTGGCGACGCCGGCCGCAATCGTGCCGATGCCGGAGCGGGCGACCAGCTTGACCGTGACCTTGGCGTCCGGGTTGATCTGCTTCAGGTCGTAGATGAGCTGCGCCAGATCCTCGATCGAATAGATGTCGTGATGCGGCGGCGGCGAGATGAGCGCCACGCCCTCGGTCGCGTGCCGGAGCTTTGCGATCATGCTGTCGACCTTGAAGCCGGGCAACTGGCCGCCTTCGCCGGGCTTGGCGCCCTGGGCAACTTTGATCTCGAGCTCGCGGCAGTTGTTGAGATACTCGGCCGTGACGCCGAACCGGGCGGACGCCACCTGCTTGATCGCGGACGCGGCATTGTCGCCGTTGAGCCGCGGCTTGTAGCGTGCCGGATCCTCGCCGCCTTCACCCGAGTCCGACTTGGCGCCGATCCGGTTCATGGCGATCGACAGCGTCTCGTGCGCCTCAGGCCCCAGCGCGCCCAGCGAGATGCCGGGCGAGACCAGGCGCTTCCTGATCTCGGTGATCGATTCGACCTCGTCGAGCGAGACCGCCGGCTGCTTGTAGTTGAAGTCGAGCAAGTCGCGCAGGTTGATCGGCGGCTGCTTGCGGATCGCCTCGCTGTATTTCTTGAAGGTCGCGTAGGAATCCTTGGCGACCGCGGTCTGCAGCAGGTGGATCATGTTGCCTTCGAAGGCATGCTTCTCGCCGCCGCGCCGGTAGCGGTAGAAGCCGCCGACCGGGAGCGCGATGAAGTCCTCGGCATAGGCGCGCATATGCGCCTCGAGCGTCTTCAACTGGATGCCCTGGAGGCCGATGCCCGAGATCTTCGAGGTCATGCCCGGGAAGAATTCGGCGACGAGCGAGCGCGAGAGCCCGACCGCCTCGAAATTATAGGCGCCGCGGTATGAGGAGATGACCGCGATGCCCATCTTGGACATGATCTTCAAGAGCCCGTCGTCGAGCGCCTTCTTGTAGCGGGCGAGCGCATCCTCGAGCCGGATGTTGGGCAAGAGGCCGCGGCGATGCCGGTCGGCGATCGTCTCCTCGGCCAGATAGGCGTTGACCGTCGTGGCGCCGACGCCGATCAGCACGGCGAAATAATGCACGTCGAGGCATTCGGCCGAGCGGACGGTGAGCGACGTGAAGGTGCGGAGCTGCTGGCGCACCAGATGGCTGTGCACGGCGCCGGTCGCGAGGATCATCGGGATCGCGGCCCGGCCGGCGCTCGTCGCCTTGTCGGACAGAATGACGTGGTTGCAGCCGCCGCGCACCGCGTCCTCGGCCTCGCGCTCGATCCGCTCGATCGCGTCGCGCAGCACCTTCTCGCTCGAGGTGGCGCCGTCCGTCGGCACCTCGAACGTGCAATCGATCTCGGTCGCCGACGCGCCCATGTAGTCGCGCATCGCCTTGAATTCGGCGTTGGTCAGCACCGGCGAGGCCAGCTGCAGCAGCCGGCACTGGCTCGCGTCCTCGTCGAGGATGTTGCCGAGGTTGCCGAGGCGCGTGATGAGCGTCATGACCCGCCGCTCCCTGAGCGAGTCGATCGGCGGATTGGTCACCTGGCTGAAATTCTGCCGGAAGAAATGATGCAGCCCGCGGTACTGGTCGGACAGCACGGCGAGCGGCGTGTCGTCGCCCATGGATCCCACCGCTTCCTTGCCCTCCTCGGTCATGGGCTGCAGGATCAGCTCCAGATCCTCCATCGACCAGCCCATGGCAACCTGGCGCCGGCGCAGCTCGTCGCCGTCGAACTCCGCCGCCTCGGGGCCGCCCTGCTTGATCAGGCTGTCGAGCACGGTGATGTTCTTGACCCACTGCGAGAACGGCCGGTCCTGGCACATCAGGTCCTTGAGCGCGTCGTCGCGGTAGAGCTTGCCGCTACGCAGGTCGACGCCCAGCATCTGGCCGGGCCCAAGCCGGCCCTTCTCGACGATGTTCGCCTCCTCGACGCGCACCATGCCGGTCTCGGACCCGGTGATGAGCAGCCCGTCCGTCGTGATGCAATAGCGCATCGGCCGGAGCCCGTTGCGGTCGGTCGCCCCCAGCACCCAGCGGCCGTCGGTCATGGCGAGCGCCGCCGGACCGTCCCACGGCTCCATCACGGAATTGCAGTAGGAATAGAGGTCGCGATGCGCCTTCGGCATCTGCTCGCGCCCCGACCAGGCTTCCGGCACCATCAGCGCCTTGACCATCGGCAGCGGCCGGCCCGAGCGCGACAGCAGCTCGAACACATTGTCGAGCGCCGCCGAGTCAGAGCCCGCGGCCTGGACGACTGGCTTGATGTCCTCGATGTAGCCCTCGAACGCCGGGCTCGCCATGCGCGTCTCGTGGCTCTTCATCCAGTTGACGTTGCCGCGTAGCGTGTTGATCTCGCCGTTGTGCGCCAGCATGCGGAACGGCTGGGCCAGGGGCCAGGTCGGGAATGTGTTGGTCGAATAGCGCTGGTGATAGATCGCGAAGGCGGATTCGAAGCGCGGGTCCAACAGGTCCGGATAGAAGGCGGTCACCTGCTCCGCCAGGAACATGCCCTTGTAGATGACCGAGTTGGCGCTCAAGGAGCAGATGTAGAAGTCGCGCAATTGGTCGGCGATCACCCGCTTCTCGATGCGCCGGCGCAGGATATAGAGGTCGCGCTCGAACTCCTCGGCGCTGGTGCCCTTCGGGTTGCCGATGATGATCTGCTCGATCTCGGGCCGGGTCGCGTTCGCCTTCTCGCCGATGACGTCGATGTTCACCGGCACCTGGCGCCAGCCGTAGATGGCGTAGCCGAAGGCCAGGATCTCGGTCTCGACGATGGCGCGGGCGCGCTCCTGGCCGTCGAGGTCGGTGCGCGGCAGGAACACCATGCCGACGGCGAGCGGCAGGTCGCGCGCCTCGCTCGAGCCGGAGCGGGCGACGTGCGCGCGGAAGAACGCGTCGGGGATCTGGACATGGATGCCGGCGCCGTCGCCGGTCTTGCCGTCGGCGTCGACGGCGCCGCGATGCCAGATCGCCTTCAGCGCCTGGATCGCCGCCTCGACGACGGCGCGCCGGGGCTTGCCGTCGATGGCCGCGACGAGGCCGACACCGCAGGCGTCGTGCTCGTCCTTGGGGTCGTAGAGCCCGTCGGCGGCGAGCCGCGCGGCATTGAGCTGATAATTGAGCGCGAAGGCCTCGCCGCTTTCGATGCCGGACATCGGGTCGATCTCATGGGACATGGGGGCGGGCTCCTTCACTCGGCGGCGGCGACGGCCGCGCCCTGCTTGTCGAGGATGTAGCGGGCGATCGACTGGGCGGCGTCGCGGCCGTCGCGGATCGCCCAGACGACGAGCGACGCGCCGCGCACGATGTCGCCGGCGGCGAACACGCCGTCGATGCTGGTCATGAGCGTGCGATGGTCGACCTTGATCGTGCCCCAGCGGCTCACCGCCAGCTCCGGCGCCTGGAACAGCGTCGGCACGTCTTCCGGGTCGAAGCCCAGTGCCTTGATCACGAGATCGGCCTCGATCGTGACGGCACTGCCCTCGACCGTCTGCGGGATCTGCCGGCCCGAGGAGTCCGCGACGCCCAGGTGGATCGAGTGGGCGCGCACACCCGTTACCGTGCCGTTGCCGAGGAACGCGTCGGGCGCGGTCAGCCAGACGAACTCGACGCCTTCCTCTTCAGCGTGACTCACCTCGCGCTGCGAGCCCGGCATGTTGCGGCGGTCGCGGCGATAAAGGCACTTCACCGACTTCGCACCCTGGCGCACCGCGGTGCGCACGCAGTCCATCGCCGTGTCGCCGCCGCCGATGACGACGACATGCTTGCCGGTGGCGTCGAGGCCCATCTCGTCGACCGCGTCGCCGAGGCCGCGCCGGTTGCTCGCGGTCAGGAAGTCAAGGGCGGCGACGATGCCGTCCTGGCCGGCGCCCGGCGCCAGGAAGTCGCGCGCCTTGTAGACGCCGGTCGCGATCAGGATCGCGTCATGTTCGGCGCGAAGCTCGCTCAGCGTCTTGTCGCGGCCGACCTCGAAATTGAGGTGGAACGTGATGCCGGCGGCCTCCAGCAGTTCGTGGCGGCGGCCGACCACGGCCTTGTCGAGCTTGAAGTTCGGGATGCCGTAGATCATCAGGCCGCCGACCCGGTCGTAGCGGTCGTAGACATGGACCGCGAAACCCTTGCGCCGGAGCTCCATGGCGGCGGCGAGGCCGCCCGGGCCGGCGCCGATGATGCCGACCGAGAATCCCAGCTCGCGCTTCGGTGCGGGCGGCTTGACCCAGCCGCGCTCCCACGCCGTGTCGGTGATGAATTTCTCGACCGAGCCGATCGTAACGGAATCGAAGCCCTTCTCGATGACGCAATTGCCTTCGCAGAGGCGGTCCTGCGGGCAGATGCGGCCGCAGATCTCGGGGAAATTGTTGGTCGCCGACGAGATCTCGTAGGCCTCCTCGAGCCGCCCCTCGGCGGTCAGCATCAGCCAGTCGGGGATGTTGTTATGCAGCGGGCAATGCACCTGGCAGAACGGCACGCCGCATTGCGAGCAGCGCGACGCCTGGGTGCGGGCCGCATCCGGCGCGAAGGCGGCATAGATCTCGTCGAAATCGTGGCGGCGCTCCTCGGCCGTCCGCTTGTCCGGATTGGCCTGCTCGATCCGGGTGAACTGCAACAACTTCTGCGCCATGGGGCCGCTCCGATACGCGCTCGAGGAACGCCCGTCGCGCTCACGGCCGGGCTCCACCGCATATACGGGAGCAAACCGGCGGCGACAAAGGGAAAATGGCCTGATAGATCCGGATCGGACCCGATTTTCTGCATTGTGGTGACGGTATAGCGCGGCCAATGCGACCGGAATCGCGAAATGATCTTCCAAAGAGTCCGAATCGGATATATTGGCGAGATGCGTCCCGATGTCCGGATATCCGGTAATTTTCTGCGGAAAGTTTGCGCTTGCGCGCAGCGAAACACCGATCGTTGCGCTAGCAAGAATGTGGCGCTGCGAAGCTCTCGGCATGAAAAAAGCCGACGCGTGGTCGGCCTTTCCGGCGAAGGAAGTGGCGAAAGGGCTACTGTCCGGCCGCCTGCTTCGGCGGTGCGATCGTGTAGTAGATCGCGTGCTCGCTGTACGCGAGGAAGAGGTGCAGCTTCTTCATGAAGTTCATGCCGATATAGACGTCCGGCTCGTCCTCCGAAGCTGCCTTTAGATGGCTGCCCAGTTTTTCGACGTGGGCCGCGGTATCGATCGGAATGATCTCCATCTTGGTGTTGTGGAGCGTGATCTCGCCGAATGTCAGCGTCTGGAAGACGTGCTCGTAGACATCAAGCTTCACGCCTTCGACGCCCATCGTGTGGCCAGTTTTCGGCGTATCGGGGGTGTCCGTCGAAATGTCGAGCCGCCCCCTGGCGGACGCCAGGCTCATGAAGGTCGTGGGCGCGCCGGTATCGAGGAGGGCGAGCATGCGCTGGCCGTCGACCGCGATCTCCATCAGCGGCCGATGCAGTATCCCCTGCTCGTAGCGGATCGGGCTCTTGAAGAATTCGGGCGCCCAATAGACTACGTTGCCCTCGCAATGGTCTTGCGAGAACAGGTTCATCTTGCCGCCGGCGAAATCGAATTCGACGTCATAGTTCTGCAGATAGTCCGCTCCGAACAGACCGACCCACCGGCCGTCGGTGCCATCGCCGCCGATCGGCATCAGCGCAAAATCCGCGTTGTGGCTGACGGCGTCGCCCAAGTGTAAGTCGCGCACGTGGGTCTTGTGGTCGAGGGCCCGGCCCGTCAGGCCGTAGTAGACGCCTTCCATGGTCTCGATCGGCATGCCCAGCCGCTCGGCGAACTTAATGCTGAGTGCGGACGTCGCGCCGCCGGTGTCGATCCTGAGCGTCGCGGGCGTGTCGTTGATCTTGACGCTGGCGACGACCGTGTTGGCCGGCGTTACTTCCGTCGGAATTGAGGCGACCAGCTTCAGCGCGCATTCGGTCGCGGCGAAACCCGGGTCCGCGCAAAAGGCGGCGGCACAGGCGGCGAGGCCGGCGAGGGGCCCGAAGAGGCGGTGCATGAGCATGTTCACGTTCTGGCTGATTCGAGTTGCCATTTTCTAGCACCGATTTAAGCGCGCGCCACCGGTCCGACACCGCGAGGAGGTCTTCCAAAGCCGGAAAGCCGTCTTCTAAGCTGGAGCCTCGGCTCTCGCCGACCCCGCGCGCCGGACCCTGCGGCTACGGGGCGAAGGCGGTTCCGGAAATGAAAGGCGCGAAAACGTGGATTGGAACGATATACGCCTGTTCCTGGCCGTAGCCCAGGCCGGCAGCTTGTCCGCGGCGGCGCGGCAGGAGCAGGTCGGCATCGCGACGGTCGGCCGGCGCGTCCATGCGCTCGAGGCGGCGCTGAGCGTCCGCCTGTTCGATCGGTTGCCCGAGGGCTATGCGTTGACGGCGGAGGGCCGTGATTTCGTGCCGATGGCTGAGGAGATGCACGCCACCGCCGAGGTGATGCGCCGGCGTGCCGATGCCGCGGAAGAGAGAGCGATCCGGTCCGTCCCAGTCGCATCTTCCGAAGCATAAAAAGGCCGGCGGATTGCCGGCCTTTTGGGCGAAGGAAGTGGTGGCTGGGGCTACTGCCCGGCTGCCTGCTTCGGCGATGCGATCGTGTAGTAGATCATGTTCTCGCTGTAAGCGATGTAGAGGTGCAGCTTCTTCAACAAATCCATGCCAATGTAGATGTCGGGTTGCTGTGTGTTGATTGAAATAAAATGGCTGCCAGTCGACTCGGAGTTGGCGGCAATATTGATCGATTCCACGCTGACGGTGGTGTTATGCAGCGTGATGTCACCAAAGGCGAGAGATTGGAATGTGTGGGAATACCGATCGGTGGTGCGACCGTCCGAATCGTGCCATGTGCCGCTCTTCGGCATTTCGGCCGAACCCGCGACGAGACCGAACCGGCTTTCCGCCACGGCTTGCCGCAGCACGTTCTTTGCATCGTCCGTCGAAATCATGCCGCGTAGCGACTGGCCGTCCGCCACGATGGTCATTTCAGGGCGACGCGCCAGGCCTGTGTTCGACAGAAAGATTGGCGACGCCAAATATTCCTTGGCCCAATAGGCGACCTGGCCTTTGCAATGGTTGCGATCGAAGAGATTGACCTTGCCGGCGGCGAGGTCGATGTCCACGTCGTAATTGGAGAGATAATCGGTTGCTAAGGTGCCGACCGGCTTCCCATCCACCCCATCATGGCCCTCCGGATAGATGACGAACGGTGCATCGGATGATAGCGCGTTGCCGAGGCGCATCGAGGAAATGCGGGTCTTCTGGTTCATCAGACGCCTGCCGGTCGAATAGACCTTGCCATTCATGTCGATGAGCGGCATGCCCGCCCGCTTCACGAACGCTTCGTCGATGCTGGAAACGTCGGATGCCGTTGCGAGCCACATTTTCACAGGCAGATCGTTGAGCGTCGCATCAACAGCGAGAGCGCCGTCGATGAGCGATGCCGACATGGAAGCGATTTGTTTCAGCGCGCAGTCGTCCGCTGCAAATGCGGTCGAGGCCAAAAAGGCGAAGGTTGTCGCGACGGTTGCGATCCGGATGCTGAAGGTGCGCATGTTTCTCGTCTAGGCTGTTGTTTAGTCAACTCTCTAGCACTGGTTCGATTGTCGTCGCTAGTGGGTGCCTTCACTGTTCCGATGGATTGTGCTGAAACGGCTTTCCGCATTTTTAAAGAAGCGCTCCCACCTAACGGGTTGGGCATTCTCCATTTGTCGACAGATCGCTCGCCGAATAGCGGCGAAAATGCAAATGGCTTAGGGATTTCAGTTTTGAAAAACCAACAACCCGATTGGAACGACATCCGCCTGTTCCTGGCCGTAGCCCAGGCCGGCAGCTTGTCCGCGGCGGCGCGGCAGGAGCGGGTCGGCATCGCGACGGTCGGCCGGCGCGTCCATGCGCTCGAGGAGGCGCTGGGCGTCCGCCTGTTCGATCGATTGCCCGAGGGCTATGCGCTGACGGCGGAGGGCCGCGATTTCGTGCCGATGGCGGAGGAGATGCGCGGTGCTGCCGAGGCGATGCGCCGGCGCTCCGATGCTGCGGGCGAGGAGGGTGGCACGGTCCGTCTCATCGCGAACGACTGGGATGCGGGCTTTCTCGCGAGCCGGTGGGCACAGCTCATGGCGGCGCTCCCGGGCATCAGCCTCGAAGTGGCCCAGTCGCACATGCCGACCAATCTCGCCCGGCGCGATGCCGATCTCGCGATCGTGACGACACTGCCGGCGACGGGCGAGCTCATCGCGCGCAAGCTCCGGCCGTTCGCCTATGGCGTCTATGGCGCGCGCCGCTTTCTCGAGGTCCGGCCCGAGGCGCGGGCAATGCCCACCGATCCCGCCTTAGCCGATCCGGCCTTGTGGGTCGGGCTCGACGGGCAGCACCAATATTTCCCGGTCGCCCGCTGGCTTGCCCGCCAGCTTGCAGCACCCGCCGCCGCCGGACGGACGAACAATCACCTGCTCGTGCGCGACCTGGTCGCGAGCGGGGCCGGCCTCGGCGTGCTCGCCTGCTTCGCCGGCGATGCCGATCCGACGCTCGAGCGCCTCGGGCCGCCGATCGCCGAATTGAGCGAGGATCGCTGGCTCCTCGTCCATGCGGATTTGAAGCGCGTGCCGCGCATCCGCCGGACGATCGATGCTCTGGCCCGGCTGTTCGACGACGCGGCGGCAGCCCTCGCCGGGCGCCTGGAGCGCGCGCCCTGATAAAGCCCTGCATCCTTCAAAAAATTGCCATGTGCCGGCTCTACCCGATGACCGTTCGTTGCCCCATTATTCGGGGCCGCAGCAACGATCGCGAGTGCTCCGTTCCATGGTGCAGAATTTCGAACGACTGACCACACCGCCCGGCGGCGCAGGCCTGAAGCCGCTTCCCGCGATCATCTTCAGCTCCCGCTGGCTGCAACTGCCGCTCTATATCGGCCTGATCGTGGCGCAGGCGGTCTATGCGGTGCTGTTTCTGAAGGAACTCTGGCACCTGGTCAGCCACGCGACCGTGTTCGGCGAACAGCAGATCATGCTGATCGTCCTGGGCCTGATCGACGTGGTCATGATCTCGAACCTGCTGATGATGGTGATCGTCGGCGGTTACGAGACCTTCGTCTCGCGCCTCAGGCTCGAAGGCCATCCGGACCAGCCGGAATGGCTCGATCATGTCAATGCCGGGGCGCTCAAGATCAAGCTGGCGATGGCGATCATCGGCATCTCGTCGATCCACCTGCTGCGCACTTTCATCGAGGTCGGCAACCTGGGCACGCCCGACAGCCCTTACACCTTGGCCGGCGTCATCATGCAGGCAACGATCCATGGCCTGTTCGTGCTGTCGGCGGTCGGCGTCGCCTTCATCGACCGGCTGTCGCAGTCGGCCGACCACACGCATTCCTGACCCATCGGGCAGACTCTTCAGGCCGGCTTCTGCCCGGCATGGCGGCCGCCGGTGCGGAACCGCTCCAGGTAGCTCTCGATGATGACCTCGGGTGCTGTGGGCGTGATGCCGAGGTCGGCCAGCGTCTTGGCGTCAGCCGAGACGACATTGTCGCGTTTCAGGAGCTTGACCTGGTCGCGCGTCAGCAACTGACCCGGCAGGTGCTCGAGGATGGCGGCCTGCAGGGTGGCGAGCCCGAACGGGATCGGGACGAGCGGGAAGCCCGGCCGGCCGATCTCGCGCAGCATCAACCGTATCAGCTCCTCGAACGTGTAGACGGTTGGACCGCCGAGCTCGTAGGTCTGGCCTGCGGCCGCAGGCTCGTCGATGGCGGCCATCGCCGCATCGGCGACGTCGCCGACATAGACCGGCTGGAACTTGGTCCGGCCGCCGCCGATGAGCGGCAGGAACGGCGAGAGGCGGGTCATGGCGGCGAATCGGTTGAAGAACTGATCCTCTGGTCCGAACACGATCGATGGGCGCAGAATGACGGCGCCGGGGCAGGCCGCCCGCACGGCCGCCTCGCCCGCCGCCTTCGATCGCCCGTAGGCCGCAGGGGAGGCTGGATCGGCGCCGATCGCCGATACGTGCAGAACGTGTCGGGCGCCCGCTGCGGCCGCGGTACGGGCGATGCGTCCGGCGCCCTCGTGCTGCACGGCCTCGAAGCGCTGCCGGCCGGATTCGGCCAGGATGCCCACAAGGTTGACCACCAGGTCCGCCTCCTGGACCGCGGCGGAGACGACGGCATCGTCCCGGATGTCGCCATCGACGAGGGCGATCTGGCCGACATCGCCCATCGGCTGCAGATAATTGCCACGCCAGGCGTGGCGACCGACCACGATCACGGTGGCCCCGCGCTGCGCCAGGCGCTTCACGATATAGCGGCCGATGAAGCCGGTGCCTCCGAAGACCGTCGCGCGGCGAATGGGAGCCATGTTCAGACCTCCTCGCGAGCTGCCGAATGGTGGAAATCATAACATGCAAAAAGGCTTGGCGATGCCTGGTGCCGCGAGATTCCGCGCCCGTCCGCTCCGAAGGTACCGTCAGAGGGCTCCGCTGGATGCGAGGCGATCTCGCGGGTAAAAAGTCTGGTTGACAAGGAGTCCGGGCTCCCTTATCACCCGGCTCCTCACCTGAGCCCAGGTGGCGGAATTGGTAGACGCGCTGGTTTCAGGTACCAGTGGGGGAAACCTCGTGGAAGTTCGAGTCTTCTCCTGGGCACCATAGTGATCCTCCCGTCCGTCCGATCCTCTTCGATGACGATCGGCGGACGGGGAGGGACCCTTCCCGCAGGATGCGCCCCGTGACCGTCACTTATCATCGCGGGGATCTGCCCGCGGGCCTCTCCTTCGGCAATATCGTTGCGATCGACACGGAAACCATGGGGCTAAACCCCTGGCGCGACCGGCTCTGCGTCGTGCAGCTGTCGGCCGGCGACGGCACGGCCCATATCGTCCATCTGCCGCTCGGCCAATATGACGCGCCCAACCTCAAGGCGCTCTTGACCGACCCCAACGTCACCAAGCTGTTCCATTTCGGCCGGTTCGACATCGCGGTGCTGAAGCAGTACCTGGGCGTCGTGACGGCGCCGGTCTATTGCACCAAGATCGCCTCCAAGCTGGTCCGGACCTTCACCGACCGGCACGGCTTGAAGGATCTGTGCAAGGAGCTGATCGGCGTCGAGCTGTCGAAGCAGCAGCAATCGTCCGACTGGGGCGCCGACGCGCTCAACGAGGAGCAGCTGAAATACGCCGCGTCCGACGTGCTCTATCTTCACCAGATGAAGGAGAAGCTCGACGAGATGCTGGCGCGCGAGGGGCGGACCGAGCTCGCGAACGCGTGCTTCGAGTTCCTGCCGGCGCGGGCGCTCCTGGACCTGGCCGGCTGGCCCGAGATCGACATCTTCGCCCACTGAAGCGGGGCGGACCGGCCGGAACCCTCTCGGGAGCCCTGCGCCTGAGGGGCAGAAGGTCTGTCTCTTTGCCGCAGCGCGGCGAATTGACTTAAGCCGGGCGCTCCTCTATAGACGGGCGCTCGAATTTTTGATGCCCAAGCGTTTGGAGTTCTCGTCGTGAAGCGCACCTATCAGCCCAGCAAGATCGTCCGCAAGCGGCGCCATGGCTTCCGTGCCCGCCTGGCCACGGTCGGCGGCCGCAAGGTGCTGGCCGCTCGTCGCTCCCGCGGCCGCAAGCGCCTGTCGGCCTAACGGCCGCTGCGGGCGGCCCCCATGCCCCGCACTCTCGGTCGGATGAGGGAGCGCAAGGATTTCCTGCGCGTCGCCGGCGAGAGGCGCAAATGGGTGGCACCCAGCCTCATCCTCCAGGTCGCGCCATCGGACGCGCCGGAGGTGGCCGGTCCCCATGCCGAGGGACGTCGCATCGGCTTCACCGCATCGAAGAAAGTCGGCAACGCCGTCGCCCGCAACCGCGCCAAGCGCCGTCTGCGTGCGGCGGCGCGCGCCTTGGTGGCCGAACATGGCCTGGCCGCGCACGATTTCGTGCTGATCGCGCGCCAGGAAACCGGCACGATCCGCTACGCGCAGTTGCTGGCCGAGCTTGAAAAGGCGCTTCGGCGGCTCAAAGTGTGGCGCGACGGCCCGACGGCGGCGCCGGGCGCTTGAGGCGAGGCATCATGGCGGATCTGTTGAGAGGGCTCATCTGGCTCTACCGCATGCTGATCTCGCCGCTGCTTGGGCCGAATTGCCGGTTCGAGCCCAGCTGCTCCGCCTATGCCATGGATGCGCTCGCGCGCCACGGCGCGTGGCACGGCAGTTTGCTGACCCTGCGTCGGCTCGGCCGCTGCCATCCGTGGGGCGGCAGCGGCTATGATCCGGTGCCCGAGGTTTTGCCCGCGCATCGGGCGCATCATTCTGGTTGTCGGCACGCCCGATAGGGCGGCGTGCCCTGAGAGGACCCATGCAGGGAATGGAGCAACGCAATCTAGTCGTCTTTATCGTGGTGGCTATCGCGATTCTGCTCGGCTCTCAGTATCTGCTGCCGCATCCGCAGCGCCCGGTGCAGACCACCCAGCAGGCGGCGCAGAACAGCGCTGCCAACGTCTCGCCGGCCGCGCCGTCGGAGTCCGCGGGCAACCAGCTGCCGAGCGCCGCGGCGGCGGCCGCCGCGACCGAGACGCGCGAGCAGGTGCTGCATGAGGCCACGCGCGTCGCGATCGACACGCCGCGCATGACCGGCTCCATCAACCTCAAGGGTGCGCGCTTCGACGACCTGACGCTCAAGGACTATCGCGAGACGATCGATCCGAAGAGCCCGGCGATCGTGCTGCTCTCGCCGTCGGGCGCGCCCAACGCCTATCGTGCGACCGAGGGCTGGGTCGCCAAGGATCCTGCCGTCAAGCTGCCGACCGACGACACGGTCTGGCAATCCTCGGGCGGCACGCTCACGCCCAAGACGCCGGTGACCCTCACCTGGGACAATGGCGCGGGGCTCACTTTCAAGCGCACGATCTCGGTCGACGAGAACTTCCTGTTCACGGTGAAGGATACGGTCGCGAACGCCGGTTCGACGCCGGTGACGCTCTATCCCTTTGGCTCGGTCGCGCGCACCGGCGAGCCCGAGGTGTCCTCGACCTGGGTCTCCTACGAGGGGCCGATCGGCGGCTACACCAGCGGCTCGGAAGAGGTCGGCTACAAGGACGTGGCGGCCGGCAAGGCCCAGCCCAAGGAGACGGTCGGCGGCTGGCTGGGCTTCTCCGACAAATACTGGCTGACCGCGGTCGCCCCGGACCAGAAGATGGCGATCACCGCGCGCTTCTCCCATTCCGGCAGCGGCGAGGCCCAGACGTTCCAGGCCGACTACCTGGGGGCCGAGGTCAGCGTGGCGCCCGGCGCCTCGATCGACAATACCGGCGTCCTCTTCGCCGGCGCCAAGGAAGTGAAGCTGCTCGACGCCTATACCAAGAGCGCGGGCCTGCCCAATTTCGACCGCGCCGTCGACTTCGGCTGGTTCTATTTCCTGACCAAGCCGATCTTCTATCTGCTCGACTGGCTCTATGCCCAGGTCGGCAACTTCGGCATCGCCATCCTGATGCTGACCGTCGTCATCAAGACCCTGTTCTTCCCGCTGGCCAACAAGGCCTTCAAGAGCATGGACAAGATGAAGCAGCTGCAGCCCGAGATGGCCAAGCTCAAGGAGCAGTGCGGCGACGACAAAGTGAAGCTGCAGCAGGAGACGATGGCGCTCTACAAGCGCATGGGCGTCAACCCGGTGGCCGGCTGCCTGCCCATGCTGCTGCAGATCCCGGTGTTCTTCTCGCTCTACAAGGTGCTCTACGTCACCATCGAGATGCGGCACGCGCCGTTCTTCGGCTGGATCCAGGACCTCTCGGCGCCCGATCCGACGACGCTCTTCAACCTGTTCGGCCTCATCCCCTGGACGCCGCCGCAGTTCCTGATGATCGGTGCCTGGCCGGCGATCTACTGCCTGACCATGCTGCTGCAGCAGCGCATGCAGCCGACGCCGCCCGACCCGACCCAGGCGCGCATGATGCAGCTGATGCCGTTCATCTTCACCTTCATGCTCGGCAAGTTCCCGGCCGGCCTGATGATCTACTATTCCTGGAACAACATCCTGACGGTCGGCCAGCAGCTGCTGATCCGGCGCCGGGCGGCGGCGTCCGCCATCCGCGCCAATGCCTGATCAGCCGATCCCTGATCAGGACGACGAGCTGCAGCCGTCGCCCGAAGCGCTCGACGTCGGGCGACGGCTGTTCGCCGCCGAGTGCAGCTTCACCAACGGCTCGACCCGGCTCGAGACGATTCCCGCGGCCGGCTTGCCCGAGGTCGCGTTCGCCGGCCGGTCGAACGTCGGCAAGTCAAGCCTGATCAACGCGCTCACCGGCCGCAACACGCTCGCGCGCACGTCGAACACGCCCGGCCGGACCCAACAGCTCAATTTCTTCGACCTGGGCCAGCGCCTCGTGCTGGTCGACATGCCCGGCTACGGCTACGCCAAGGCGCCGAAAACCCAGATCGCCGCCTGGACCGCGCTCGTGAACGATTTCCTCCGCGGGCGCGTGACGCTCCGGCGCGTCTGCGTGCTGATTGACTCGCGCCATGGCTTGAAGGACGTCGACGAGCCGGTCATGAAGATGCTCGACGAGGCCGCCGTCTCCTACCAGGTCGTGCTGACCAAGGCCGACAAGGTCCGGCCGAACGAGCTCGCGGCGCGGGTGCGCGAGATCGGCGCGGTGCTGGCGAAGCACACGGCGGCGCATCCGGTCATCCACGCGACCAGTGCGGAGGACGGTACCGGTATCGCCGTGCTGCGCTCGGCGCTCGGCGCGCTTGCAGCGGTAACCTCAGTCGGCTAATCGGTCCTGAACGAATCCTATCGAGGCTGGAGGGCCGCCCGATGATCAGTGAACAAGAGATCGTACTGAAGGCGGACATCCTGTCCGAGGCGCTGCCCTTCATGAAGCGCTACGCCGGCAAGACCGTCGTCGTGAAGTACGGCGGCCACGCCATGGGCGACACGGCGCTGGGCGCCCGCTTCGCGCGGGACGTCGTGCTCTTGAAGCAGATCGGCGTCAACGTCGTGGTCGTGCACGGCGGCGGGCCGCAGATCGGCCAGATGCTCGAGCGCCTGAAGATCAAGTCGTCGTTCATCGACGGCCTGCGCGTCACCGACAAGGAGACGGTCGATATCGTCGAGATGGTGCTGGCCGGCTCGATCAACAAAGAGATCGTCGGCCTCATCAACGCCGCGGGCGGCCGGGCGATCGGCCTCTCGGGCAAGGACGGCGGACTCATCCAGGCGAAGAAGCTCACCCGCACCAAGCGCGATCCCGAGAGCAACATCGAGCAGGTGCTGGACCTGGGCTTCGTCGGCGAGCCGACCGCGGTCAACGCCGAGGTGCTGTCGCTCCTGACCAAGGCGGACTTCATCCCGGTCGTGGCGCCGACCGGCCTCGGCGACGAGGGCGAGACCTACAACATCAACGCCGACACTTCGGCGGGCGCCGTCGCGGCCGCCTTGAAGGCGACGCGCCTCCTGATGCTGACCGACATCGCCGGCGTCATGGACCAGGACAAGAAGGTCATGCCGGAGATCACGGTCGCCCAGGCGCGCGCCATGATCGCCGACGGCACGATCTACGGCGGCATGATCCCGAAGATCGAGACCTGCCTCGACGCGGTCGAGAACGGCGTCGAGGCGGCGGTCATCCTCGACGGCCGCAAGGCGCATGCGATCCTGGTCGAGCTGTTCATCAGCTCCGGTGCCGGCACGCTGATTAGCAAGAAGTAGGCAGGAGCAACCTCGTGCACCGGCTCGGCTCGACCCTGCGGGTCGTCCGGCCGGCGCCGTGCGTCCTGGGCTTCTACGACGGGCGGATCGCCGGCGTGCGGGCGCATTCGGACGGGCCGAACTGGCTCGATGACGGCGCCTTTGCGCTCGGCATCTGCGCCTATGCCGTGGTCGACGGCGACGAGGCGCTGGTCTTCGACACGCATATCTCGCGCGCCCATGCGGCGATCATCCGCCGGACGCTCGAAGAGCAGGGCGTCACCCGGATCCGCGTGGCGCTCAGCCACTGGCATGCCGACCATATTGCCGGCAACGAGGTCTTCGCCGACTGCGAGATCATCGCGAACGAGTTGACCGCCCAGGCGCTCGAGGCGAACCGGGTCAAGCTCGAAACTCGAGACCCGCCGATCCGGCCGCTCGTCCTGCCGAACCGCCTGTTCGCGGGCACGCTGGCGCTGACGGTTGGCACGGTCGCGGTGGAGTTACGCCAGGTCGATATCCATAGCCATGACGGCACGGTGCTGTTTCTGCCTGAGACCGGCCTGCTGCTGGCCGGCGACGCGCTCGAGGACCCGGTGACTTATGTCGCCGAGCCGGCCCGGCTTTCCCATCACCTGGCCGATCTACGGCGCCTCGCGGGCTGGCCGATCGCGCGCATCCTGCCGAGCCACGGCGCGCTCGAGGTGATCGAGGCCGGCGGCTACGACAAGCGCTTCATCGAGGCGAGCCTGCGTTATGTCGAACGGCTCGAACGGTGCCGGGCCGCGCCTGAACTCGCCGACCCGGATCTGCGAACCTTCGCGGCCGACGCCTTCGCCGCCGGTGCGATCAGCTATTTTGCGCCCTACGAGGCGGTTCATCGCGCCAACCTCGCGGCGGTCGGCGCCGCGCGGGCTTAGGCCGCGAACTGCACGCTCGCGATCGGCGGCAGGCGGGCGTTCGCCAGCTGCCAGCGCTCGCCGCCGTCGGCACTCGTCCAGAGGCCGCCGGTGGTGGAGCCCATGGCAAGGGTGCGGCCGTCCGGTGCGACCGCGAGCCCGTGGCGATAGACCAGATCGAACGCCGGCGGCGCCGGCAACCCGTCGCCCAGCCGCTCGAAGCTGCGGCCGCCGTCGCGGGTGCGGGTCACGCAGAATTGCCCGTCGCTCGGGATGCGGCTCTCATCGCTTTCCGCCGGCACGAACCAGGCGATGTCCGGATCGTCCGGGTGGACCGCGACGGCGAAGCCGAAGTCCGGCACCGGCAGCCCGTCGAGCCGGACCCAGTTCCGTCCGCCGTCGTCAGAGCGGAAGATGCCGCAGTGATGCTGCATCCAGAGCCGGTCCGGTGCAGCGTCACAGCGCACGATGCGGTGCGGATCCTGGACCGCCGTATCCTCCTGGCGCGCTTCCGGCATATATGAGGCGACGAGGCCGGCGCCGCCCAGCTCCCAGTGGGCCCCCGCGTCGGGGCTGAGCCAGACGCCGCCGCAGGACACGCCCAGGACCAGGTGCCGGCGGTCGCGGGGGTCGGGCAGGATCGAATGGATGCCGGGCGCGTCGTAGCCGCCGCCGAACCACAGCTGCCGCGAATCCTCGCGCCACAGGCTCTCGACCAGCAGCCAGCTGGCGCCGCGGTCGGTCGAATGGAACAAGGCACCCGGAATCGTGCCGGCCCAGAGCTCGTCCGGTTCGGCACCCGGCTCGAGTGACCAGAGCAGCGACACGGACGGCGCCGGCTTGTCCGCGGCATCCGGCGGAAACCCGGCCGGAAAGGCCGGTGCCGGCAGTTCGGTCCAGTTGGCACCGCCATCGTCCGACCGATGCAGCTTGACGCCGAAATGGCCGTGGTTGAGCCCGGCATAGAGCGTGCCGTCGCGCGGATCATGAGTGGTGATCGTGACCGGTACGCCGGGGAAGGCGTGATGCCGGATGGTCCAATCCCCGGCAGTACCGGCCTCGAGGATGAACAGGCCTTTGCGGGTACCGACGAGCAGGGGCTGGTTCATGGTGTCGTCTCCGTTCAGCCGCCCGACAGCGCCTGCAGCACGGCGATCTCGGCCTTGGGCCCGACCGGGTCGGCGAGCCCGGCCCGCGTACCGTCGACGAACAGTGCGATGTGCCGGCGCAGCCGCCGCTGGTCGTCGAGGATGTAGCCTTCCAGCATCGGGTGGTGGGCAAAGACCGAGTCGAGCGCCTCCGCCACGGTCTTGCCGGCGGCTTCGACCGGGGAGGGTGGTGCCAAGCGCCTCAGATGCGCGGTGAAGAGGACCTGCGGCATGGCGCGAGCCTACGCCCGGCCATGCCGCCTGTCGAGCCGGCGCCGCCCCAGGGGTTGTGCCAGGGTGGCGCCGGCATCGCTTTATCGGATCGGCCGCTCGGGTACCCGTCCGACGACGATATAGAACAGGCCGCCGCCCGCCGCGTGGTAGCGCCGATCCGTGATCGCCTGATCGGCCGCGGCGGCGCTTGCCAGCATCATCTGCCAGCTCCGCTCGATCTCGGCCTCGTCGGCGCTGCCGGCCGCAAGGTCGGCGGCGAAGACGGCTCGGTCGTAAGGGCCGCTTCCCTCCGCCTGCCAGCGCGCGTGCGCCGCCAGCTGGGCCTGCTGCTCCGGTGCCGCGTAGGGCGGGACGAACGGCAGCGCGCAGTCGGCGACCCAGACCCGGATATCCTCGAGCCCGGCGCGGGCGAACAAGCCGGGCAACAGATCGCCCAGGTACTCGCAGCCGAGGCCCTGGCGCCGGCGGCCTTCGACGAGCCGGAGCGCCGCCGTTACTTCGGTGATGCGCTCATCGAGCGGCGTCTCGGGCGTGAGCGACGAGACGGCGATGCGGTTGAACAGGTTGTTCGGCTCGACCGCCACGACCTGGCCGCCGGGTCGCGTCACCCGCATCAGCTCGGCGATGGCCCGTTCCGGCTCGGCCAGGTGGATCAGCAGGGTCTGGCAGGTCGCGAGATCGACCGTGCCGTCACCGAGCGGCAGCGCCAGCGCGTCGCCTTCTGCGAAGCGCGCCGGCCGGTCCGGCCAGAGCCGGGCAAAGCGTGCGCGGGCGCCCGCGACATTCGTTGCGTCGCGGTCGATGCCGATGATCTGGGCGTCGGCCGGCACGTGGCGAGCCAACAGGCCGCACCAATGGCCGATGCCGCAGCCGATGTCGGCCAGCCTTGCCACCTGGTCGAGGCGCAGGCGCCGGGCGAGCAGTTCGAGATAGTCGTCGTTCCACCAATAATCCCGCTCCTCGCCGAAATAGGCGGCGGAGTGCGGAGCCGCAGAGCTGGCGCTCATGATCCAATCCTCAAAGACATAGGGAGGCATCCGCTGCAGGCGCGGACGCATCGGAATGACAAGGGGGAGGGAGCGGCTTACATGGCGGCGGAGTATAGCGGCCGGCCGTTCGCGCGCAAGTTGGCGAATGCGGTCAGAGGCCCTCCAATCAGATCCCCTCCAATCAGATCCCCTGGGGCACCAGCGTGCGGAAGAACTCGATCTGCCATTCGAGCTCGGCGGCGCTCAGCGGGAAGGTGCCGCCGCCACCGGCGACGAGCCGGGCCTTGGGCGGCAAGCGCGCCACGCGCAGCTGCAGCTGCAGCGACAGGCGCATGGTGAAGCCGGCTTTCCAGACGAGTGCCGTCAGCCCTTTGGCGCTGTGCGAGGCCAGGATCTTCGCGACCACTGCCGGCGGCAGCCTGGCGCGGAGCGACAGGGCTGCAATCAGGAACTCGCGGTCGGTGTCGAGCGCGTCCAGCACGGCCTCCTCGTTCAAGAGGCCGTTCGCATAGAGCCGCCGGGCACGTTCGACCGGATGGTTCTCATCGTGCGCGGTCATGATCGTCGCGGTCGGCCCGACGCCGGGCGTGGCCGCGCGCTCGTGGATGATGATCTCGATCGCGGCGTTGGTCTCCGGATCGAGGTCCGGCCGGCTGCGCAGGACCTGGACGAGCTTGTCGGCGACGAAGCTCGCGAGCCGGACGGCGGCACCGTCGGTGAGGTGCGGCCGCTCGACCAGCGGCTGATGCCAGCTTTCGTGCGGTGGTGCGCGATCGACGACCCTGTCGAGCGTTTCGGGGGCTAGCGTCGCCTGCTTGTTGGCGAGCAGGATCGCGACCGACGGCGCGCTGCCGTGCGTCACGACCGCCTCCGCCACGGCGGGGCCGATGGCCGGCCGCCTTGCCACGGCGCCGATCACCGCCTGGTCCGGCGCTTTCTCGACGATCTCGAGCAGGTCCTTGTCGGCGATCGGCCCGACGAAGCTCAAGGCCGGTACGGCGACGGTGCTCGTGCGGTCGCGGCCGAGCTCGGTCATCATCCGCGGCGGCACGGCGGCGATGCTGCGGGCGGTCTCGGCGACCAGCTGGCGCACGCGGGCGAGATCGTCGCGCGCGAGCGCTTCCATCACCTGCACGGTCAATTGCCAGATCTGCGCCGCCTCGTTGGTGCTCAGCTGCTGCGCCTGATGGGCGATCTTCTCGGCGATGAGCGTGCGGATCTCCGGCTGCTCGTCGAGCGCCAGCAGCAGGTCGGCCTGGCGCGGCGTGCGCGGATGGGCGGCAACGGCCGCGCGCACCGCGGGCATCCGGTCGCGCGCCAGGAAGAACAGCAGTTCCGGCGCCGCTTCCGGATCGAGGGCGACCGAGCGGCGAACGGCGGCGTCGCCGTGGCGCGCCAGTGCCTTCGCCTTGTCGAACGGGATGGAAACCGCCTGCCCGCCGCCCCGTCGTCCGAACAGTCGTGTGATGGCGTCGCGCAGCACCCGCGCATTCCCTCTCGCCGTTTCGGGGATTTTCCGGAACCGGAGGTCGATCACATCCCGGATCGCTCGCCCTTGCTTAGCGTGCCCGCGGTTAACCAGCTGTTAAGGGGATCGGCTCCGGGTCGACCAGCAGGAACGCGCCATGGCCGCCGGGCAGGATGGCATGGGGCACGCCGGCCGGGATCAGCTGGAAATCCCCGGCGGCCAGCCGGATCGGCGTGCGGTCCAGCGTGAGCGTGATCTCGCCGTCCAGCATCAAGAGGCCTTCGGCATAGTCCGGATGGGTTTCGGTCGGCAGCCCTGCGGGCTCGACGCGGAATAGCTTCAGGCCGATGTCCTGGATCTGCGCCAGACGCAGGCTGCGCCAGCCGTCGCCGAGGCCGGCCGCCAGTCGGGTGAGATCCCTGAACGTGGTCTCCCTGAACGTGGTCTCGGGCGTGCTCATTGGTCTTCTCCCCCCGCTGTGTCTCGCGACATAGATGACAGGCATTCGGGCGGGAAGCACAACCGACCGACGCGCAAGGCCGGATGCGGCCAACGCCCCTCGACAATCCCAGCGAAACCGTGAAGAACGGTCGGGCTCACCAGGAGGGCCCCAGGGATCTTGTCCGCCGACGCTGCTTCTATGCTGTATCATCCAGCCGTTGACCACGGCGGGGCGCTCGACCGTGCGATCGCCCGGTTCGGCGGCGTGCGCTCGGACTGGATCGATCTTTCGACCGGCATCAATCCTTGGCCCTATCCTGTGCCGGCGCTGCCGGCCGATGCCTGGACCCGGCTGCCGGACGAGCGCGGGCTCGCCGACCTCGCCGCCGCCGCGCGCGATTTCTACGGCGCGCCGGCCGAAGCGCCGCTCGTGGCGGCGCCCGGCTCCCAGGCGCTGATCCAGCTCCTGCCGCGCCTCGTGCCGCCGGGCGAGGTTGCAATCGTGGCGCCGACCTATGCCGAGCACGCCCGCTGCTGGGCGGTCGCCGGCCATCATGTGCGCACGATCGGCGCGGAGGCGCTGGAACGGGATCCGGCCGATGTGCTGGTCGTGGTCAACCCGAACAATCCCGACGGCTCCGTGCTGAGGCCGGGGCAGCTTGCGGCGCTTGCTCAGGCGCAGGCGGCGCGCGGCGGCCTGCTCGTCGTCGACGAGGCCTTCGCCGAGGTGGTGCCGGCGGCGAGTCTGACGCCTTGGGCCGGAATGCCGGGGCTCGTCCTCCTGCGCTCGTTCGGTAAGTTCTTCGGCCTGGCCGGCCTGCGTCTCGGCTTCGCATTCGGTCCGGCCGATCTGGTCCAGTGTATGAATGCCGCGTTCGGCCCCTGGGCAGTCGCCGGCCCGGCGCTCGCGGTCGGCCGGACGGCGCTGGCCGATCGCGCCTGGGCCGCGGCGACGCGATCCCGGCTCGCCGAGGCGGCGCGGGCGCATGATGACATCCTGTCGGCGGCCGGGCTCGCGCCTGCCGGCGGCACCGATCTCTTCCGGCTGGCGCGGTTTGCCGACGCCGGGCCGCTCGCCGACCGGCTCGGCCGGCACCATATCCTCGTCCGCCGCTTCATCGACCGGCCCGACCGGCTGCGCTTCGGCCTGCCGCCCGATGCGGCGGCTGAAGCCCGGCTCGTCGCCGCCCTTTGCAACAAGGATTGATCCCCGCGATGCCGCTGCCCCCACATGAGATCGAGGCCTGGGTGTTCGATCTCGACAACACGCTCTACCCGGCTGGATCGAACCTGTTCGCGCAGATCGCGGAGCGCATGAGCGAGTACATCATGCGGCTGCTCGGCGTCGACGCCGAGGCGGCGCTGGCCGAGCGCAAGCGCCTGTTCCAGGCCTATGGCACGACCATGCGCGGGCTCATGACCGAACATGCAATCGACCCGCATTCGTTTCTCGCCCATGTCCACGACATCGACCTCACGGTGATCGAGCCGGCGCCGGCGCTCGATGCGGCGCTCGACGGCCTGTCGGGCCGAAAGCTCGTCTTCACCAACGGCTCCGTCCGGCATGCCGAGCGCGTGCTGGAACGGCTCGGCATCGCCCGGCATTTCGAGGTGCTGTTCGACATCGCCGCCGCCGAGTTCCAGCCGAAGCCGCACCCGAGCGGCTATCAGAAGCTGATCGATCTGCATGCCGTGGTGCCGGCCCGGGCGGCCATGGTCGAAGACATGGCACGCAACCTGGAACCGGCGGCAGCACTCGGCATGCTGACGCTCTGGGTGCGCTCGCCGCTCGACTGGCAGCGGGAAGGGGCGGACGAGCCCTATGTGCATTACCAGACCGATGATCTGACCGGCTGGCTCGAGACCCACGGCCGCGGCTCTGGTGCGGCGCCAGATCGGGGTGGGCCTGCGTCGCGGCCGGGTTGACAGGCGCGCCGGCCGGCCGCCATGGTTTCGCCCTCCCTCATCGCAACAGTCAAGATTGACCGCCATGACCGCGCACCTGCTTGAAGCCGCCATCGATGCGGCCTGGGAAGCCCGCGACACGATCTCGCCTGCCACGACCGGCGACGTCGCCGATGCCATCCGCAAGGCACTCGAGCTCCTCGACAATGGCGAGGCGCGCGTCGCCGAGCCGGTCGACGGCGGCTGGAAGGTCAATCAGTGGCTGAAGAAGGCGGTGCTGCTGTCGTTCCGCCTGCAGGCCAACGTGATCATGCCGGGTGGCGCCAGCGACCCGAGCCTGGGCCAGGGCGTCTGGTGGGACAAGGTGCCCTCCAAGTTCGCCGGCTGGTCGGCGCAGCGCTTCGAGGCGGCGGGCTTCCGCTGCGTGCCGGGCTCGGTCGTGCGCCAGTCCGCCTATATCGCGCCGAACGTCATCCTCATGCCGAGCTTCGTCAATGTCGGCGCCTATGTTGGCAGCGGCACGATGGTCGACACCTGGGCCACCGTCGGCTCCTGCGCCCAGGTCGGCCGCAACGTCCATCTGTCGGGCGGCGTCGGCTTGGGCGGCGTCTTGGAGCCGCTGCAGGCCGATCCGGTCATCATCGAGGATGACTGCTTCATCGGCGCGCGCAGCGAGGTGGTCGAAGGCGTGCGCGTCGAGCGTGGCTCCGTGCTCTCCATGGGCGTGTTCATCAGCGCGTCGACCAAGATCATCGACCGGACGACCGGCGAGGTCTTCATCGGCCGCGTGCCGGCCTATTCGGTCGTGGTGCCGGGCTCGCTCCCCGGCAAGCCGCTGCCCGACGGCTCGCCCGGCCCGAACCTCGCCTGCGCGGTGATCGTGAAGCGGGTCGACGCCCAGACCCGCTCCAAGACCTCGATCAACGAGCTGCTGCGGGCATGAGCCAGGCGCTCGATCCGGTCGGCCTCGCCGCCGACCTGATCCGCCGGCCGAGCGTCACGCCGGCCGACGCCGGCGCGCTCGATGTGCTGGCGTCGGCGCTCGAAGGCGTGGGCTTCACCTGCACGCGGCTGCCGTTCAGCGAGCCCGGCACGCCCGACATTCTGAACCTGTTCGCCAAGATCGGCACCGGCGGACGGCATTTCTGCTTCGCCGGCCATACGGACGTGGTGCCGGCCGGCGATCCCCAGTCCTGGAGCGTCGATCCGTTTGGCGGCGTGGTCCGCGACGGCTTGCTCTTGGGCCGCGGGGCTGCCGACATGAAGGGGGCGATCGCCTGCTTCGCAGCGGCTGCTGCCCAATTCGTGGCGAAGCGAGGCGCCGATTTCGGCGGGACGATCAGCCTGCTCATCACCGGCGACGAGGAAGGGCCGGGGATCAACGGCACGGTCAAGATGCTGGACTGGCTCGAGGCCCGGGGCGAGACGCTCGACGCCTGCGTGGTGGGCGAGCCGACCAACGCCCGAATGCTCGGCGACATGGTCAAGATCGGCCGGCGCGGCAGCCTGACCGGGCATCTGACGGTCCAAGGCATCGGTGGCCATACCGCCTATCCGCACCTGGCCGACAACGCCGCCCATCGGCTCGTCGCCATGCTGACGGCGCTTATCGCGCAGCCGCTCGACCAGGGCACGGAGCATTTCCAGGCCTCGACCCTGCAGATCTCGACCATCGACGTCGGCAATCCCGCGACCAACGTCATTCCGGCGACGGCGCGCGCCAGCTTCAACATCCGCTTCAACGACGGTTGGAGCGGCGCCGGGCTCGAGGAATGGCTCCGGCGCACGCTCGACGGCGTCGGCGGCCACTATGAGCTCGAGGTCAAGGTCAGCGGCGAATCCTTCCTGACGCCGCCCGGCGCCGTCGCAGCTCTCATCGCCGACGCGGCCGAAGCGGAAATCGGACGGCGGCCCGAGTACAGCACAACCGGCGGCACGTCGGACGCGCGCTTCATCCGGCGCCTCTGCCCGGTCGCGGAGTTCGGCCTGGTCGGCCTCACCATGCACAAGGCCGACGAGGCGGTGCCGGTCGCCGACATCGCGGTGCTGACGCGGATCTATCTGGGCGTGCTCGAGCGCTTCTTCGCCGGATGAACCCGCCCGACGCTGCGCCGGTCCGATCCGAAACCGTCCGCTCGCTCGCCGGCGCGCTGCGCTTCCTGAAGTTCGACCTGCGCGCGATTGCCGCGTTCGATCCCTCGACCGGAGCGGCGATCCGGTCGTTCATGGCGGCGCTTTATGGCGTGCCGATCTATGCCGGCCTGCTGGCGCTCGACCTGCTGCAGGCCGAGAAGCAACCCGCCGACCTCGGGGTCTACGCGCTCGTCCAGTTGATCGCCTATATCGCCCGCACGGCGGCCTTTCCGCTGGCCGTCCTGGGGCTGGCGCGCATCCTCGGGCATGTCGAGCAATGGCCGCTGTTCGTCACGGCGATGAACTGGTTCGGCCTCGTGCAGATCACCGTGCAGCTGGCCGCCACCATTCTCGATCAATCCGGCATCCTGGGGGCCACCGGGTCGGTGCTGGCCCAGGTCGTGCTGCTCTATCTGCTGACGGCCGAGGCCTTCGTCGCTTGGGCAGCGCTCAGCGCGCCGGCGCTCGCCGGCTTCGCCGTCGTGCTACTCGACATCGTCATCGGTGTCGGTATCGACAAGATCGCGACTTTCCTGCTCTAGCATCGCCTCCGCGGGATATCCGACCCGCGTCAGGTAGAGCCCGTCCGGCGGTGCCGTCGGGCCCGCAGCCGACCGGTCGCGCGCGTCGAGCGCCCGCTTGACGTCGTCGGGCCGCCATTGGCCGGCCCCCACCAGCTTCAACGTGCCGACGATGTTGCGCACCTGGTGATGCAGGAACGAGCGCGCCTCGGGCACGATCCGGATCTCGTCGCCGACGCGGCTGATCGCGAGGCGGTCGAGCGTCTTCATCGGCGATTTCGCCTGGCACTCCGCGGCACGGAAGCTGGTGAAATCATGATGGCCGATGAGATGGGCGGCGCCCTCTATCATGGCATCGACGTCGAGCGCCACCGGCACGTGCCAGACATGGTTCCGTTCGACGGCCGGCGGCGCCCGACGATTGAGGATGCGGTAGAGATAGGCCCGATGATTGGCCGAGAGCCGGGCGTGGAACGTGTCAGGCACGCGCTCGGCCGCGATGACGGCGACGGCGGCCGGCTTCACGTGATGATTGATGGCACTCATCACGACGTAGGGGCGATAGTCGCGCTCCAGGTCGACATGGGCGACCTGGCCGGTCGCATGCACCCCGGCATCGGTCCGCCCGGCGCCCTGCACGAAGGCACAGGCACCGCTGAAGCGCTCGACTGCGGTTTCCAGGATCTCCTGGACCGACGGGCCCATCGGCTGGCGTTGCCAGCCGAGCAGGCCAGTGCCGTCGTACTCGATGGTCAGTTTGTAGCGGGGCACGGCAGCACCTCGCCCGCTGCAATCCGGGTGCCGTTCAGGAACGCGCGCCGCTCGACCGGCGCGCGGCCCGGCCGCTGCAGCAGGGTGGGTCTCAGCACGCCCGTGCCGCAGGCGATGCCCAGATCATCGTCGATTACGGTGCTGGGCGCGCCGTCACCGGCCTCCGGCTGGGCTGCCAGCACCTTGATGCGCTCGCCCTGATGCTCGAACCAGACGCCGGGCCAGGGATTGAGCGCGCGGATCTTGCGGTCGAGCGCGGCGGCATCCTCGCGGAAGTCGAGCGCGCCCTCCTCGCGGGTGAGCTTCGCCGCGTAGGTAACGCCGTCCTCCGGCTGCGGTTCGGGTACGAGCGTGCCGGCCGCCACGCCATCGAGCGCCGGCACGATCAGCTCGGCGCCGAGGGCCGCGAGGGCATCGTGCAGGCTCTCGGCCGTCGTTTCAGGGCCGATCGGCACGGTGCCCCTCAAGAGCATGGCGCCGGTGTCGAGCCCGACGTCCATCTGCATGATCGTGATGCCCGTCGCCGGATCGCCGGCCATGATGGCGCGCTGGATGGGTGCTGCCCCGCGCCAGCGCGGCAAGAGCGAGCCATGGACGTTGAGGCAGCCGAGCCGCGGCGCCTCCAGGATCGCGCGCGGCAGGATCAGGCCGTAGGCCGCGACCACGGCAGCATCGAGCCCGAGTGCCGCGAATGCTGCCTTCTCCTCCTCGGGCTTGAACGAGACCGGATGCCGGACCGGCAGGCCCAGCGCCTCCGCGCGGGCCTGGACCGGCGAGGGCTGCGTCTTGTGGCCCCGGCCGGTCGGGCGCGGCGGCTGGCAATAGACGGCTGCGATCTCGTACCCGGCCCGGACGAGCCCCCCCAGCACCGGGACGGCGAAATCCGGCGTACCCATGAAGGCGAGGCGGAGCGGGGTGCTGACCATCGTCGGCTTACTCGCCGTCTTCGGCCTTCTGCTTCTTCAGCTTGGCGAGCTTGCGCATGATCATGTTGCGCTTCAGCGCCGATAGGTAGTCGACGAACAGCACGCCGTTCAGGTGATCGATCTCGTGCTGCACGCAGGTCGCGAGCAGGCCGTCGGCCTCGAGCTCCTGGCGCTTGCCGTCCCGGTCGAGGTAGCGGACCTTGACCTCGGCCGGCCGCGTGATGTCGGCATATTGCTCCGGCAGCGACAGGCAGCCCTCGTTGTAGGTCGAGAGTTCGTCCGACTGCCAGAAGACCTCGGGGTTGGCCATGCCCATCGGCCGCGGCGGCTCGCCCTCGCGCGCCACGTCCAGCACCAGCACGCGCTGCAGCACGCCCACCTGGTTGGCCGCGAGCCCGATGCCGGGGGCGGCGTACATCGTCTCCAGCATGTCGTCCATCAGGCGGCGGATCGAGTCGTCGACCTGCTCGATCGGCTTTGCCTTCGCCTTCAAGACGGGATCGGGAGCAAGGACGATGGGCAACTTGGCCATGGAAAGTCGGACTCGTTGGGATTGCTGGACTTCTGTCGGCAGAGGTATGGCTTTCGCCGGTTTGGGTCAAGCAGCCGCTGTCGCGGCCGCCCGCACGGCTGCTATCGTCCGCCGACAGAACGATCGGAGCGGGACCAAGGAACGATGGACGGGCTGACGGTGGCGATCGCCGCGATCGCCGGATTGGCGCTGGGCTTCCTCGCGGCGCTGTGGCGCGGCGGACGGGCGCGGGCGGCGCTGGAGGCGTCGCTCGGCGAGGCGCGTGCCGCGGCGGAGATCGCCGAGAGCCGCCGGCTCGACCTGCAGGCGGCGCTCGATCGCGCTCACGAGGGCGAGGCCTCAGCACGCGCCGCGGCGCATCGGGCCGAGACCGACGCGGCCCTCGCGCGTCAGCAGGCCGAGAGCATCCGCCAGCAGATGGCTGACTGGGAGAAGACGCGGACCGAGTTCCTGGAGACGACGAAGGCCGGCGTGTTCCAGACGGCGCAGCAGATATCGAGCAAGCTGCTCGAGGACCACAAGCGCGAGACGGCCGAGGCGAAGCTGGCGGCCGAGAAGCAGCTGGCCCAGACGACGGCGGCGCTCCGGCAGGAGGTGCAGGCGCTGGGCGACGGCGTCTCGCAGCTGAAGGGCCAGGTGACCGAGAAGGCGCAGATGATCGACACGATCCAGCGCGCGCTCTCGAGCCCGGGCGGTGCCGGCTACTTCGCCGAGATCGGCCTCGCCAACACGCTGAAATCCTTCGGGCTCGAGCAGGGGCGGGACTTCGTGCTGCAGCAGACCGTCTATGGCGCCGAGGCCGAGCGCAAGCTCAGGCCCGACGCCATCGTCTTCCTGCCGGGCGACGCGGTGCTGGTGATCGATTCCAAGGCGTCGAAGCATCTCCTCGACCTGGCCGAGGCGGAGGGGACGGCCGGCGAGGCGGTGGCCTATCAGAGCCTCGCCCGCACCATGAACCAGCATCTCAAGGACCTGGCCGACAAGGATTATCGCGGCGCCGTGCAGTCGGGCTTCCGCAAGTCAGGCCGCGAGGGCGAGGTGAGCCGCGTGCTCTCGGTCATGTATCTGCCGAACGAGGCGGCGATCGAGAAGCTGGGTCGGGCCGATCCCGACTTCGCGCGCAAGGCCGCGGACGTGCAGATCATTCCGGCAGGTCCCTCAGGCCTCGCCTGCATTATCGGCTTCGCCGCGGTCGAGATCAGCCTGATGCGCCAGATCGAAAACCAGGCGCGCATCGTCGGTGCCGCGGAAAAGCTGCTCGAGAGCCTGTCGGTCGCGGTCGGTCACGCAGCCTCGGTCGGGCGCGGCATCAAGCAGGCGGCGGACGGCTTCGCCAAGCTGACCGGCACGCTCAACGGGCGCCTGCTGCCCCGCGCGCGGCAGATGCAGCAGCTGGGACTCCGGCCCGGCAAGCCGGTGCCGGGCAATCTCGGCGCCTATCAGGTGGTCGATGCCGGCGCCGACAGTCTGATCGAGGGCGAGGCGCTCGACCTCGCCGAGGACGCAGCGCTCATCGCGCCGAACGGGAGCAGCAAGCCATGACGGAGCGGCGGTCCTTCGCCCCGCGCGACCCGGACTTCGCGGCGCGCGTCACCGCGAGCTTCGAGCGCCAGGGCATCATGGCGCATCTGGGCGCACGCCTCTCCCGCATCGAGCCGGGCTTCTGCGAGATCGTGCTGCCCTATCGCCCGGAGCTCAGCCAGCAGCACGGCTATTTCCACGCGGGCGTCACCGGCACGATCGCCGATTCAGCGGGCGGCTATGCCGGGTTCACCCTGTTCCCGGCGGCAAGCTCGGTCCTGACCGTCGAGTTCAAGATCAACCTGCTGGCGCCGGCCGACGGCGATCTGCTGATCGCGACTGGCCGGGTCATCCGCTCCGGCCGGACGCTCACGGTTTGCGAGCTCGAGGTCGAAGTCGAGAAGGACGGCCGCCGCACCGCCTGCGCCCACGGGCTGCAGACGCTGATCACGGTCACGGACCGGCCCGATCATCCGGGCTGATCGGGTCCCGTTCAGCCGGGTTGCTCCAATTGAGTTGGATTCAATGCCGATCGTATTTGTGCGATGTTGATTCGATAAAGTATTTGCCTATAGCTCGCAAATATCGGAAATTTTATACGTACTTTGCTGCTCGGGTTTGCTCTGCAAGCGTCGGAGTTCGTTTTGCCGCACTTTGAAGAGAATTCTGCCCGCTTCTCGTGGGGTTCCGAGCGCTCGCCGGCTCAGTCCCCCGGCGGATGCCGCTGTTCCGCGAGGACGCGATGAAATCCGCCGATCTGCTGCAAGCGATCTCGGAGCATCGGCTCTACCTGGATGGCAAGCCGCACGGCCGGCTCCTCAATCTCAAGGGCGCCGCCCTTTCCGGGACTGATCTGTCAAAGCAGCGCCTGCAGTTCGCGCATCTCGCCGGCGCCGATCTCAGCCTCGCGATCCTGTCGCGCAGCAGCATCGACAATGCCGACCTGGGTGGTGCCAATCTCGCGGGGGCCAATCTCTCCCATGCCACGCTGGTCGGTGCCGATTTGCGCGGCGCCAACCTGCGCAAGGCCAATCTCCAAGGAGCCAATCTCGAGCAGGCCGACCTCGGGCCGGGGCAGGGCGTGATCCTCGTCGGCGGCGAGCGACGGGTGCGCGAGGCGCCGGCCGACCTGACGGGCGCCAACCTGCGGGGGACGCGGCTCGTGAGCGTCAAGGCGCCCGGGGCCAACTTCGGCTATGCGAACCTGACGGACGCCGATCTGGCGGGTGCCATGCTCGACGGCGCCAACCTGACCGGTACGGACCTTACGCGGGCGAATTTCACCGGCGCCTCGCTCCGGGCGACGCTGCTCAACAACGCGCGGGTCGATGCGGCGCGCTTCGACGGCGCCGATCTCCGGCGCGCCGAGCTGCGTAACGTCGACCTCGGCAAGGCGTCGTGCCAGGGCGTCGTCCTGAACGACGGCGAGCCGCCGCTCGACGACGAGAGCTTCCGGCTCCGGCTGTCCCAGCACATCGAATGGATCGTGACGAACGGCGTCGGCGGGCGCCGGCTTGATCTCAGCGGCGCGTCGCTCGCCGGCTTCAATCTCGCGCGGGCCGATCTTTCAGGCGCGAAGCTCACGGATTGCGACCTCTCCGGCGCCGACCTGCGCGGCGCCAAGCTCTGTCTGGCACAGCTCGACAAGGCGCGTCTGCGCGACTGTCAGCTGGCCGGTGCTGACCTGTCGGGCGCCTCGCTCGCCAAGGCCGATCTTGCCGGCGCCAGGCTCAACGGGGCGAGGCTCGGGCCGATGCCGATCCGCGGCACCGATGGCCGCTCGACCGGGCGGGATTGGCCGGCCGACCTGCGCGGGGCGAGCCTCGTACGGGCCGACCTCGGCGGCGCCGATCTGCGCCGTGCCCGGCTCGAGGGTGCCGACTTTACGGCGGCGGACCTGACGACCGCCGACCTGCGCGGCAGCGATTATATGAACGCGGTGCTCGGTGGCGCGAAACTGACCGGCGCCAGCTACGAAACGTGACGCGGCAATGCGGGGCGCGGGTCGCCTGGGCCTGCCGCGACCGAGGGCGGGGGTGAGGCGGTGGCCACTGGCGAGAGCGCCCACCGGCTCCTAGACTGCGCGAGACCCAATGACGGCGGCTCCTGTGGTCCCGGTTGATCTCGTTCCTGCGCTCGCCGCGCACCGGCTCATTCTCGAAGGGCGGCCGAACGGCCAGCGCCTGTCGATGCGGGGCGTCACGCTCACGGGCACCGATCTCGAGCGGCAGCGCCTGAGCCTGGCCATGCTTGCCGGTGCCGATCTCAGCCACGCGCGCCTTGCCCGCAGCTTCCTCGATGGGGCCGACCTGTTCGGTGCCAACCTGACCGGGGCCGATCTGACCGAGGCGACGATGATCGGCGCCGATCTGCGTGGCGCCACGCTCGCCAAGGCGCGGTTGCGCGGCACCAATCTCGAACGCGCCGATCTCCGGCCGGGCCAGCTCGTCGTCTGGCTGTCGACCCGACAGGTGTCGCGCAGCCAGTCCGCCGTGCTCGCCGGTGCCGATCTCAGCCGCGCCAAGCTCGTCGAGGCCGATCTGTCGCTGGCCGACCTCACGGGTGCCAACCTGCGCGGCGCCAATTTCCACAACACGATGCTGTTTGCGGCCAACCTGAACGGTGCCGACCTCAGCGGCGCCAATTTCGGGCGGGCGCGGCTCAAAGGGGCGCTGCTCAACAATTGCCGGATCGAGGGTGCGGATTTTCGCGGCGCCGACTTGCGCCAGGCGAAGCTGCGCAACACCGACCTGTCGGCGGCCCTCCTCGACGGCGCGCAGATCTCGGACGAGAGCAGCCGCGACCGGCGCGAGCCGCTGTCGGCGGTGCTCAAGGAGCTGCTGACGCTGCATCGCGAATGGATCGCGACCAACGGTGCCGCAGGCGCGCGGCTCGACCAGTCCAAGGCGGCACTGCACGGCACGAGCCTCGCCGGGTTCGATCTGTCCGGCGCGTGCTTTTCCGAGGCCGATCTGACGCTGGCCGATCTTGCCGACGCAAAGCTGTGCCTCGCTCAGTTCGATGGGGCGCGGCTCGGCCGCGCGCAGCTGACGGGTGCCGACCTGTCGGGCGCCAATCTGGCGGGCGCGGTACTCGACTTGGCCCACATGGCTGGGGCCAAGCTCGGCCCGATGGCGCTCCTCACGCCGGAAGGCAGGCCCGCCGGCCGCGACTGGCCGGTCGACTTGCGCGGGGCCTCGCTCAGAGGCGCCGATCTCCGCGGCGCGGACCTGCGCGGCGTGCGGCTCGAGGGCACCACGTTCGAGGGCGCCAATCTCGCTGGCGCCGACCTGCGCGGCGCCGACGTGCGGCAGGCCAATTTCACGGATGCTTCGCTCACGGGCGTGCTCCGCGATCACGGCTGACGGCGCCCGGGAAAGCCTGCGGGGGAAAGACGGCGGATGCCGCGAGCGCCGAGCCCGCGGCCGCGATCCACACGGTGGGCCAGGCACTCCATGCCAGCAGCACGGGGATGGCGAGCGGCGTCAGGAACAGGGTGAGGAAAGCGAAGCTGTTGCCGAGCGCCAGCGCGGTGCCGGCCCGGGCGGCGCCAGCCAGGCTCGCAAGCTCGGTAAAGGCGATGCCGTTCCAGGCCGAGGCGATCACGCCGCCGAAAGTCAGCAGGCTCACGCTCCACCACCACGCTGCGGGCCCAAGCGTCGCTGTGAGCAGGCCGAGGCTGAGGAATAGGCCGGCGCTCGCAAGCGCGCAGCCACGCAGGTAGGCGCGCCGGTTGCGGCGGCGGTCGGTCCAATGGCCGCTCCAGACCCGGAGGATGCCGGCGCCGACCTGGACCACGACGAGCGCACCGCTGGTGACGGCCACGCCGACCCCGGCGAAATCATGAAGGAAGATCGCGCCGAAGGTCAGCACTGCGAGCTGCGGCACGCAGAGCAGGCCGATGCCAGTCGCCACCCGCCAGATGGCGGTACTGCGGAGCGGCCCTGACCCCGCCATGCTCGGGTCACCGGCGGCCGCAGCCTCGACCGGAGGTTCGCCGAGCCAGCGTGCTGCCGCCAGGGTGGCGAGGGCGCAGAGGCCTGCAAGCCCGCCAAAGACCACGGCAAAGCCGTGGGTCGCGGCGAGCGGTGGCAGCACGAGCGCGCCGAGCCCGCCGCCGGCCGGCAAGGCGGTCTGCCGGATGCTCATGGCGAGGCCGCGCTCGCCTTCGCGGAACCAGGCCATGACCGCGCGGCCACTCGAGCCGTTGACGCTGCCACCCAGGAGACCGACCAGCAGCATGCCGGCGGCGAGCAGGCCCCTCGGCGGCGCAGCGCCCGGCGAGGGGGCGGCCACGAGCGCCATCATCGCCAGGGCCAGCGCCGTGGTGCCGAGGCCCAAGAGCAGCACGCGCCGATCGCCCCAGCGATCGGTCAGCAAGCCCCAAGGCAGCTCGCTCAGCGCAATGCCCAGCCCAAGCAGCCCCAGCACGAGGCCGAGCAACGCGTTGTTCAGATCGTAGGCCGCGCGCATGAACACGGCGGTGGTCGGCAGGCCGGAAAAGGCGGCAGCGAAGCTCGCATTGGCGGCAACGCCGACCGCCAGCACCTTCCAGCGGTGCCGGCGGTCAGCTCTGGCCTTGGGCGAAGCGGGACCAAGAACGGTCGCGGACATGGGGGCTGGCTCCTGATCCAGGGACAGGCGGCCGAACCGCCTTGATTCCCCGACCGTGCCGCGCCATCATCGTCCTGAAAATTTGAAAGTTTTTCACGAATAGTTCTGATTTTCAGGATGATATCCATGCGGCAGACCACGTTCGATCTCGATGTGCTGCGCAGCTTCCTGACCGGCATGGAGCTTGGCAGCTTCGCCAAGGCGGCCGACCGGCTGAATCGCTCGACCTCGGCCATCAGCGCACAGCTGCGCAAGCTCGAGGACCAGGCGGGGACGGCGATCTTCCGCAAGGCGGGGCGCGGCCTGGTGTTGACCGAGGCCGGCGAGACCCTGCTGGGTTACGCCCGCCGCCTGATCGAGCTCAACGACGAGGCGGCGACGGCGGTGCGGGGCGTCGATCTCGCCGGCTGGGTCCGGCTGGGCGTGCAGGAGGATTTCGGCGAGTTCCTGCTGCCGGATGTGCTGGCTCGCTTCGCGCGCGCCCATCCCAAGGTCCGGATCGAGGCGCGGGTCGCACGCAATGCCGAGCTGTTGGACCGGGTCACGGCCGGCCGGCTCGACCTGGTGCTGGCCTGGGGCGACGGCACGGACGCACCCCACGGCACGCGCATCGCCGATCTGGCGATGTGCTGGATCGGGCCACCGGACGGTTGGCCGCTGCAGCCCGATCTTTCGGGTGAGCCGCTGCCCCTGATCTCGTTCGAGGCGCCGTGCCTGTTCCGCTCGTCCGGCACAGCGGCGCTCGACCGGGCCGGCATTCCGTGGCGGCTTTCGGTCAGCAGCGCCAACCTGGGTGGGCTCTGGGCCGCGACTGCGGCCGGACTGGGCTTGACCGTCCGCACTGCACTCGGCCTGCCGCGGACGGTGCGGGCGCTGGCGCCAGGCGAGGCGGGCCTGCCGCCGCTGCCGAACCTGTCGCTGGCCCTCTACCAGGCCGATGCCGAGCCGGCGCCGACGGCGGCCCGGCTCGCCCAGATCCTGCGTCAGGCCGTCGTGGACGCCGAGGCGGCGCTGCCGGCGCTGGAAGCTGTGGCTTAGCTTTCTCGCTCCTAAAGCGGCCGGCGCGCCTTCAAGGCGGCGGCGAGCGTGCCTTCGTCGAGATAGTCGAGCTCGCCGCCGATCGGCACGCCGTGGGCGAGGCGGGAGACCTTGACGCCGGTCGCGGCCAGCCGGTCTGTCAGGTAGTGCGCCGTGCTCTGGCCTTCGACGGTCGCGTTCATGGCAAGGATCACTTCGCGCACGGCACCCGAGGCGGCGCGATCGACCAGTGCAGCGATGTTGAGGTCCTCGGGCCGGATGCCGTCGAGCGCCGACAGGATGCCGCCCAGCACATGGTAGCGGCCGGTGTAGGACGAGGTCCGCTCGATCGCCCAGAGATCGGCCACGTCCTCGACGACGCAGACAAGCCCGCCGTCCCGGCTCTCGTCCGTGCAGATCGGGCAGGGGTCGGTGGTGTCGAGGTTGCCGCAGATGCGGCAGGTGTGGATGGCTTGGGCCACTTCGCCGATCGCGGACCCGAGCGGCAGCATGTAGGCCTCGCGCCGCTTCAGCATGTAGAGCACGGCGCGCCGGGCCGAGCGCGGCCCCAGCCCCGGCAGCTTGGCCAGGAGCTGGATCAGCCGGTCAATCTCGGCGCCGGACAAGAGGGCCTCTTAGAACGGCAGCTTCATGCCCGGCGGCAGCTGCAGGCCGCCGGTCAGCTTCTGCATCTCGGCCGCGGCATGGGCCTCGACCTTCTGCTTGGCGTCGTTGAACGCGGCCAGCAACAGGTCTTCCAGCACCTCGACCTCTTCCGGGTCGACGAGCGCCTTGTCGATCGAGATCTTCCGGACATCGTTCTTGCCGCTCAGCACGACCTTGACCGTGCCGCCGCCTGCCTGGCCGGTCATCTCGACCTTCTCCAGCTCGGCCTGCATCTCCTGCATGCGCGTCTGGAACTGCTGGGCCTGCTTCATCATGTTGCCGAGATTCTTCATCTCAAGCGTCTCCATCTTCGTCGTCGGGGTCGAGAATCGGGGCCATGAACGGCCCCGGGTCATCTTCTTCATAAAGGCCTGCGGCCGGCACGTCGCCGAGTGCCGGATCACCGATGGCCGCTTCGTCGAACGGGGCGATCGCGTCCGGCTCCGGCGCCAGCGGCAATTCCGCCGGCAGTGCCGACGCGGGCTCCGGTTCCGGCTCCGGCACGAGATCGATGATCTTGTCGATGGTGAGGCCGGGAAAGGCCAGCAGCAAGGCCTTCATCACCGGCGTGGTGCTGACCTCCGCCCGGCGCTTGGCCTCGCGCGCCTGGATCTGCTCCTTGAGCGTCGGCTGGCCCGGCTCGCGGCTGACCATGATCATCCAGCGTTGACCGGTCACCTCGTTCAGGAACTGGCCCATGCGGGTGACGAGATCACGCGGCGCCTCTGGCGCAGGCCTGAGCTCGATATGACCGACCTGGAAGCGCACCAGATGCACCATCGCGGCGATCTGGTTGTAGAGGATCGCCTCGCGCCGGACGGCGATCAGCTCCATGACCTCCTGGAAGCTCGCGGGCTGCGGCATAACCTCGGCTGCGGCGGTCTCGGCATGCGCGGCAGCAGCCGGCTCGGCCTGGCGCACGGCCATGGCCTGGCCGCCCTGGCCCGCGCCGCCCATGATCGCGCCACCCATGATCGCGACCGGCCGGGGCGGCGCCTCGGCGCGCGGGCCGTTGCGCTCGCCGTTGGGCGCGCTGCCGTTATTCATACCGGGGCCGCCAGCGTTCTGCAGCGCCTTGATGAGCTCGGCCGGCGGCGGCAGGTCGGTGACATAGACCAGCCGGATCAGCACCATCTCGGCCGCCTTGAGCGGTGCCGGCGCCGTCTGCACCTCGGGCAAGCCTTTCAAGAGCATCTGCCAGGTGCGGGCGAGGGCGGCGAGGCCGAGCCGGCCGGCGAGCGCCCGGCCGCGCTCCAGGTCCTGGCCATCGGCGAGCGGCCGGTTCGACCCGCCGGCCTCGGGCCGCTCGAGCTTGAGCCGCGTGACGAAATGGGTGACGTCCAGCAGGTCCTGCAGCACCATCGCCGGATCGGTGCCGCCGTTGTAGAGCGTCTCGAGCCCCGCGAGCGCTGCCGGCGCGTCGCCGGCCATGACGTTCTCGAACAGGTCGAATGTCAGGCCGCGATCGGCGACGCCCAGCATGTCGCGCACCGCCGCCTCGGTAATGAGGCCGCCGAATCCCAAGGCGATCGCCTGGTCGAGAATCGAAAGCCCGTCGCGCACCGAGCCGTCGGCGGCGCGTGCGACCAGCGTCAAGGCACCGGGCTCGATCTCGACCTTCTCCTTGACGGCGATCTCGCCGTAATAGGCGGCCAAGGTCTCGAGGGGGATGCGCGGCAGCGTGTAGCGCTGGCAGCGCGACAGCACCGTCACCGGCACCTTGTTGATCTCGGTCGTGGCGAACACGAACTTGATGTCGGGCGGCGGCTCCTCGAGCGTCTTCAGCAGCGCATTGAACGCCGCCTTCGACAGCATGTGCACTTCGTCGATGATGTAGATCTTGTAGCGCGCCGAGACCGGCCGGTAGCGCACGCCCTCGATCAGCTCGCGGATGTCGTCGACGCCGGTGCGGGACGCCGCGTCCATCTCGATCACGTCCGGATGGCGATCCTCGGCGATGGCCCGGCAGGCGTCGCATTGCCCGCACGGCTGCATGGTCGGGCCGCCGGTGCCGTCGGGCCCGACGCAGTTCAAGGCACGCGCGATGATGCGGGCCGTCGTCGTCTTGCCGACGCCGCGCACGCCGGTCAGCATGAAGGCATGTGCGATGCGGCCGCTGTCTAACGCATTCGTGAGCGTGCGCACGAGCGTGTCGTGGCCGATCAGCTGGTCGAAGCTCGACGGCCGGTATTTGCGGGCGAGGACCCGATATTCGACTTGATCGCTCATGGGACGGGACGAGGCGCCGGCAACAATGCCGTGCTGGCAGGACGATCGGTCACGGTCGACACTGTCAAGAAGGAGGCCCGCCGCCAGAAGTCGCTTGGGAGAGGGGTGGAAGACCGGCGACGACCCAAGTCGGAAACTCGTTGCGGCTGCTTCCTTCCGGACCTGACCGGGTTGGCGAGGGACCTGCCCACCGCCAGCCTTCCGAGGCCATATATCGGCTGTCCTGCGCCGAGGTGCAAGCAGGATCGTCCGACGACATGGATGGGCTGCGGGAAAAGACCGCCCCGGCGTACCGCTGCGGCGGCCCTTCGCCTTGCCGCCTGCGCCGGGGCATGCCATGGTCTCGCCCCATGAGACGACCGAATTTCTATGCAGCGGGTGGGCTCGACCGGGTCGGGCCCTTGCGCAAGAACCCCGACTGGATCAAAGCACGGCTGACGTCCGAGACGAGCCGTTTCGTGCCGGTATGGCGCGCGCAGCATCTGGTGCGCGACACCGGCAGCGGTCCCGAACCGATCCTGCTCGATCTCGAGACCGTGACGCCGTTCATCCTTGCCGGCGTCGAACCGATGCTGCTCGGCCTCGACGGCGACATCGCCCATTTCGCACTCGATCTCTCGGCCGAGGAGACGCCGCTCGAACGGCTGGGCTTTGGCGCGGCCGCATCCGACTCGGGGCCGCGATTCCAGGATCTGCGCGCGTTCGGACCTCTGCTGACGCAGCAGACGGGCTCGCTCCTTGCCTACGCGCGCGGGCTCGCCCATTGGCACAACCGGCATCGGTTCTGCGGCGTCTGCGGCAGCGCCACGATCGGCGCCGAGGGCGGCCATGTCCGGATCTGCATCTCACCCGATTGCAAGACGCACCATTTCCCGCGCACGGACCCGGCCGTCATCATGCTCGTGACCGACGGCGACCGGATGCTCCTGGGCCGCCAGGCGGTCTGGATGAAGGGCATGTATTCGACGCTCGCGGGCTTCGTCGAGCCGGGCGAGAGCCTGGAGGAGGCGGTCGCGCGCGAGGTGAAGGAGGAGGCCGGCGTCGAGGTCGAGGACGTCGTCTATCACTCGTCGCAGCCCTGGCCCTTTCCGTCGTCGATCATGCTGGGCTTCTATGCGACGGCGAAGAGCCGCGACATTCACCTCAACGACCGAGAGCTCGAGGATGCGCGCTGGTTCTCGCGCGACTGGGTGCTGGACCACGAGGACGACGAGTTCTTCCGCCTGCCGCGCAAGGATTCGATCTCGCGCCGCCTGATCGAGGACTGGCTGGCCCAGGGCCGGTAAGGGCTTTCCGCCGATGGGGTCCTTCGCCGCCGCGGTCGGCGCAGCCTTGGCCGAGATCGCCGGTTGCTACGCCGTCTGGGCCTGGCTCCGGCTCGGCCGCTCGCCGCTCTGGCTCGTGCCGGGTGCCGTGAGCCTGGCGCTCTTCGCCTTCCTTTTGACCCGGATCGACGCGCCCATGGCCGGGCGCGCCTATGCCGCCTATGGCGGCGTCTATGTCGCGACTTCGCTTCTCTGGCTGCTCGCGGTCGAGCGGGTCCGGCCCGACCGCTGGGACCTGATGGGGGCGGCGCTCTGCCTGATCGGCGCCGGCGTCATCCTGTTCGCGCCGCGGGGGTAGGGGTCCGGATTAGTGGCAGCTTTCGGCGCCGGCGATATTGTCGATGATCGGGCAGTCCGGGCGGTCGTCGCCGTGACAACGGTCAACCAGGTGCTCGAGCGTCGCCTTCATTTGCGCCATGGCCGCGATGCGCGCCTCCAGCTCGGCGATATGCGCCTCGGCCAGCGCCTTGACGTCGGCGCTCGCGCGGCCACGGTCCTGCCACAGCGCCAGGAGCCGGCCGATCTCCTCCATCGAGAAGCCCAGGTGCCGGGCGCGGGCGACGAAGCGCAGCGTCTCGACCGCCTTGGCGTCATAGGTCCGGTAGTTGGATTCGGTCCGCATCGCCGGGCGGACCAGCCCGATGCTCTCGTAGTAGCGGATCATCTTGGCCGACACGCCGGATGCGGCGGCCGCATCGCCGATGGTCAGGACCTCCTCGGATCGGATCGCCATCTCTCGCTCCTTGGCTCATGAGGAAGCGAGAGATGGGATTGCCATCATGGGAAGGTCAAGGGGCGCCTCTTTCGATCGTCAAGCCCGGGATGACGGCGGAGAGAGGGAAGGACGTTAGTTTCCGCCGTTCTGCTTGGTCCGGTACGGGTGCGCGGGATATGTGCCGAGCATCGTCAGTTCCTCGGTGAAGAACCGGAGCTCGTCCAAGGCCAGCTGCAGGCGCCTTTCTGCGGGGTGCGCCTCGACGTCGGCATAGAACTCGGTCGCGGCGAAAGTGCCGCCGGCCATGTAGCTCTCGAGCTTGGTCATGTTGACGCCGTTGGTGGCGAAGCCGCCCAGCGCCTTGTAGAGCGATGCCGGAACGTTGCGCACGCGGAACAGGAACGTGGTCACGGTGAGCGCACCGGTGAACTTCGGCATCTCCGGCTCGCGCGCCAGTACGACGAAGCGCGTCGTGTTGTGGGCGGCATCCTCGATCCCGGCCTTGAGCGAAACGAGCCCGTAGATCCGGCCGGCGAGCTCCGAGGCGATCGCGGCCACCGACGGATCGCCGAGCCGCGCCACCTCGGCGGCGGAACCGGCCGTGTCGGCGGCTACGACCGGCGTCAGCTTGAGCGCGCGGATCGCGTCGCGGCATTGCGAGAGGGCATGGACGTGGCTCCGCACGGTCTTGATCGTGTCGAGCGAGGCGCCGGGCACCGCCAGCAGGTGGTGGTGCACCGGGGCGAAATGCTCGCCGATGATCGACAGGCCCGAGCGCGGCAGCAGGTGGTGCACGTCGGCGACGCGGCCTGCGACCGAATTTTCGATCGGGATCATGGCGAGGTCGGCATCGCCGCTCGAGAGCGCCGCCAGCGCGTCCTCGAAGGTGCGGCACGGCAGCGTGCGCCGGTCCGGATAGACTTCGTGGCAGGCGAGGTCGGAATAGGCGCCGGGCGATCCCTGGAAGGCGATCGGGCCGGTCGTGGCGGGGGATGGGGCGGGCATCGGGCTCTTCGTTCGATCGAGGAAGCGGCGGGGAACGGGCGGTAAAATCGAGTCGCTAACCCTTCAGCATCTTGCGGGCCTGCTCAAGATCTTCCGGCGTATCGAGATTGAGCGGGACGGTCGCGACCTCGACCACGTCGATGCGCATGCCGGCCTCGAGTGCGCGCAATTGCTCAAGCTTTTCGCGCAGTTCGAGCGGCGCCGGCGCCAAGCCCACGAAGCGCCGCAGGGCTGACCGGCGATAGGCGTAGAGCCCCAGGTGGTGATAGAGCGGGCCTGGCCCGGTCGGCACGGTGGCGCGACTGAAATAGAGCGCACGGCCGACGCCGCCTTCGGGCCGCCAGGCGACGACCGCCTTGACAACGCTCGGCCGCTCGCGCTCCGACGGCTCGACGATCTCGCAGACCAGCGTCGAGATGTCGACCGCCGGGTCGGCGAGCGGGTCGAGCGCCTTGCGGATGAAGGCGCCGTCGAGTGTCGGCATGTCGCCCTGCACATTGACGATGATGTCGTGGCGCCCGTCCGGATCGACCGTGCGGACCGCCTCCCACACCCGGTCGGAGCCCGAGGGATGATCAGGCGCCGTCATGATCGCGGTGCCGCCCGCGGCCTCGATCGCCTCCAGAATCGGCCGGTCGCCGCAGGCGACGACCACCGGACCGATCCCGGCCTCCATCGCCCGGCGCCAGACATGCACGATCATCGGCGTGCCGTGGATATCGGCGAGCGGCTTGTTCGGCAACCGGGTGGCGGCCAGGCGCGACGGAATGACGACCAGGGCGTTTGGCGAATTTGCGTTGGAAATCATCATTTTCCCTTGATTTTACGGCGCTTTGCCGCAGGATTTCGCGGCAATTGCCGGCTCAAGCCGGTTCATGGTTCTGGTCCTGGCTCAGGTTTTCACGAGACAAGCACTCGACATTTGTCTCTCGGCATGATGAAAACCTCCCGTCCGTACCATCCTTTGGGGGGAATGGTTGTCCTTGAGTGCTGCACGAGAGTTCGCCGGAGCTTTCCCCGCGCACCCGATCATCCCCCGACCCGACCACCAAACTGCGTAAACCGTCAAGGGCTGCACCATGTCTTCGTTTGAGTTCAACAAGCTCGCGGCGTCGCTGCTCGTCGCGTTGATCGTCGCGATGGTCACCGGCCTTGTTGCGGAAGGCCTGGTTCACCCCAAGAAGCTCGAGACGGCGGCCTATCCGATCGCCGGCGGCGAATCGACGGAGACGCAGACCGCCGCAGCCCCGGTCGCCGAGAAGCCGGCGCCGATCCCGGCCGACCTCTGGGCCAAGGCCGATGCCGCCAAGGGCGCCGACATTGCCAAGAAATGCGCTGCCTGCCACAATTTCGACAAGGGTGGTGCGAACAAGGTGGGCCCGAACCTCTGGGGCGTGCTGGGCGGCCCGCGCGCGCATGAGGGTAGCTTCACCTATTCGGATGCGATGAAGAAGCTGGGCGGCTCCTGGTCGCCGCAGGAAGTCGCGGCCTTCATCTTCAACCCGAAGGCTTATCTGCCGGGCACCAAGATGGGCTTCGCCGGCCTGCCGAAGCCGGAAGACCGGGCCGATGTGATCGCCTATCTCAACAAGCAGAGCGACAGCCCGGTCGACCTCACCAAGGAGTGATCGACCCATGACCGAAACCTCTTCCGCCGTCATCGACGCGGCCGCGCTTCTGGCGGCCGAGCTCGCCGACGCGGCGGGCGAGGTGGTCCGGCGCTATTTCCGCCAGTCCGTCGAGATCATCGACAAGGACGATGCCTCGCCGGTCACGATCGCCGACCGCGAGGCCGAGGCGGCGATGCGCCGCCTGATCGCGGCGCGCTTTCCCGACCATGGCGTGTTCGGCGAGGAGCACGGGGTCGAGCGACCCGATGCCCCCTGGGTCTGGGTGCTCGATCCGATCGACGGGACCAAGTCCTTCATTTCCGGCGTGCCGCTGTTCGGCACCTTGATCGCGCTGCTCCACGAGGGCCGGCCGGTGCTGGGCGTGCTCGACCAGCCAATCTCGCGGGAGCGCTGGCTGGGTGGCGCCGGGCGGCCCACGACGTTCAACGGCCAGGCCGTGCGCACGCGGGCGTGCAGCGAGCTCGCGCGTGCCACGATCTTCTCGACCACGCCCGCCATGTTCGATGCGGTCGACCGGCCGCGCTTCGACGCGGTCGCCGATGCGGCGAAGCTCGTGCGCTACGGCGCCGACTGTTATGCCTATGGCCTGGTCGCGAGCGGCTTCGTCGATGCCGTGATCGAGGGCAGCCTCAAGCCCTACGACTATTGCGCCCATGTGCCGATCATCGAGGGCGCCGGCGGCATCGTCACCGATTGGCAGGGACGGGCCCCCGGGCTCGCGAGCGACGGACGCATCATTGCGGCCGGCGACCGGGCACTCCACGCCCGACTGATCGAGCGGCTGAACCACTGATGCCCCTTACCCTGGCGTTCCGCTCGACCGGCGACAATTTCGACAAGTGGCGGGCGGCGCTCATGCCGCTCATGCCGGACCTCACGCTCCTGCCGTGGCACGAGGTGCGCGACCCAGCTGAGGTCGACGCGGCCTTGTGCTGGCGTCCGCCCGAGGGCTGGCTCGCCTCCCTGCCCAATCTGCGGCTGGTCCATTCGCTGGGCGCCGGCGTCGACCATATCCTTGCCGACAAGGACTATCCCGCTGCGGTGCCGCTTGTCCGCCTGGTCGACCCCTACATGACCCAGGCGATGACCGAGTATGTGACGTTCCAGGTGCTGCGCCTGCACTTGGGCACGCCCGCCTACGACCGGCAACAGCGCGCGGGACGGTGGGAGCCGCACGTGCCGCCGCGCGCCGCGCATCGCCGGGTCGGCATCCTCGGCTTGGGTGAGCTCGGCGCGGCCGCGGCGGCAGCGCTCGTGGCGCTCGGCTTCGACGTCGCCGGCTGGAGCAGGACGGCAAAGGCCCTGCCGGGTGTCGCCTGCTTCGCCGGGGGCGAGGCCTTGGGTGAATTCCTGGCGCGGACGGAAATTCTGGTCTGCCTGCTGCCGCTCACGGCCGCCACCGACGGCATTCTCAGCGCCGAGGCCTTCGCGCGGATGCCGCGGGGCGCCGGCATCATCAATGTCGGGCGCGGCCGGCACCTCGTCGAGGCCGACTTGCTGTCCGCCCTCGAGGCCGGCCAATTGTCCGAGGCGGTGCTGGACGTGTTCCCGACCGAGCCGCTGCCGGCCGGCCACCCGTTCTGGACGCACGACCGCATCGTCGTGACGCCCCACGTCGCGGCCCTGACCAACCCGGAGACGGCGTCGCTCATCGTGGCCGAAAACCTGCGCCGGCTCGCGGCCGGCGGGTCCTGGCCCGACCGGGTCGATCTCGCGAGCGGCTACTGACCGGCTATTTCGTCGCCTTGGCGGCGTCGACCATGATCTCGGAAAATTCGGTCAGGAACACGGATCCCTTGACCGTGCGCTGAACGAGCACGTTGCGCTTGTCGGTTTCGTCACGCTTGCGTCGGGCGAGACCCAGCATGCCGAGCCGGTCGAGCGCGCGCGTCACGGCCGGCTTGGAAATGTTGAGGATTTCGGCGAGCCCGCGCACCGTGTGCGGCGACGGCGTCAGATAGACAGTCAAGAGGATGGCGAACTGGCGGGCCGAAAGATCCGGCCCGGACCGGCGCACGCTTTCACACAGCGCGCGGCGCCACAGGTCGAGCCCCTCCGGTCCTTTGAACTCGATCGCCATCGGTCGACCTGTCGCGCTCCGTTATCGATTCGTTTCGCCTACGAACCGAAATGATGCGCGACAGGTCTTTCTCAAGTGTTAAGCGGCTGGTCCGCGGCCGGCGTCAGCTGAATCGCTTTTGGATCAAATGATAGAGCGCCCGGAGTGCCAAGCCTTCGCCGCCCTCCGGTCGGCCGGCGCGGGATGCCTGGTTCCAGGCGAAGGTGTCGATATGGACCCAGGACACTTTCGCGCTCACGAACTCCTGCAGGTAAAGCGCCGCCGTGATGGCACCCGCGAAGCCCGAGTCCGACGCGTTGTTGATGTCGGCGATCTTGCTGTCGAGATACTTGCGATAGGGCTTCCACAGCGGCAGGCGCCACAGCGGATCCGCCTCGGCCGTGCCCGCCGCGAGCAGCTCGGCCGCGACTGTATCGTCGTTCGAGAACATCACCGGCAGCTCGGGGCCGAGCGCCACGCGCGCGGCGCCGGTCAAGGTCGCCATGTCGATCAGCAGCGCCGGCTCCTCGGTCGTGGCCTCGGCGAGCGCGTCGCACAGGATGAGGCGGCCTTCGGCGTCGGTATTGCCGATCTCGACCGTCAGGCCCTTCCGGGTCTTGAACACGTCCATGGGGCGGAACGCATTGCCCGAGATCGCATTCTCGACCGCCGGCACCAGCACGCGCAGCCGCACATTGAGGCCCGAGGCCATGACGGCGTGGGCGAGGCCCAGCACGGTCGCGGCCCCGCCCATGTCCTTCTTCATCAGCTTCATGCCGGAGGCGGGCTTGATGTCGAGCCCGCCCGAATCGAAGCAGACGCCCTTGCCGACGAGCGTCAGCTTCGGGGCGTCTTCCTTGCCCCAGGTGATGTCGATGAGGCGCGGCGCCCGGTCGCTGGCGCGGCCGACGGCATGGATCGTCGGATAGTTGTTCGTCAAAAGCTCGTCGCCGACGACGAGCCGGGTCTTGGCACCATGGCGCTCCGCGAGCGTCGCGGCCGCCTGGGCGAGCTCGGCCGGCCCCATATCTTCGGTCGGCGTGTTGATGAGGTCGCGCGCGAGCGTCAGGCCGTCGGCAAGCGCCGTGACCGTGGCCCGGTCGGCGCTCTCCGGCCAGACGAGCTGGGCGAACTTGCGCTTCGGCGCCTTGTAGCGGCTGAAGACGTAGGATCCGAGCGCCCAACCGAGTGCCACGCGGGTGCCGGCGCCCTTGCCGAACAGGCTCTCGCTGTCGAAGCCCAGACGATAGGTGCCTTCGGGCAGACTGTCCGGCAATCCGGCGAGCGCCCAGAGCGGCTCGTCGGCGGCGACACCCTGCACGACCATCGACAGATGACCGTCGGGGCCGGGGACGAGGGCGGTCTTGCCGGCCTCGCCGGTGAACCCGGTCGCCGCGAGCCAGGCGGCGACGGCGCCCGGATAGCCCGCCTTCCATTCGCCGAAGCTCTCCGTCGTCACCGCCATGATCGGAATGCCGCCCGCGCCGTCGATCAGCGTGTCTACCATCGTCTTCCAACTCCAAGCTTTTCTGGGCCCGGCGGTCGTCGGCGCCGGGCGATGACAGGTATCCTGCCCCTGCCTCCCGTCGCTTGGGAAGCCGTCGATTGCGGGAGATGTTGCTTTCGTTGCCGCTGCAACGGTCGGATGTTGCGCGGGTTCCCGGAACGGGTCAAAACTGTCGCCCGTTCACTCTGCGAGAAGGGCCTGACCCGATGGCAGACTTTACGATCTATATCGGCAACAAGAATTATTCGAGCTGGTCGCTCCGCCCGTGGCTGGCGCTGAAGGCGTCAGGGCTCGATTTCGACGAGGTCGTGATCCCGCTCTACACGCCGGGTTACAAGGCCGAGATCCTGCGCTACTCGCCGAGCGGCAAGGTGCCGGTGCTGCATCACGGCGACCGCATCATCTGGGACGGGCTCGCGATCGCCGAGTACCTGGCCGAGCTCGTGCCCGAGCGGCTGTTGTGGCCGGCCGCCCCGGTCGCCCGTGCGCTCGCGCGTTCGGTCGCGGCCGAGATGCATTCCAGCTTCGCAGCATTGCGCGCCCATTGTCCGATGAACATCCGCTCGTCCTTTCCGAATCGCGGCGTGACGCCGGACGTCCAGGCCGACATCAACCGCATCACGAGTATCTGGCGCGACTGCCGCAAGCGGTACGGCGAGGCATCGGTCGGCCCGTTCCTGTTCGGCGGCTTCACCATCGCCGACGCCATGTTCGCTCCGGTCGTGAGCCGGTTCCGGACCTACAGGATCGAGCTCGACGAGGTCTGCCAAGCCTATGCCGATGCGGTCTGGGCGCTGCCGTCGTACCAGGAATGGCAGGAGGCGTCCCGCCACGAGCCGATGATCATCGAGGACGCGGAATTCTGACGGGTCGGCCGCGAACGCGCCGACGAGGAACACACTCGAGGGGATGGAGATGACCAAGATCGTTCTGCCGGCGGGCGTCGAGCTCAAGGCGCCTGCCGCGGCTGGCCAGGACACGGTGCTGACGCCGGAGGCGCTCGCCTTCATTGTCGGCCTGGAGCGCAAGTTCGGCGCCGAGCGCCTGCGCCTCTTGGCCCGGCGGGACGAGGTCCAGGCCTGGCTCGACGCCGGCAACAAGCCGATCTTCCCGCCCGAGACGCAAGAGGTCCGCGACGGCGATTGGACCGTGGCGCCGCTGCCGGCGGACATCCTCGACCGGCGCGTCGAGATCACCGGGCCGGTCGACCGCAAGATGATCATCAACGCGCTCAATTCCGGCGCTCATGTGTTCATGGCGGATTTCGAGGATTCGAGCACGCCGACCTGGGCGAACCTGATCGAGGGCCAGATCAATCTCAGGGACGCGATCGCCGGCACGATCAGCTACACCGATCCCGTGAGCGGCAAGGGCTACAAGCTTGGCGAGCAGACCGCCGTCCTGTTCGTCCGCCCGCGCGGCTGGCACCTGCCCGAGGCGCATCTAGAGGTCGACGGCCGGCCGGTGAGCGGGTCCTTGTTCGACTTCGGGCTCTATTTCTTTCACAACGCCAAGGCGTTGCTCGCCAAGGGCTCGGGCCCATATTTCTATCTGCCGAAGATGGAGTCGCGCTTCGAGGCGCGGCTGTGGAACGAGGTGTTCCTCCATGCCCAGGCGGCACTCGGCATTCCAGCCGGCTCGATCAAGGCGACGGTGCTGATCGAGACGATCCTCGCCAGCTTCGAGATGGACGAGATCCTGTGGGAGCTGCGGCAGCATTCGGCCGGTCTCAACTGCGGCCGCTGGGACTACATCTTCAGCTTTATCAAGAAGTTCGCGAACGATCCCGCCGCGGTGCTGCCTGACCGCGGCCAGGTCACCATGACGACGCATTTCCTGCGCTCGTACAGCCAGCGGGTCATCCAGGTCTGCCATCGCCGGAACGTCCATGCCATGGGCGGCATGGCGGCGCAGATCCCGATCAAGAACGATCCGGATGCCAACGAAGCGGCCATGGCCAAGGTCAAGGCCGACAAGGAGCGCGAGGCGGGCGACGGCCACGACGGTACCTGGGTCGCCCATCCGGGGCTGGTGCCGATCGCGCGCGAGGCGTTCGACCGGCTGATGCCGGGCGCGAACCAGATCGACAAGAAGCGGGCCGACGTTGACGTCGCGCCGGCCGACCTGATCCAGATTCCCGAAGGCACCAAGACCGAGGCGGGCCTGCGCCAGAACATCGCGATCGGCATCGGCTATATCGAGGCCTGGCTGCGCGGCATCGGCTGCGTGCCGCTGTTCAACCTGATGGAGGATGCGGCAACCGCCGAGATCAGTCGGGCCCAGGTCTGGCAATGGCGCCGCCACGGTGCCGCCCTCGATGACGGCCGCAAGGTCGACGCGGCCTTGATCCGCAAGGTGCTCGACGAGGAACTGCACAAGATCGACAAGGCGCTGGCGCCCGAAGCGGTCGCCGAGCATCGCTATGCCGAGGCCGCGGCCCTGTTCCTGGAACTGGTCGAGGCCGACCGGTTCGAGCCGTTCCTGACCCTGCCGGCCTACAAGATGGTGGCGAGCGCCCACTGAGGTGAGCTCTCGCTTCAATCTTCCCCTCTCCACCCAAAATGGGATGGAGAGGGGCGTGTCAGTTTACTTGCAGGCGAATTCGGCGACTTGCGAGCCGTTCAGCGTGATCACGTCTTTGAGCTGCGCGCCCTTCTTGTAGGGGGCGCAGGCGGTGGCGGCGTCGGCCTGGGCCTTGGTCATGTCGGCGGCCGGCAGGCGCAGCAGAATATCGCTCGGCGCCCTGTCGGCGTCGTCCCCGAACAGCAGCGAGCAGCCGGCGGTCGCGGCTACGAGCGGGAGGATCAGGGCAAGGCTGAGACGCATCAGTCGGTTACTCCGCTTCATTGATGCCGCTTTGTAGGCCAAGCCCGCGCGCCACGGCCAGTGCCTTGTCGGCCCAGAGCGCCAATTCGTCCGGATCATCGAGCACGGCCGGCGGCACCTCGTAATGATGGGTGGCGATGACGCGGCCGTTGGAGCGGGTGTACTGGAACGGCGGCATGCCGGCCGCGTGATAGTCAGCGAGGTTGCCGGGCCCGGTCTTGAAATAGACGCGCTCGCGCATGACGAGCCCGAACAGCGTACCGTCGCGATAGAGCGCGTAGCCGCTGAACAGCCGCTTGGCCTCGACCGGCCCCCAGGCGCCGAGCCGGATCTCAAGCGCGCCGACGATCGCCGGGCGAGGTTTCTTCGGTTTCGCCATCAGTTGCTCCATCCCAGCACGATGCGGTCATCCTCGGCATAGATCACGCAGTCGAGCCGGCCGGCCCGGCATTGCAGGAGCGCGTCGCGCCGGGCGTCGTCGATCGTGGCGCCGTGGCCGACGCCAATTTCTTCATGGCCGGGGCTGAGCGCCAGCGCCTTCGGCGTTTCGCTCGCGAGATAATGCTCGATCTGCGGCCGCTGATCGTCACGGATGAACGGCGCGTTCTCGGGGGTCAGCCGGCCGCTGCGGACGAGCCGGGCCGGGTGGAACGGCGCCAGACCCGACGGCAGACGTGCGACCGTCTGCTGGTTCCAGGCGTAGAGGATGCAGGCGCCGCCGGTCAGCCACTCGCAACGCTCGAGGGCCAGGCGTGCCACGTCGGCCTCGGTGCGCCGGCCGTCGCGGTCGCGCGCCACGGTGATGGGCAGCCCCTCCGCGGTCATGGCGAGCGCCTTGGGCAGCGGTGCCGCGGCATAGCGCAGCAGGTCACCGTGCAGGCGCAGGCGCTCCTCGCCTGGCAGCGGCACCAGCGCTGGATTGAACGGGTCCGGCCCGGGCGCGAAGCGGATGGCCTGCGGGGCATCATCGTCCGACGGGGCGGCCGGCGGCGCCACGTCGGCCATCGAGTCGCCGAAGACCGCCGTCGGCTGCGACGGCAGCGCGCCGATCTGCCGCTCGCGCTGGCTGACGCAGGTGACCGTGCGGGCGAACACCTCGTGCCAGCTCTGGCCCTCGCCGAGTGCGCCCAGCAGGCATTCGTCGAAATAGGTGTAGCGGTAGCTGGCGCCGCAGCCGAACGAGGTCCGGTTCGCGTCGGCCGCCGTCAGGATGATGCGATTGGCGCGGGGCATCGGCGGCAGCGTGAACTGGCCGGCGAAACAGGCGGACACGATCACGACGGTCGGCGCTTGGCCGCATCCGCGTTCGAGAGCGTGGTCGAGCTGGCTCGGCTTCAAGACGTCGTCGGAGGCCGAGAGATAGAGCCCTCGCTGGTAGGCGCCGTGCGAGGTCAGGTAGACGAGGCAACTGCCGCCCCGTGGCACCTCGACCGCCTCGATCCGACTGATGACAGCGCCCACGGTCGCGAGCTCCGCGCGCGGGGTCCGCTGCGGCGCTGCGCTCAGGCGATGGACCTGCTCCGGCGGCACGCCGGTTGCCGCAAGCTCGTCGGCGACATAGGCGGTGGCATTATCGAAGACCGGCAGGCTGTCGTCACCCGCGACCAGCACGGCCACGAGCCGTTTCGGATCCATCGGGCCGGCAAGGATCGGTGCCGGCGGGGGCGGGGGACTGGTGCAGGCAGCAAGCCAGGCGAGCAGCAGGCCGACCAGGATTCGGCGCCCCGATAGAAGCCGGATGGAGCCGGTCCGTCTCGTCGTTCGACCGCCCATCGAACGCGTTTCCTACGCCGTCATGCCCAGGTCGGTACGGTAACAAAAATACGGGGACTTGCACCCGCCTCGACGACGACCTCAGGGTTGCATCGCAAGCACGATGCGGTCGCCCTCGGCATAGGCGACGCAGTCAGTCGCGCCCTGGGACCCGCAGCGGGCGATCGCCGCCGCGGCCGTGGGGCCGGTGCCCATCGCCTCGGCTGTTGGCGAGAGCGCAAGCGCCTTCGGGCCCGGTGCCGCCAGATAGGCGGCAATCTCGCGCCGTTGCGCGTCGCGGATGAACGGTACGGTCTCTGCCGTGACGCGGCCCGCGCGCACGAGCAGCGGGGGATGTTCGGGCGGCTGGCCCGAGGCGGAGGCCGCGGTCAGGTTGCTGTTGCGCGCGAACAGCACGCAGGCGCCGCCCGATTCGTATTCGCAACGCTGCAGCGCGATGCGCGCAACGTCGTCGGGCGTCTCGCCACGGCTGGCGCCGACCCAGACGACCGTGCCGGCGAAGGTGAGCGCCAGGGCCTTGGGCGATGGTGCGTGCAGATAGTCGGTGGCGGCCGAGGCATTGCGCGCCTGCAGCGTCGGGAAATAAGGCAGCGCATCCGGCGTGAAGCGGCCGATGCCCTGCAGGAACCGTACGTCCATGCGCGGCGGGTGCCGCGCCGCGTCGGCCCACGGCGTTGCCAAGCCGGCGGCAGCCGGGCCGATGAAGCTCTGCGGCGCCACCGTCGCCTGGCCGACCAGGCGTTCGCGTCGGGTGACGCAGGCGCGCGTGCGATCGAACACGTCGGTCCAGCTCCGCGTCCCGTCAAGCGCGCCCAGGAAACATTCGTCGAAGGTCGTGAAGCCGACGTTCGGCCCGCAGCCGAAGCCGTTGGCGCCGGCGGCGGACGCGGTCAGGATCAGCCGGTTCGGCCGGGTCATGGGCGGGGCGGCGAAGGCGCCGGCATCGCAGGCCGACACGACGACGACCGTCGGTTCCGTGCCGCAGCCGCCGATGAGCGCGCGGTCGAGCAGGTCGGGCGTCAGCGCCTTGCCGTCGGCAAGCTTCAGCCCGCCGTCCGATGGGGTGCTGACCAGATACGCGAAGCAGGCCTTGCCGGGCTGGGTCGCCTGCAGGTCGAGCACCCGATGGGCGAGGAGCGCCAGCGTCGGCGGCTCGATCGCGCCGGGCAGCACGCTCAGCTTTTCACCGATGTCGCCCGTGTGGGGATGGACGATCTCGCGCTCGTAGGTGTCGGCGCTGAATACCTGCTTGTCGGCGCTCATGGCGCGCACCCGGTCGATGCCGAGCCCGGCGTCGCCGAGGATGTCGCGCATCTCGAGCATGGCGTTGGTGTAGACGTGCCGGTTCGCGTCTCCCGCGACGAGCAGCGCCCGGTAGTCGGGCTGGGCCAGCGTCGCCGAATCGAGCGGCACCGTCGGCTGGGTGGCTGGCGCCGGTGGCAGCGTCGGCACTTCGAGATGGTCGGGACTGGCGCCGCATCCGGACAGGAGGCAGGCCGACAGGAGCAAGAGCGCCGCAGGCAACAGGCGGCCGAAAGGCCTCACACGCAACGATCCGAGCAATTTGGGCGCACCTGTCCTCGAGCGGTCGCAAGGGGTCGTGCCGTTATAGGACGAAGCTCGGTCGCCTGCGCAATGGTTTTAGGCGCAATGGTTTTAGGCGTAATGGTTTCAGCGGCTTGCGACGAGAATGCCGAGGGTGACGGCGCCGAGGCCGCCGAGCAGCGCCGGCCCGATTGGCTCGCCGAGCCAGAATGCACCCACCAGCATGGCCGAGACCGGGTTGAGCGCCACGGTCACGGCGACGCGAGTGGGCGTCGTCCGGGCAAGACCGGCCGACCAGAGCAGGAAGGTAAGTGCGCCGCCAACGAGGCCCAGAAAGCCGACGGCGCCCCAGCCGAGCCCGTCCTGCGGCAGCCGGGCCGAGAGCGGGCCGCCGAACGGCACCAGCAGCATCAGGGTGACGGCGCCTGCCGCCATGGCAAGGGCGGTGAAGCCGAGCGCGCCATGGCGGCGGATCGCCGGCCGTGCCAGCACGTTGTAAAGCGCGCCGATGAGGGCGGCCGCGACCATGGTCAGGTCACCGCGCCAATGGCCAGTGCTTAAACCGTGGGTGCTTAAACCTTGGGCGCCAAACCCTTGGCCAGCCAACGCGAGCGCCACGCCGGCGCAGGCAAGCAGGATGCCGGCGAGCTTGCGGCCGGTCAGGCGCTCGGCACCGGCCGTGGCCGCGATCACGAGGGTGAGCAGCGGCAGGCTCGACAGAGCCAGCGCCCCGCGCGACGCGGTGGTGTCGACCAGCGCCTGGTTGAGCAGGATCGGAAACAGCGCGAAGAACAGGCCGCCCAGGAGCACGATCTCGGGCCAGGCGCGGGGCGGCGGCAGGCGCTCGCGACCCCGGAGCGAGAGCGGCAGCAGACAGAGCGCACCGATGCCGTAGCGGAAGAAGGCGAGCAGCACCGGGTCGGTGGTGCCGACGACGCGCCGGATCGCCACCAGCGACAGGCCGCCGATCAGGCTCGATGCCGCCGCCGCCGCGATGCCCCAGCGCTCCCGACCCCGACCTTCGCCGTCCATGCCGCCTCCCGAACCGATCGATCTGCCGACGCTAGGGGCGGCGATGTCATCACGAAAGATGCTTGTTGCGATCTAAGCCATCGTCAATCACGATAGGTCGATGGATCTCGATCTCGATGCACTGCGCGCCTTTCTGGCGATCGTCGACACCGGCGGCTTCTCGCGCGCCGCCCGGGTGCTGCGGCGCAGCCAGTCGGCGGTGAGTGCCCAGGTCCGGCGCCTCGAGCAGTCGATGGGCGCGGCGCTGTTCGACCGTACCGGCCGTCTGCCGGTGCTGACCCCGGACGGCGAGGCGCTCATCGCCGCAGCGCGGCAGATGGTGGGCTTGAACGACCAGGTGCTGAGCCGCCGGCGCGGGGCGCCCGTCCGCGGCATGGTCCGGCTCGGCGCCATGGACGATTACGCGACGAGCGTGCTGCCGGCAGTGCTGCGCCGCTTCGCCGAGACCTACCCGGAGGTCGGTGTCGAGCTGCAGAGCGGCCTCACCGCGGAACTGGCGCGCAAGCTTGGCATCGGGCTCGATCTGGTCCTCGTCATGCACGGCGCCGGCAGCCATCGCGGCCGCATTCTGCAGCGCGACCGCGCGGTCTGGGCCGCCGCCCCCGGCTTCACTGCGCCCAAGGGCGCCCCGGTGCCGCTGGCGGTCGCGCCGCGGGGCTGCCTGTTCCGCGACTGGGCCATGGCGGCGCTCGATCGCGCCGGCCGGCCCTGGCGCATCGCCTATCTGACCCAAAGCATCAGCGCTGCCACAGCGGCCGTCTCGGCCGGGCTTGCGGTCGGCGTATTCAAGGCGGCGCTGCTGCCGCCCGGGCTGGTGCCGATCGGCGCCACCGAGGGATTCCCGGTGCTGCCCGATCTCGAAATCGCGCTGCATCGCTCGGCCGGCCATACGAGCCCGGCGGTGACGGCGCTCGGCGACTTCATCGAGGCGAGCCTCGCCGAGCGGGCGAGTGCCGCATGAGCGGAGCGCCGGAGTTGCTCGCGATCGAGGAGCAGGATGCGGCGCGCCCGGCGATCGAGGCGATGCTGCGTCAGCTGCCGGAGCCGGAGCTGCACGCGCTCTGGGCCCGCACCCGCGCAGCGGCGGCCACGGCCCGGGCCGCGGACGACATGGCGCGCGTGTTCCTGCTGGTACGCGGCACCAAGACGATCCAGCGCATCGCGGGGGAGCGGGGGATCGTCATCATGGCGGGGCGGGTGCGGTCTCCAACTCAGTCCGTCATTCCCGCGAAGGCGGGGATCCAGGGCAAGTGAAAGCTATCCGACCAACTTGCGCGGCAACTCTGGATTCCCGCCTTCGCGGGAATGACGGGAAAATATCCGTCTGGCTACGACGCCCAGGGCAGGATCTTCTTCATGCGGGCCGAGAAGCGGTGGCGCGCCTGCTCGTGGCGCACGACGTCCTCGCCGGTCACCCAGTTGAGCTGGATCACCCGGCGGGGCCCGACGAACGGCTGATGGCCGTGCCAGGAATTGGGCGTCACCAGGAAGGCCAAGAGCGTGCCTTCGTCCGGCGGCACCTCGGCGATGACGTCGTCCAGGCTGTCGGCGGAGCGCAGCAGGCGCAGCCGGCCGCCCGGCGCTTCCCACTGCCCATTCATATAAAGCAGGACCGTGATGACCTTGCTCTTGCTGTCGGTATGGATGCGGCCGTCCTTGGCGCGCGCCTGGCCGCGCACCGTCACCATGGTCGGCAGTTCGGTGAGATCGATGTCGAATTTCTCGGCGAAGGCGGCGCGCACCGCCGGCCCTTCGAGTTCTTCCAGCATCGACTTGAAATGGCCCGCGCAATTGACTTCGCTGGTCGGGAAGCTGCCGGGCTTCGCGATCTCGGGATAGTCCTTGGCGACCGCGGCGCGGACGTCGGCCTTGAGGAAGCCCGGCACGATCAGATAGGGGAACGGCTCGGTGACGAGCGGAGTGGCGGCAAAACTCTCGAGATCGAAATAGCTCATGATCGGGCGGATCGTCCTGCGGCGGCGCGTCTTGGGCGCGGAAATTCCACTAAATGGTCCTTCATAGCCCAATGAGAAGCCCTTGGGGAGCGGCGGCATTGCGTCTCAGCATCCCGCCCCAGCATCTCCAAGGGCATCCCCAAGGGCGCCCCGCTCAGCCAAAGGTCTGGGTCAGCAGTGCCTGATAGGTCGCGACATGGTGCTGGCTGAACTCATCGTTGGGATCGGTGTAGGCGGTATTCGCGACCAGCGCGATCTCCGCGCCGGCCGGCATGAAATTGAACGACGCCAGGATCGAGAGCGGTGCGGCGCCAGGCAGCAGGCCGGCCGGCTTGCCTTTCGCCTCGACCAGGGCAGGCAGGTTGCGGAACGACCCGGTCGCCCAGGTGAGCGCCTGCGATTCCTCGAATGCTACGGCCGCTTGGATCGCGGTTGCGACGGTGCCGGCGATCGCGCCGCTGAAGCCGGTCACCGTGCTCAAGGGGTTCGGCGTGTTGATGTCCTGCAGGAACTCGATGGTGAAGGGCACCTGCGGCACCCAGTCGAGCGGGTTGGTGATGCGCAACCCCAGGCCCTGGCTCACCACCGCCTGCTCATAGTCCCAGGAATAATGGTCGTTGCCCGGCTTCGGCTGCGCGAAGGCGTAGGTCTTGTAGCTGAGCGGCGGCAGCGCGTCAGTCAGGTAATTGGGATAGCGCAGGTACGAGGTGACGAGGGCCGCCAGTGCCGCACCCTGGCTGTGGCCGACAATATAGACTTCGCTGTTCGGCGGCAGGGCGGCGAGCTGCGCCAGGATGCCGTTGACGCCGAGATGGTCCGGGTCGAGCAGCAGGAAGAGCGCGCCCAGCGTGAAACCCAGGTGGAGGCCGGCCGGCTTGACGCCGGTCTGGGGCTCGGCGGCGAACTGGAACGAGATGGTGAGACTGTCGACCGTCACCTGGAAGCTCGCTGGAATCATCAGCGAGGCGAGGTCCTCGATGATGCTGCCGGTCTCCTCGACCGTGCCGCGGATGGCGACCGCGTATTGGCCGGGCACGGCGCCGTTGCGCCAGAGCTGGAACAAATTGTCGAACGGGCCGAGCTCGGGTGATTGGAACGACAACGCCCAGCCTGCCGGCGGCGGAGGCGGGGAGGTGCCTGGAACCGTGTCTTCGGAGAGGCCTGCGAGTGTGAGCAGAGCCTGAGCCTCCGACAGGATGAAGCCGGGTGCGAAGGGCATGACGCGTCTCCTCGGTGAGGTAACAGAGGAGTGTGGGCCGTTTGCCGCTTCTGCTCAACCACGGATTGATTAAATCATGCGCCGACCCATCTGGCCTGCGCATAAGTCGCTGGCCGTCGCATGCGTCAGGCGAGGGGCTGACCGTGCGGCGGTGGGCTTGCTGCCAGGCTTCGCGGATGCAACATAGCCCCGAGTGAAGCATTCAAAGCTTTCGAGTAGCTTTCACTGCAGATTTTTGCGTTGCAAGAGCGCGCAGAGTCAGGTTCTTTCGCGGCTGCCCTGCCGCTCGCCAGATCGTCGATGCGACTCTTTTCAGACCCACCGCCCGAACCCATCGCCCCGACCGCCACGCTCGAGACCCATCCGGGACCGATGCCGGCCTACCGCGCGAAGCGCGCAGCCGGTTTGCTGAAGCCGGATCCGATGCAGGAGCTGGCGGCGGAGAAGCTGCAGTCGCTGCATCGGGCACTCCTGTCCTACCGGCCCGAACCGCCGGCGGCGGCGCCGACCGGATGGCGCGCGTTCTTGGGGCTCAACCCGCATCGCGACGCGCCCAAGGCGCCGCGTGGACTCTACATCTACGGCGGCGTCGGCCGCGGCAAGTCCATGCTCATGGACCTGTTCTTCGAGACGAGCGCCGTCGAGGCGCGCCGCCGGGTCCATTTCCACGCTTTCATGCAGGAAGTGCACGACCGGCTCTACGCGCTTCGCACCAGCAAGATCACCGATCCGCTGGCCGTGCTGGCGTCCCAGATCGCCCGCGGCGCGACGCTCCTCTGTTTCGATGAGTTCCAGGTGACCGACATCGCCGACGCGATGATCCTGGGCCGCCTGTTCGAGGCGCTGTTCGCCGCCGGCGTGGTCGTGGTCGCGACCTCGAACCGCGAGCCCGACGATCTTTATAAGGACGGGCTGCAGCGCGAGCGCTTTGTGCCGTTCATCGCCATGATCAAGGAAGAGCTCGACGTGCTCGAGCTCGACAACGGCCGCGACTATCGGCTGATGCGGCTGGTCGGCCGGCCGGTCTATTACGCACCGCTCGGCGAGGCGACCGCTGAGGCGCTCGAGGAAACCTTCACGGAACTGACCGACGGCACCAAGCCGACACCGCTCGTGCTCGAGGTGAAAAGGCATCCGGTCCGGGTGCCGCGCCAGGCCATGGGCGTCGCCTGGTTCGACTTCAAGGACCTGTGCGGCCAGCCGCTCGGCGCGGGCGACTATCTGGCGATTGCCGAGCGCTTCGAGAGCGTCGTGATCGCGAACGTGCCGCAGCTCGGCCCGGAAAATCGTAACGAGGCGAAGCGCTTTAATACGCTCATCGATGCCTTATACGAGGCCAAGGTGCATGTCGTGATCTCGGCCGCGGCCGAGCCCGCCCAGCTTTACACCGAAGGCGACGGGGCTTTCGAGTTTGAACGAACCGTGTCCCGCCTAATGGAGATGCAGTCGATCGACTATATTTCGAGCCGCCGGACCCAATCCTACGCATCGCCGGATGGCAGGGATGCTGCGCATTCCGAGTTGCTTGCTGGCCCCGGCGTTTCGCGCTAAGACCGCCGCTCTGGCAGGGCAACCTGCACGGCGGAGATTCCAACAGGCGCCGCGATTCGCGCGGGGTCTGCTCCATGCCGCCCGATCCCAGGGCAACCGAAGGGAAGAATTCCATGGCACGTAACAAGATCGCATTGGTCGGCGCCGGTCAGATCGGCGGTACGCTCGCGCTCCTCGCCGGCCTCAAGGACCTGGGCGATGTCACCCTGGTCGACATCGCCGAAGGCGTGCCGCAGGGCAAGGCGCTCGACCTCGCCGAGGCCTCGCCGGTCGAGCGCTTCGACGCCGTCATGGCCGGCTCGAACGACTTCGCGGCCGTCGCCGGCGCCGACGTCATCATCGTGACCGCCGGCATCCCGCGCAAGCCGGGCATGAGCCGCGACGACCTGATCGGCGTCAACACCAAGGTGATGCGCCAGGTCGGCGCCGCCATCAAGCAGCATGCGCCGAACGCCTTCGTGATCGTCATCACGAACCCGCTCGACGTCATGGTCTCGGTCATGCAGGAGGCCACGGGCCTGCCGCACGAGCGCGTCGTCGGCATGGCCGGCGTGCTCGACAGCGCGCGCTTCCGCTATTTCCTGGCCGAGGAATTCAAGGTCTCGGTCGAGGACGTCACCGCCTTCGTGCTGGGCGGCCACGGCGACACGATGGTGCCGCTGCTGCGCTATTCGACGGTTGCCGGCATTCCGGTGCCGGACCTGGTCAAGATGGGTTGGACGACCCAGGACAAGCTCGACAAGATCGTCCAGCGCACCCGCGACGGCGGTGCGGAGATCGTGGCGCTCTTGAAGACCGGCTCGGCCTTCTACGCGCCGGCGTCCTCGGCGATCGCCATGGCCGAGTCCTACCTCAAGGACAAGAAGCGGGTGCTGCCCTGCGCCGCCTATCTCACCGGCCAGTACGGCGTCGACGGCCTCTATGTCGGCGTGCCGGTCGTGATCGGTGCGAAGGGCGTCGAGCGGATCGTCGAGATCGATCTCGCGGCGGAAGAGAAGGCCGGCTTCGACAAGTCGGTGGCCGCGGTCAAGACGCTCTGCGAAGTCGCCAAGAACGTCCAAGCTTAAGCGTTCGGCAGGTCCGGTCCGGCGGGCCCCGGCGCCCGCGGGCCGGACCCCGACAATCCCGAGGGGCGCGCATCAATGAATATTCATGAGTACCAGGCGAAGGCCTTGCTGAAGGGGTTCGGCGTCGCCGTTCCGCGCGGCGGCGTCGCATACACGCCGGAAGAGGCCAAGAAGGTCGCGGCCGATCTGGGCGGTCCGGTCTGGGTGGTGAAGTCCCAGATCCACGCGGGCGGCCGCGGCGCCGGCCACTTCGCCAACGACCCCCAGGGCAAGGGCGGCGTGCGCGTCGTGAAGTCGATCGACGACGTCGCGACCAACACGGCGGCCATGCTGGGCAAGGTGCTCGTCACCAAGCAGACGGGCCCGGCCGGCAAGGAAGTTAAGCGCGTTTACATCGAGGAAGGCTGCGACATCAAGCGCGAGCTCTACCTCGGCATGCTGGTCGACCGCGCCACCGGCCGCGTCACCATCATGGCCTCGACCGAAGGCGGCATGGAGATCGAAGAGGTCGCCCATAACACGCCGGAGAAGATCATCAAGGTCGCGATCGACCCTGCGACCGGCGTGCAGGCGTTCCACGCCCGCCAGATCGCCTTCGCCCTCGGGCTCGAAGGCAAGCAGGTTTCGACCGCGACGAAGTTCATCCTGGCGCTGTCCAAGGCGTTCCACGAGCTCGACGCCTCGATCGTCGAGATCAACCCGCTGGTCGTGACCGGCGCCGGTGACGTCCTCTGCCTCGACGCCAAGGTCAATTTCGACGACAACGCGCTCTTCCGCCACAAGGATGTCGAAGAGCTGCGCGACGCCGACGAGGAAGACCCCTCGGAGCTCGAGGCGGGCAAGCACGGGCTCAACTACGTCAAGCTCGACGGCAGCATCGGCTGCATGGTGAACGGCGCCGGCCTCGCCATGGCGACCATGGACATCATCAAGCTCTACGGCGGCGAGCCGGCGAACTTCCTCGATGTCGGCGGCGGTGCCACCAAGGAGCGTGTCACCACCGCGTTCAAGCTCATCCTCTCGGACCCGAACGTCGAGGGCATCCTCGTCAACATCTTCGGCGGCATCATGCGCTGCGACGTGATCGCCGAGGGCGTCATCGCCGCCGCGCGTGAGGTCAGCCTCGACGTGCCGCTGGTCGTGCGCCTCGAAGGCACCAATGTCGAGCTCGGCAAGAAGATCCTTGCCGAATCGGGTCTGCCCATCCTGGCCGGCGATAATCTCGCGGATGCCGCCCAGAAGGTCGTCAAAGCCGTGAAGGAGGCCAAGTAATGGCCGTTCTGGTCAATTCCAATACGAAGGTCATCTGCCAGGGCTTCACCGGCGCGCAGGGGACCTTCCATTCCGAGCAGGCGCTGGCTTACGGCACCAAGATGGTCGGCGGTGTGACGCCCGGTAAGGGCGGCACCAAGCATCTCGACCTGCCGGTGTTCAACACCGTCGCCGAGGCGGTGCACGTGACCAAGGCCGACGCCAGCGTCATCTACGTGCCGCCGCCGTTCGCGGCCGACGCGATCCTGGAAGCGATCGACGCCGAGGTGTCGCTCATCGTCTGCATCACCGAGGGCATTCCCGTGCTCGACATGGTGACGGTGAAGCGGGCGCTCGGCGGCTCCAAGTCGCGGCTCATCGGGCCGAACTGCCCGGGCGTCATCACGCCGGGCGAGTGCAAGATCGGCATCATGCCGGGCCACATCCACCGCCGCGGCAAGGTCGGCATCGTCAGCCGCTCGGGCACGCTGACCTACGAGGCGGTCGCACAGACCTCGGCCGTGGGCCTCGGCCAGTCGACCTGCATCGGCATCGGCGGCGACCCGGTCAACGGCACGAACTTCATCGATTCGCTGAAGCTGTTCCTCGACGATCCGGAGACCGAGGGCATCATCATGATCGGCGAGATCGGTGGTTCGGCCGAAGAGGATGCGGCCCAGTTCATTCGGGAGTCGAAGACCAAGAAGCCGATCGTCGGCTTCATCGCCGGCGCCACCGCCCCGCCGGGACGCCGCATGGGCCACGCCGGCGCCATCATCTCGGGCGGCAAGGGTACCGCCGCCGACAAGTTCGAGGCGATGCGCAGTGCCGGTTTCCATGTCGCCGACAGCCCGGCGTCGCTCGGCTCCACGATGCTCTCGGCCTTCAAGGGCTGAGGCGCATCGGAGCCCCGAGAGCGAACCTAACCAACCCCAGCAGAGAGAGCGGCCGCGTCAAGCGGCCGCTCGAACAAAATGGCGCAGACCCGCGAAGCCACCTTCCTCTATGGCACTAACTCGGCCTTCATCGCCGAACTCTACGAGCACTATCTGAGCGATCCCAACGGGGTCGATCAGAGCTGGCGGAGCTTCTTCGATGAGCTCAGGGACGATGCCGTCTCGGTCCAGGCCGAGGTCAAGGGACCGAGCTGGCAGAAGATCGCGAAGCGGATCATCGGCAGCGACGGCGCCGGTGCCGCCCCGGCCAAGAAGACCAATGGCGCCACGGCGCCGGTCTTGTCCGAGGAGGCGGTGAAGCAGGCGGCGACGGATTCGATCCGCGCGCTTCAGCTGATCCGCGCCTATCGCGTGCGCGGCCATCTGGAGGCGAGCCTCGACCCGCTCGGCCTCCACAAGCCCGAGCCGCATCCGGAACTTCACCCAGAGCATTACGGCTTCACCGATGCCGACTATGACCGGCCGATCTACATCGCCGGCGTGCTCGGCCTCGAGAATGCCACGCTGCGCGAAATCTACGCGGTGCTGCGCGATACCTATTGCGGCAGCGTCGGCGTCGAATACATGCACATCCAGGATCCGGCCCAGAAGGCCTGGATCCAGGAGCAGATCGAAGGCGCGCTCAACCGCGCGAATTTCCCCGCGACGGAGAAGACCGAGCTTCTGGAGCGCCTGACGGCTGCCGAGAGCTTCGAGCGCTTCCTCGACAAGCGCTTCACCGGCACGAAGCGCTTCGGCCTCGAGGGCGGCGAGACCATGATCCCGGCGCTGGAGGAGATCATCCGCACGGCCGGTCGCCTTGGCGTCAAGGAGATCGTGCTCGGCATGGCCCATCGCGGCCGCCTGAACACGCTCGCCAACGTCATGGGCAAGCGCTTCGCCGCGATCTTCTCCGAATTCCAGGGCAATCCGGCGAACCCGGAGGACGTCCAGGGCTCGGGTGACGTCAAGTACCATCTCGGCACCTCGTCGGACCGGGAGTTCGAGGGCAACACCGTCCATCTGTCGCTGACCGCGAACCCGTCGCACCTCGAGGCGGTCAATCCGCTGGTGCTGGGCAAGGTGCGCGCGAAGCAGCGCCAGCGCGGTGATATCGAGCGCACCCAGGTCGTGGGCCTCTTGATCCACGGCGACGCGGCGTTCGCCGGCCAGGGCCTGGTCGCCGAGTCGCTCGACCTGACCGAGCTCAAGGGCTATCGCACCGGCGGCACGATCCATTTCATCATCAACAACCAGATCGGCTTCACCACGGCGCCGCAATATGCGCGCTCGGGCCCCTATTGCTCGGACGTGGCGAAGTCGATCCAGGCGCCGATCTTCCACGTGAACGGCGACGATCCGGAGGCGGTGGTCCACGTCTGCCGCATCGCGACCGAGTTCCGCCAGGTCTTCAAGAAGGACGTGGTGGTCGACATGTTCTGCTATCGCCGCCACGGCCATAACGAGACGGACGAGCCGGCGTTCACTCAGCCGCTCATGTACCGCAAGATCGCGACCCAGCCGACGACCCGGCAGATCTATGCCGAGAAGCTGGTCGGCGAAGGCACGCTCGACCAGGCCAAGTCCGACCAGATCGTGACCGACTTCCTCTCCAAGATGGAAGCCGAGTTCGAGGCGGGGAAAAGCTACAAGCCGAACAAGGCCGACTGGTTCGAGGGCGCCTGGGCCGGCTTCGGCCTGGCGCCGGACGACGACCGCCGTGGCAATACGGCAGTGCCGCTCGAGACGCTGAAGCAGATCGGCAAGGCGCTCACGACCGTGCCGGAAGGCTTCAACCTCAACCGCAAGCTCGTTCGCCTGTTCCAGGAAAAGGCGAAGATGTTCGAGACCGGCGAGGGCTTCGACTGGGGCACGGCCGAGGCGCTGGCGTTCGGCTCGATCGCGGCGGACGGCATGTTCGTGCGCCTGTCGGGCCAGGACGTGGGCCGCGGCACCTTCTCGCACCGGCACGCCGTGCTGGTCGACCAGGAGACCGAGCAGACCTATCTGCCCGTGAACAACATCCGCGAGGGCCAGGCCCAGGTCGAGATCATTGACAGCTTCCTGTCGGAAGCGGCGGTGCTGGGCTTCGACTACGGCTACTCCATGGCGGAGCCGCGCGCGCTCGTGCTCTGGGAAGGCCAGTTCGGCGACTTCGCGAACGGCGCCCAGGTCATCATCGACCAGTTCATCACGTCCGCCGAATCGAAGTGGCTCCGCATGTCGGGCATCGTCATGCTGCTGCCGCACGGCTACGAGGGGCAGGGGCCGGAGCATTCCTCGGCGCGCCTCGAGCGCTATCTGCAGATGTGCGGCGAGGACAATATCCAGGTCTGCAACATCTCGAACCCGGCCAACTATTTCCACGCGCTGCGCCGGCAGGTCTGCCGGAACTTCCGCAAGCCGCTCATCATCATGTCGCCGAAGTCGATGCTGCGCGCGAAGCTGTCGAACCTCGCCGACATGGCCGAGGGCACGACCTTCCACCGCGTCTATGGCGAGGCCGAGAAGCTCGTCGCCGACGATAAGGTGAAGCGCGTCGTGCTGTGCAGCGGCAAGCTCTACCACGAGCTCCTGGCGGCCCGGACCGAGCGCAAGATCAAGGACGTGGCCCTCGTCCGCGTCGAGCAGCTCTATCCGTTCCCGTTCAACGCGCTCGGCAAAGAATTGAAGCGCTACACCAAGGCAGAGGTTGTCTGGTGCCAGGAAGAGCACCAGAACATGGGTGCCTGGACCTTCGTCGACCGGCGCATCGAGACGCTGCTCTCGGGCCTCGACATCAAGGCGAAGCGCCCGGTCTATGTCGGCCGTGCCGAATCTGCCGCGACCGCGACGGGCTCGATGAAGAAGCATGTCGCGCAGCAGCAGAAAGTCATCGACGACGCGCTGACGCTGCGCTGACCAACCCCTCAATTGTTGGGACGGGCGGCAAGCGGCCGGATGGGGACTGACCGGCCGCACCGCTCGACCTGAAACCTGAACCAAGGACCGAACATGGCGACCGAAATCAAGGTGCCCCCGCTGGGCGAATCGGTGACCGAAGGCACTGTGGCGCGCTGGCTCAAGAAGGTCGGCGACAGTGTCAAGATCGACGAGACGCTGATCGAATTCGAGACCGACAAGGTGACGGTGGACGTGCCCTCGCCCGCGACCGGCGTGCTGAGCGAGATCTCGGCGCCGGAAGGTGCCAATGTCGCTGTCGGCGGGCTCTTGGGCGTGATCGCCGAGGGTGCGGCGGGTGCTGCGGCGAAGCCCGCTGCGGCCACGGCACCTGCCAAGGTCGAGGCGCCGAAGCCGGCGGCTGCACCGGCGCCGGCTCCTGCCGCCGCTTCGGCCGCGACCGATCTCGACCGCTCGGGCCCGGCCGCGCGCAAGCTCGTCGCCGAGAACCAGCTCGACGCCACCAGCATTCCGGCAACCGGCAAGGACGGCCGGCTCACCAAGGGTGATGTGCTGGGTGCGATCGCGACGGGCACGGCCGCTCCGGCTGCGGCCCCGGCTCCGGCAGCGCCTGTGGTGCAGGCCCGCGAGGCCGGCCCGCGCGAGCAGCGGGTCAAGATGACGCGCCTGCGCCAGCGCATCGCGCAGCGCCTCAAGGAAGCCCAGAACACGGCCGCCATGCTCACCACCTTCAACGAGGTGGACATGACGGCGATCATGGCGATCCGCGAGCAGTACAAGGACGCGTTCGAGAAGAAGCACGGCGTCAAGCTCGGCTTCATGTCCTTCTTCGTGAAGGCCTGCATCGCAGGCTTGAAGGAATTGCCGGCGGTTAATGCCGAGATCTCGGGCGACGAGCTCATCTACAAGAACTACTACGACATCGGCGTCGCGGTCGGCACCGAGAGCGGTCTCGTCGTGCCGGTGGTGCGTGACGCGGACGTGATGAGCTTCTCCGACATCGAGAAGCAGATCGGCGTCTACGGCAAGAAGGCGCGCGACGGCAAGCTCTCGATCGAGGAACTGACCGGCGGCACCTTCACGATCTCGAACGGCGGCGTCTACGGCTCGCTCATGTCGACGCCGATCCTGAACCCGCCGCAGTCGGCGATCCTGGGCATGCACAAGACCCAGAAGCGCCCGGTCGCGATCGGCGACAAGGTCGAGATCCGGCCGATGATGTATCTGGCCTTGAGCTACGACCACCGCATCATCGACGGCCGCGAGGCGGTCACCTTCCTGGTTCGCGTCAAGGAAAACCTGGAAGACCCGCAGCGCCTGCTGCTGGACATGTAATCAAGATCCTGCGGGCCCGGTGACGGGCCCGCAGCCATAACGGAAAGAGAATCATGACCGACAGCTACGATCTCGTCGTCATCGGGAGCGGCCCGGGCGGCTATATCGCCGCCATCCGCGCGGCCCAGCTGGGCATGAAGGTCGCCTGCGTCGAGAAGAACGAGCGCCTGGGCGGCACCTGCCTCAACGTCGGCTGCATCCCGTCGAAGGCGCTGCTGCAGTCGTCCGAGAAGTTCGAGGAAGCGAACCACGCGCTGGCCGCGCACGGCGTCCAGGTCTCGGGCGTGGCGCTCGACCTTGCGACCATGCTGGCACGCAAGGACAAGGTCGTTTCGGACATCACCAAGGGTGTCGAGTTCCTGTTCCGCAAGAACAAGATCACCTGGGTCAAGGGCACGGGCAAGATCGCCGCGGCCGGCAAGGTCACGGCGACGGCAGCCGACGGCACGAGCCAGACGATCGAGACCAAGAACATCCTGATCGCGACCGGCTCCGACGTCATGCCGCTGCCAGGCGTCGAGGTCGACGAGAAGCAGATCGTGTCCTCGACCGGCGCGCTCGAGATCCCGAAGGTGCCGAAGCACCTGGTCGTGATCGGCGGCGGCTACATCGGCCTCGAGTTGGGCTCGGTCTGGCGCCGTCTCGGCGCGGAAGTGACCGTCGTCGAGTTCCTCGACCGCATCACCCCGGGCCTCGACCTCGAGGTCGGCAAGGCCTTGAACCGCGCGCTCGCCAAGCAGGGCATGCAGTTCAAGCTCTCGACCAAGGTCACGGCCGCCAAGAAGACGAAGACCAGCGTCACGCTCACGCTCGAGCCCGCGGCCGGCGGCGACAAGGAAGAGCTCAAGGCCGATGTCGTGCTGCTCTCGATCGGCCGGCGTCCCTACACCGACGAGCTGGGCCTGGCCGAAGCCGGCGTCGAGCTCGACGAGCGTAAGCGCGTCAAGGTCGACGGCCATTTCCAGACCAATGTCCCGGGCATCTATGCGATCGGCGATGTGATCGCCGGCGCGATGCTGGCGCACAAGGCCGAGGAAGAGGGCGTCGTCTTCGCCGAGATCCTGGCCGGGCAGAAGCCGCACCTCAACTACGACGCCATTCCGGCCGTCGTCTACACCTGGCCGGAAGTGGCCTCGGTCGGCAAGACCGAGGAAGAGGTCAAGGCCGCGGGCATCGAGTACAAGGTCGGCAAGTTCCCGTTCACGGCCAATGGCCGTGCCAAGGCGAACGGCGATACCGAAGGCTTCGTCAAGTTCATTGCCGACGCCAAGACCGACCGGGTCCTGGGCTGCCACATCATCGGCCCGGACGCCGGGACGATGATCGCCGAAGTGGCGCTCGCCATGGAATATGGCGCGTCCTCGGAAGACATCGGCCGGACCTGCCACGCGCATCCGACGCTGAATGAGGCGGTCAAGGAAGCAGCCCTCGCGACCTCGGGCCTGCCGCTCAACATCTGAGCGCCTCAACATCTGAGCCGGGGCATCCCGGGTCCAAGCCTTATGATCCGCCGGCTCTGCGAAGGGCCGGCGGATTTCATTTTCGGCGAATTTGATTTTTTCTGGGAGCCGGACTTCTCTTCACCTCCGGGTAACGCCCGCCCCGCTACGCTCGCCGGATCATGCTCGCTCGACCGATCGTGCAGCCATCCGCGTTTCAGGCACTGCTCAGCGGCACGCCGCTCGAGGACTGCTTCGCCTTCTGGCGCGCGCGCCGGGCGGGACGCGCGGTCCCGCTCAAGTCAGCGCTCGATCCGGTCGAGATGCCACAGCGCATCCTGCCCTATCTCTTTCTTTACGAGGTCACACCCGAGGGTCGCTTCCGCTGCCGGCTCGCCGGGACCGCCGTCTGCGCGGCCTTCCAGAGTGACCCGACCGGCCGCTATCTCGACGAGATGATCCCGGCGCCGGTACTGGAAGACCGGCTGCGGCTCTTTCGCGAGGCGGTCGAGCGGGAGTTGCCCGTCGTCTACACCGGCACGCTCGCCGAACCCGGCCGCACCTGGATCAAGTTCAAGCGGCTGCTGACGCCGATGTCGATCCGCGGCGAGCACCCGGACGGCATCTTCGGCATGGTGATCTTTCCCGAGCTGCAACGTCGCCGCGCGGGACCGCGGCTGATCGAGGAGGGCGCCGTCGAACTCGTCGCCTGGGCCACGCCCGAGGATCTCACGGATCCGGACGCAACATCCTGAAACCATTTGGTTCTTTCTGAAACGCAAAGGGGTGGGACAGGGGCGCCGCCGATCCGCCACACTCGCGGCCAGCTTCCACGAAACCGAGCGTTCCGGTGAAACATCCCTTGATCGCGGCCTTCGCCGTCCTCGTCGCGGCGTCCGCCGCCGCTCCAGCACTTGCCCAATCCGCTCCGCCCGGCGCACCGTCGGGTCCGCCGCCCGATTTCAATGCCATGCGGGCCGAGCACGACCGGTTCGAGGCCGCCTGGGCGCAGTGCCGGACAATCGCGGACGGCACGACGCGTGCGACGTGCTACGAAAAGCTCCATGACGATCTCGAAGCTGCCCGGGCGCAGCGACATGGCCACGGCGATCGTCCGCCTCCCCAATAAGCGCTGTCCGAAGCGCTATCCGCGCGCGCGCGGGTGCGCCCGGTCATAGACCTCCATCAGCTTCGCGGCGTCGATCGCGGTATAGCGTTGTGTGGTCGACAGCGAGGCGTGGCCGAGCAGTTCCTGGATCGCCCGGAGATCGGCGCCGCCGGCCAAGAGATGGGTCGCGAAACTGTGGCGGAGCGCGTGCGGGGTCGCGCTGTCGGGCAGGCCCAGACGGATGCGCAGCTGCTCCATCAGGCGCTGCACCAGGCGTGGATTGAGCGGCCCGCCGCGCGTGCCGACGAACAGCGGATCGTCCGGGCCGATCGGGTGCGGGCAATGCGCCAGATAATCGTCGACCGCACTCGCGACCACCGGCAGCAACGGCACAATGCGCGTCTTGCCGCCCTTGCCGGTGACGCGGAGCGTGGTCATCCCCGCCGTCGGCGCCTGCCGGCGCGTGAGGTCAAGCGCCTCCGACAGGCGGAGGCCGCAGCCGTAGAGCAGGGTTACGACGGCGGTATCGCGGGCGGCGATCCAAGGCGGCGCCGTGACCGTCTGCACCGTGTCCGCCGCATCGATCGCGGCCTCGGCGTCGCCCTCGCTGAGCGGCTTCGGCACGGATTGTCCAAGCCGCGGCCCGCGCAAAACGGTGAGCGCCGGGTTGGTCACGAGGCCGCGCCGGTCGAGGAACCGGAAGAAGCCGCGCAAAACGGAAAGCGCGCGCGCCTGTGAGCTCTTGGCCAGATCCTGTGCGGCGCGTGCCGCGAGATAAGCGCGGAAATCGGCCGGCCTCAGGCGGCCGAGCAGGGCGAGCGACGGCATCTCGCCGTGATGGTCGCGCGTGAAATCGAGGAAAACGGCGAGGTCGCGGCCGTAGGCGGCGAGCGTATGGGCAGAGGCGCGGCGCTCGGATTTGAGCTGCTGCTGCCATGCCTCGATGGCGTCCGAGAGGTCGGCGGTCGCGGCAAAACGGGCGAGCGGCAGCGGGTCGGGGCGGCGGACAGGCACGGTCGGGCCGGGGGTATGGGCCGGTTAGGCCTCGAGGTCGAGCCATTGGGCGATGGTGATCTCCAGCGCCTGGGCAAGGAAGCACAGGAGTTCCGTGCCCTGGCCGGCCTTGAACTTGTGCGGCCTGCGCGAGCCCAAGGCCAGGATGCCGGCGGGCGCGTGGCTGCCGATCGTAAGGCGCAGCAGCGCCTCGGACTGGACGAGGCCGGCGCCGGCGCCGAACAGGGCCGGATCGCCGCGCACTTCGTCCTCGAGCAGCGCGTCCTTGTCCGCGCCGAGGAGCCGGTCGACCTCGCCCGACGGCAGCAGCAGAACGCCCGGCAGCGGCGGCCGGGGCAGGGGGCCGGTGTCCGATTCGACACACAACGTCACGACATCGACGTCGAGCAATACGGCGAGATCGGTCGTCACGGTCTGGATCAGCTGCTCGAAGCTGCTGGCGCCGACGATCGCCAGCACGGCCGCGTGGATACGCGTCTGGCTGGTCAGGTTCGACCGGCTGGTCGAGATGAGCGCGCGCTGCTGGCTCTTGAGCCGGGCCAAGTCGCTCTGCAGCCGCTGCAGCATGAATTGCTGCATGTCGACGACGCCGGCACCGCGCCGGTGCTCGGGTGGCGTCAGGACGCTGACCAGGTCGGGATGGTCGGCAAGGAAGCCCGGATGCCGGGTCAGATAGGCCAGCACCTCGTCGGTTGTCGCCGCGCGGGGCGCGGCGTCAGTCTCGACGCGGGATTCGCTCTGGCCTTGCTGTTCCATGATCGGCTCGCGGGCTCCTGTCGCTCAGTTCAGAGGATCGACTGGCCGGTCTTGGCCCAGTCGGCGACGAAGGCGGCCAGGCCCTTGTCGGTCAGCGGATGGGCGAACATCTGCCGCAGCACCGAGGGCGGCAGCGTTGCGACGTCGGCGCCCATCTTGGCGGCGGCGATCACGTGCTGCGGCCCGCGCACCGAAGCGACCAGCACCTGGGTCCGGATGTCGGGATAGCTCGCGTAGATCTCGATGATGTCGGCGATCAGGTTCATGCCGTTCTCGCCGATGTCGTCCAGGCGGCCGACGAAGGGCGAGATGTAAGTGGCGCCGGCCTTGGCGGCCAGGATCGCCTGGGCCGCCGAGAAGCAGAGCGTCACGTTGACCGGCGTGCCCTTGTCGGAGAGCGCCTTGCAGGCTTTGAGGCCGGCGGGCGTCAGCGGCACCTTGACCGCGACGTTGGGGGCGATCTTCGCCAGTTTCTCGCCTTCCTTCAGCATGGTATCGAAGTCGGTGGCGGCCACCTCGGCGCTGACATGACCTGGTATCACGTCGCAGATCTCTGCGATTGTGTCGAGGAAGTTGCGGCCGGTCTTGGCGACCAGCGAGGGGTTGGTCGTGACACCGTCGACGAGGCCAGTGGCGGCCAGCTCGCGGATCTCGGCGATGTCGGCGGTATCAATGAAGAATTTCATGGTGAACCTGAGGGATCTGCTGTTGTCGAGGAAGGGGAACGCACCGGATCCACGACCCGTCGACGCATCCCTTCGATGTATGGGACTCTAGCCCATGGCCGGGTCGAGCACCAGTTTTGCGGCGCCGAAGACGCCACAGGTCTCAAACTCGCCGCAGGCGGGCCGGGTTCCGGTTCTCCTGCCGCTGCCGCTGGACGGCGCCTACGACTATCGGGCGCCGGCCGAGATGCCGCCGCCGGGCAGCTTCGTCACCGTGCCGCTTGGCCAGCGGATGGTGACCGGTGTGGTCTGGGACCGCTCCGAATCGGGCGATGATGTCGCAGAGCCCCGCCTGAAGCCGGTCGCGACCGTGCATGACGCCGTTGCGATGCGGGCGCCGGTCCGCCGCCTGGTCGACTGGGTCGCCGCCTATACGCTGAGCCCGCCCGGCGCCGTGCTGCGCATGGCGATGGGGCCGTCCGACGCGCTCGAGCCGGAAGAGGGGCGCGTGGGCTTCGCCGTGGCGCCCGATCTGCCGGGACTCGACGCCAAGGATCGCCGCCTGACTGCGACGCGCCGGCGCGTGCTCGCCGTGTTCAACGGCGGCGAGGCCCTGCCGGCCGCACTCCTGGCCCAGGAGGCCGGTTGCGGCGCCGGCGTCATCCGCGCCATGGCCGAGGCGGGCCTCCTGGTCGAGACCCGGCTGCCGGCGCGGCCGCCCAGGCCGCTGCCCGACTGGCGGCTGCCGTTCCCGCCGCTGTCCGACGACCAGCGGCAGGCCGCGGACGCCATCGTGGCGGCGGTCGAAGCGCGGCACTACGAGACGATCCTGCTCGACGGCGTCACCGGCTCCGGCAAGACCGAGGTTTATTTCAAGGCGATCGCGGCAGCGCTTGCCGCCGGGCGCCAGGTGCTGGTGCTGCTGCCCGAGATCGCGCTCGGCGCGCAATGGCACCGCCGTTTCGAGCGGCAATTCGGCGCACCCGCCGCCGCCTGGCATTCCGACCTCAGACCGGCCGAGCGGCGCGGCGTCTGGCGCGATGTCGCCGACGGGCGGGCAAGGGTCGTGGTCGGCGCGCGCTCGGCCCTGTTCCTGCCGTTCGAGGACCTGGGGCTGATCGTGGTCGACGAGGAGCACGACGCCTCGTTCAAGCAGGAGGAGGGCGTCGTCTACCACGCCCGCGACATGGCCGTGGTGCGTGCTTCGCTCGAGGGCGTGCCGATCGTGCTGGCGTCTGCCACGCCGTCGCTCGAAAGCCTGGTCAATGCCGAGCGCGGGCGTTATCGGCGCATCGTGCTGCCCGATCGCCATGGCGGGGCGGAACTGCCGCAGGTGACGCTGGTCGACCTGCGTGAGGACAAGCCCGAGCGCCAGCGCTTCGTGGCGCCGAGCCTGATCGCGGCGCTCAAGGAGACGCTTGTCGCCGGAGAGCAGGCGATGCTGTTCCTCAATCGCCGCGGCTACGCGCCGCTGACGCTTTGCCGGACCTGCGGGCATCGCATGCAATGCCCGAACTGCACTGCCTGGCTGGTCGAGCATCGCTTCATGGGCCGGCTCGTCTGCCATCACTGCGGTCATGCGGAACGGCCGCCCGAGATCTGCCCGGCCTGCGAGGACAAGCATTCCTTCGCGCCCTGTGGTCCGGGCGTCGAGCGCCTGGCCGAGGAGATTGCCGAGCGTTTTCCGGACGCGCGCGTCGCGGTCATGGCCTCGGACACGCTCGTCGGTCCCCAGGCGATGGCGGACCTGGTGGCGCGTGTCCAGGCGCATGAGATCGACCTGTTGATCGGCACGCAGATCATGGCCAAGGGGCATCATTTCCCGATGCTGACGCTGGTCGGCGTGATCGACGGCGACCTGGGCCTCGCCGGCGGCGACCTGCGTGCTGGCGAGCGCACGTTCCAGATGCTGCATCAGGTGGCGGGCCGTGCCGGCCGGGCGGAACGGCCGGGCCGCGTGCTGCTGCAGACCTTTGATCCCGGCCATCCGGTCATGCAGGCGCTGGCTGCCCACGATCGCGACCGGTTCCTGGCGCTCGAATCGGCCGAGCGCCGCAGCCGCCACATGCCGCCGTTCGGCCGGCTGGCGGCGCTCATCGTCTCGGCACCCGATGCTGACCAGGCGGACCAGGTCTCGGCAGCGCTCGCCCGGGCGGCGCCGCACCTGAAGGGCGTCGACGTGCTGGGGCCGGCGCCAGCGCCGCTCGCCGTGCTGCGCGGCCGGCATCGACGACGGTTCTTGATGAAAACCGATCGGCAGGTGAATCTGCAGGCGGTGCTTCGACAATGGTTGTCGAGCGTACGCGTGCCGACGGCGGTTCGCGTGCAGGTCGACGTCGATCCCTACAGTTTTCTCTGACTTCCCGGAGAAGCGAATGGCGCAGCGCTGGCCCGAGGGCCAAATCGAGAGCCCTGTGGGTGGCCATGGCGGGGATGGCCGTGGCGTCGGGGGCCATATTCTGCTCGATCGCCTGGTGCTGACGGCGACCGCCGGATTCGCGCTGGTGGCATTCGGCCTGCTCATCTGGCGCGTCACCGGCACGACGCCGCGCGCGGCAGTCGCCGGCATCGTCTATGGCTTGACGCTCGCGGCGTCGTCGGTCGTCTCGCTCGTCTACAACACGCTCTTCACCGCCAACAAGGCGAGCCTGTGGCGCTTCGCCGACCATATCTGCATCTTCCTCATGATCGCCGGCACCTATACGCCGCTCTCGCTTATGGCCCCCGAAGACGGCGTCGGCTTCCTGCTGGTGCCGATCTGGCTCATGGCGGCGGTTGGGATCTGCCTCAAGCTGTGGCTGCGCCTGCGCCATGAGCGCTGGTTCATCCTGTTCTATCTGGCAATGGGCTGGATGGTGCTGCTGGGCCTCGACCGGCTCGTCGCGACGCTTACGCCGACGGTGCTCGTGCTCGTCACGGGCGGCGGACTCGCGTTCAGCGCGGGGGTGATCTCCTACGCGCTCAGTGCACGCTGGCGTTGGGGCGGGCCGGTCTGGCACACGGCCGTGCTCATTGGCTTGGCGACACACTTCGTTGCGATTTTCAGCTTTGTTCTTCCAGTGGGTTGACTTCCTGTGCCCAGGTCGGCCAAAGGAAGCTCAACGACTTCTCGGCGCGGGTTTTTTCCGCTACGGTGCCGCCGGCTTTCGACCGACACCGTCGTTGAACTTGCGACCGCGTGTCACATGAGCCGTCCCGCAGGGCGCGAAAAAGCGCCGCGCCGTGGGGCGGCCCCATGTTGCCGTATCATCCCCAAGAGGTAGCTGATGGCGGAGACAACGAATATTGCAGGGACGGAACACCATGGAGACGGCGAGTCGCGCCGCGACTTCCTGGTGTTGACGGCCACGGCGCTGGGCGTCGTCGGCGCCGCGTCGGTTGCCTGGCCGTTCATCAGCAGCATGAACCCGGCCGCCGACACGCTGGCGCTATCCTCGACCGAGGTCGACCTCACCCCGGTCGCCGTCGGCCAGAGCATCACGGTCGTCTGGCAGGGCAAGCCCGTCTTCATCCGCCATCGCACGGAAAAGGAAATCAAGGAGGCGGCCGACGTCAACGTCGCCGAGCTCCGCGATCCGCAGACCGACGCGTCGCGCGTCAAGAAGCCCGAGTGGCTCATCGTCGTTGGCATCTGCACCCACTTGGGCTGCATCCCGCTCGGGCAGAAACCGTCTGATCCGCGAGGCGAATACGACGGCTGGTTCTGCCCCTGCCATGGCTCGCAGTACGACAGCTCGGGCCGTATCCGGAAGGGACCTGCGCCGCTCAATCTGGCGCTCCCGCCCTATGAATTCAAAACCGACACTTCGCTCAAGATCGGCTAAGGGCATCCGCAATGACCGCAAAGGCCTATCAGAACAGGGTCATCCGCTGGATCGACCACCGCCTGCCCGTTTTCTCGTATCTCGACCATGAGCTGAACGAGTACCCGACGCCCAGGAACCTGAATTATTTCTGGAACTTCGGGTCGCTGGCGCTGGTCGTGCTCACCGTCATGATGCTGACGGGCATCTTCCTCGCGATGAACTACACGCCGAACGCGGATCTCGCGTTCTCGAGCGTCGAGCGCATCGTCCGCGACGTGAACTATGGCTGGCTGCTCCGCTACATCCATATGAACGGCGCGTCGATGTTCTTCATCGTCGTCTATATCCACATCTTCCGCGGCCTCTACTACGGCTCCTACAAGGCGCCGCGCGAGCTCCTGTGGATGCTGGGTGTCATCATCCTGCTCCTGATGATGGCGACCGCCTTCATGGGCTACGTGCTGCCGTGGGGCCAGATGAGCTTCTGGGGCGCCACCGTCATCACGAACCTGTTCTCGGCCATCCCGGTCGTGGGCCAGCACGTCGTGACCTGGCTCTGGGGCGGCTTCGCCGTCGACAACCCGACCCTGAACCGCTTCTTCTCGCTGCACTACCTGCTGCCGTTCGTCATCGCGGCGGTGGTCGGCCTCCATATCGTGGCGCTGCACCAGCACGGGTCGAACAACCCGCTCGGCATCGACATGAAGGGCAAGCAGGACTCGATCCCGTTCCATCCGTACTACACGGTCAAGGATCTGTTCGGCACATCGGTGTTCCTGCTGATCTGGTCGGCGTTCATCTTCTTCGACCCGAACTTCTTCGGCTCGCCCGACAACTACATCCCGGCCAACCCGCTCTCGACGCCGGCCTCGATCGAGCCCGAATGGTACTTCCTGCCGTTCTACGCGATCCTGCGCTCGCTGCCCGACAAGCTCGCCGGTGTCATCGCGATGTTCGGCGCCATCGCCGTGCTGTTCGTGCTGCCGTGGCTCGACACCTCGCCGGTCCGCAGCGGCAAGTTCCGCCCGGTCTTCCGCGTGTTCTTCTGGCTGCTGCTGATCGACGCAGTCCTTCTGGGCGTCGTCGGCGCGCACAAGCCCGAGGGCTGGTGGGTGCTGATCGGGCGCCTGTCGACCGCCTGGTACTTCTTCCACTTCATTATCGTCCTGCCGGTCCTCGGCAAGCTCGAGCGGCCGCTCCCGCTGCCGACCAGCATTGCCCAGTCGGTTCTGAAGGGTGGCGCGGCTACCGCCGCCGCCGGCGCCCGGATGGAGAAGCCTTGATGATCCGTCGGTTCCTTCTTGGTGCGGCGATCGCCGTCTCGGCGCTCGCCACCCAACCGCTCGTCGCTCATGCCCAGGAAGCGGCGGAGCCGGAACTGCTGAAGGGCGACTGGTCGTTCAGCGGCATCTTCGGCACGATCGACAAGGCGTCCGCCCAGCGTGGCCTGCAGATCTACAAGGAGGTCTGCTCGAACTGCCACGGCCTCTACGAGATGAGCTACCGCAACATCGCGGCGCTCGGCTACAGCGATGATCAGGTCAAGGCGTTCGCCGCCCAGTACCAGGTCAACGACACCAACGACGACGGCGCCGTCATCCAGCGCCCGGCCAAGCCGTCCGACAGGTTCGTCCGGCCGTTCCCGAACGAGAAGGCGGCGCGCGCGGCCAACAACGGTGCCAATCCGCCGGATCTGGCGCTGATCGTGAAGTCGCGCGAAGGCGGCGTGAACTACGTCTACTCGATCCTGCAGGGGTACAAGCAGGCGCCGGCCGACGTGAAGCTCGCCGACGGCCAGTATTACAACATCTACTTCACCGCCGGCGGCCAGAAGATCGGCATGCCGCAGCCTCTGACCGACGGTGCCGTCACGTTCGCGAACGGGGCGCCCAACGACCTGAAGAGCGAGGCGCACGACGTCGCGACCTTCCTCGCCTGGGCGGCCGAGCCGGAGCAGGATGCGCGCAAGCGCCTGGGCGTGCGCGTCATGCTGTTCCTGATCGTGCTGACCGGCGCGCTCTACTACGCCAAGCGGAAGATCTGGGCCGACCTCCACTGAGCGTCGCCCCGGGTTCGCCGGTAATCCCGAGAGGCCGTTCCCCTGACGGGGAGCGGCCTTTCGTTTTGGCTCAATCCGGGTTGGTCTTGCCGGCAATGCCGCCGTCGTCGCCGCTCAAGGCATCGGGATGTGCCGGCACGATATAGGGCGGCAACGCCGTCCGGCCGCGCTCGGTGCCGGTGACCGAGCCGCCGGCCTCGGCCGCGCCAGTCGCCTCATCGCTATTTGCCCCCAAGGCCGGTGTCCGCGCCGTTCCTAGCGCGAACAGGCCACTATGGCTGCAGGCACCGAGCGTCACGGCGACAGCGAGGGCCAGGCTGAGGAGCTTCATCTGAGGTCTCCCCGAAAATGCGGGTACATCAACAACAGATACGCAGCGCGGTCGCCGGTTTCACCGGGGCGGCGCCGGTCTTTTCCACGCGACCGCGGCACGCGGGCCGGCTAATATCCCGCCCGCTTCAAGGCGCCGGTCCGGCCGGCGCCGTTTTCGAGACGAAGGAAATACGGGATGGCGCGGCCGCGGATCGGCATCATCGGGGGCAGCGGGCTCTATCAGATCGACGGGTTGACCGATGTGGAATGGCGCCGGGTCGAAAGTCCTTACGGGGCACCGTCCGACGAGCTGTGCTTCGGCCGGCTCGAGGGCGTCGACGTGGTGTTCCTGCCGCGTCACGGCCGCGGCCACCGCATCTCGCCGACCGAGATCAATTATCGCGCCAACATCGATGCGCTGAAGCGCTCGGGCGTCACCGACATCCTGAGCCTGTCGGCCGTCGGCGGCCTGCAGGAGCGTTATGCGCCCGGCACCTTCGTGATCGTCGACCAGTTCATCGACCGGACCTTCGCGCGCGAGAAGAGCTTCTTCGGCACCGGCTGCGTCGGCCATGTTTCCGTGGCGCGGCCTGTCTGCCCGCGGCTCGGCGATGCGCTCATGGAGGTGGGTCCCGGTCTCGGCATCGATATCCTGCGCGGCGGCACCTACATGGTGATGGAAGGCCCGCAATTCTCGACCTTCGCCGAGAGCGAGCTTTATCGCAGCTGGGGCTGTGCCGTCATCGGCATGACCAACATGCCGGAGGCGAAATTGGCCCGCGAGGCGGAGATTTGCTACGCGAGCGTCGCGATGGTGACCGACTACGACTGCTGGCATCAGGGGCATGACGACGTCTCGGTCGAGATGGTCGTGCGCGTGCTCATGGGCAATGCCGAGAAGGCGAAGGCGCTGGTGAAGTCAGTGCTGCCGCACCTGGGCGGCCACGAGGGCCCGTGCCATGCCGGCTGCCAGACGGCGCTGGAGCACGCGATCATGACGGCACCGGAGGTGCGCGACCCGGCGGTGCTCGCCAGGCTCGATGCGGTCGCAGGCCGCGTGCTCAACCGGCGGAGCTGACGGATGCGCGTCGACGGTACACCCATGCGGACGATCTGGCCGGTCGCCGGCCGGCGCGTCGGCATCATCGACCAGACCCGCCTGCCGCACGAGTTCGTGACGCTCGAGCTCACGACCATGGAGGCGGCGGCGCACGCGATCCGCGCCATGCTGGTGCGCGGTGCACCGCTGATCGGCGCCACGGCGGCCTATGGCGTGGCGCTGGCGGTCACGGCCGATCCGAGCGACGCTGCGCTCGCCCGGGCGATCGAGGTGCTGGGTGCCACGCGCCCGACCGCGATCAACTTGCGCTGGGCGCTCGACCGGGCGCGGCGGCGCTTGGCCGAATTGCCGCCGGGGGAGCGGGCGGATGCCGCCTGGGCGCTCGCCGCCGAGGTCGCGGACGAGGATGTCGGCATCAATGCCGCCATCGGCCGGCACGGGCTCGAGCTCGTGAAGCGCGCGCGCAAGGGCGACAAGCCGGTCAATATCCTGACCCACTGCAACGCCGGGTGGCTCGCCACCGTCGACATCGGCACGGCGACGGCGCCGATCTACGCCGCGCACGACGCCGGCATTCCGGTCCATGTCTGGGTCGACGAGACCCGGCCGCGCAACCAGGGCGCAGGCCTCACCGCCTGGGAGCTTGGCCGGCACGGCGTGCCGCACACGGTGATCGTCGACAATGTCGGCGGCCACCTGATGCAGCATGGCATGGTCGATCTCTGCATCGTCGGCACCGACCGCACCACGGCGTCGGGCGATGTCGCGAACAAGATCGGGACTTATCTCAAGGCGCTCGCTGCCCACGACAACGGCGTGCCGTTCTACGTGGCGCTGCCATCGCCGACGATCGACTGGACGCTCGACGACGGGGTGAAGGAGATCCCGATCGAGCAGCGCGACGGCGGCGAGGTTTCATTGGTGCCCGGGCGTCTCGCCGATGGCACGATCGCGAGCGTACGGGTGACGCCCGAGGGGAGCCCGGTCGCGAACTATGGGTTCGACGTAACGCCGGCCCGGCTCGTGACCGGTCTCATCACCGAGCGCGGCGTGGCGTCGGCCTCGCGCGAGGGGCTCCTGGGCCTGTTTCCGGAGAAGCGCGGTGCCTGAGGACACGCTCGAACTCAGGCAGGCGTTGATCGCGCATGCCCGCAAGCTCACGGCCTCGGGCCTGACGAAGAACACGTCGGGCAACTTGAGCCACCGCGTCTCGGGCGGCTTCCTGGTGACGCCGTCGGGCATGGACTACGACGGGCTCGAGCCCGGCGACATCGTGTTCGTCGATTTCGCCGGCCGGGCGACGGGCCGGCGCCTGCCGTCGTCGGAATGGCATTTCCATCGCGAGATCCTGGCGCGGCGCGAGGATATTTCGGTCGTGCTGCACGCCCATTCGCCGTTCGCGACCAGCCTTGCCTGCCTGCGCGAAGGCATTCCGGCGTTCCATTACATGGTCGCGGTCGCCGGCGGCGCCGACATCCGATGCGCGCTCTATGCGACCTTCGGCACCGAGGAGTTGTCCCGGCACGCGGTGGCGGCGCTCGAAGGGCGCAAGGCCTGCCTGCTCGCGAACCACGGGCAGATCTCACTTGGCACCGATTTCGCCTCGGCGCACAAGCTCGCGGTCGAGGTCGAGACGCTGGCCGAGATGTACTGGCGCGCGCGGCAGATCGGCACGCCGATCATCCTGGACGCGGCCGAGATGGCGGTTGTGCTGGAGAAATTCCGCACCTACGGCAGGCAGCCGCCGTTGCCGGCTTGAGCACGCTCTTTCACCCGTCATCCCCGCGCAGGCGGGGATCCACGCGCAAACCGCAGGTTTGCCGCGCCCTTACGCGCGGCAGCGCGGACATGAGTCTTGTCGCCGCAGACGCGGCTCTTGCTAGATTCCCGCCTGCGCGGGAATGACGGTGGGGTTGGTTTTAAGTGAGGTGAGCACCGCATGGCGCACGGCATTCTCGGCATCGATCACACGCTCGTCGGCGTTGCCGACCTCGACCAGGCGGCGATGGCCTGGACGCGGCTGGGCTTCACGCTGAGCCCGCGCGGCCGGCACATCGGCTGGGGTACGGCCAACTACTGCGTCATGTTCGAGCGCGACTATATCGAGCTCCTCGGCATCCTCGACCCGAAGCAATTCGTGAACGGGCTCGACCAGTTCCTGGCGAAGCGAGGCGAGGGGCTCTTGGGCTTCGCCTACGGCAGCGCCGACAATGCGGCGACCCGGGCCTCGCTCGCCGCGGCCGGCCTGGGTGTGAGCGAGGTCAAGGATCTGGCGCGCCAGCTCGAGCTGCCCGAGGGCACGGCGCTGCCGAAGTTCAGGCTGGTGTTCCTGGAGGCCGAGACGGCGCCGGGTGTGGCAAGCTTCGTGACCGAGCACTTGACGCCGGAGCTGCTGCGCCGGCCGGAATGGCTGGTCCACGCCAACGGCGCCGTCGGGCTCAAGGGCGTCACGGTCGCGATCGACGATCCGGTGGCGCTTGTGCCGGCCTACGAGCGGCTGTTCGGGCCGCATTCGGTCAATCGGACCGACGATATCGTGACGCTGCATGTTGGACGCCATACCATCCTGTTCGCCGGCCGCGAGGACCTGGAGGCGCTGCATCCGGAACTCGACCTGGCCGACGAGGATCCGGCGGAGCCCCGCATCGTGCTGATGACGCTCGCCTCGGCCGACCTGGACCGGACGATCGACCACCTGACCTTCGGCCAGATCGAATTCGAGCAGCGGCGCGACGGAGCGGTGCTCGTCCCGGCCGACATGGCGACCGGGGCCGCGCTTGAGTTCGTCGCGGCATGATACTGTCGGCGGCACCGGAACGGTTCGTCTGGCGCGCGTTCGACGCGCTTGGCACCGCCGAACTCTATGCGCTCTTGCAGCTCCGGTCCGACGTGTTCGTGGTCGAGCAGAATTGCGTGTTCGCCGATATCGACGGCAAGGACGCGGCGGCGCTGCATCTCCTGGTCTGGGTTGGCGACATGCTGGGCGGCTATCTCCGCGTGTTCGCACCGGCGGATGCCGCCAAGATCGGCCGCGTGGTCGTGGCACCCGCCTGGCGCTCGACCGGCCTCGGCCGGCGGCTGATGGCGGCGGCGCTCGACCAGATCGCGGCCCGCTGGGGCGCCGTGCCGGTCGAACTTTCGGCGCAAGCCCATCTCGAGCGGTTCTACAGCAGTTTCGGCTTCGAGCGGACCGGGCCGGACTATCTGGAGGACGGTATTCTCCATTGCGACATGCGGCGCGCCGTCACCGCTCGCTGAGCCCGAAACGCGTCTCTACCCATCCTTGTGTCACCGAACCGACATGATGGCATGGGCTTTGCGAAACTCTCCCGCCGGCCGCAAGGCTGGTCATTTCAAAGCGGCCTTAAGAGCTGCCAGGGAGAGGTTTGCACGCGATGGGGCATCATGCCATTTGGGTAGGCGTACTGGCCGCGCTCGCGGCCGGATCCGCAAATACGGTAAGCGCGCAGACGGCACCGTCAGGTGGCGATGCGACGGCAACCGGCAAGACCGCCGGTCAGATCGAGGAAATCACCGTCACCGCCACCAAACGGACCGAGACGGTACGGGAAATCCCGCAGAATATTTCCGTGCTGAGCGGCACCCAGCTGCAGGATCAGCACGTCGTCGACTATCAGGACCTGGCGCAGGCCGTGCCCGGCCTCTCCTTCACCAGCGGCGGCGCCGGCGGGCTCGGCAATATCGAGCTGCGCGGCGTCAGCTCCGCGGCGGGTGCTGCGACCGTCGGCATCTATCTCGACGACATCTCGCTCTCGGTCCGCAATGTCGCCCAGCTCACCGGCGCGGCTGAGCCGAAGCTGCTCGACATCGATCGGGTCGAGGTGCTGCGCGGGCCGCAGGGTACGCTCTACGGCGCTGGTTCCGAAGGCGGCACTATCCGTTTCATCAGCAATCAGCCCAAGCTCGATACCTTCGAAGGCAGCTTCCATACTGAGCTCGCCGGCACGGACCGGGGTGGCATCAGCTATGACGAGGAGGGTATGGTCAATGTGCCGCTCTTCCCGGGTGTCGCAGCGCTGCGCCTTTCGGCCGGCTATAGCAAGGATGCAGGGTATCTGAAGCGGCTCGGCCTCGACGGCAGCGTGCTCGCGACCGACGCGGGCGACACCGGCACTGGCGTGATCCGCATCTCGGGCAAGTGGCTGCTCGGCGACGGGTGGACCGTGACGCCGACGCTGTTCTACCAGAACGGCCGGCAGGACGATCAGTCGATCTATTACCCGAACGCCGGCCGGTTCGAATCGATAAAGCAGCTGCCGGAACCCGATCACGAGCAGATCGCGACGCCGACCGTCGTGGTGACCAAGGACTTTGGCTGGTCCGACCTGACCTCGGTCTCCGGCTTCTTTTGGCGCAAGACGGACATCCAGGTCGACGGCACGTTCCAGAACAGCTCGTATCTCGCCAGCATTGCGCCGACCGATGACCCGACGCTCGCCAACCTCGAATCGCCGATCGCCTATCGCGCGATGACCAACCAGGTCTCCGAGGAGCTGCGGCTCGCGTCGAAGTCGATGCAGGAATCCGGCCTGCCGATCACCTGGGTCACGGGCCTCTATTATTCCGACCAGCATCTGACGACGTCGGACTACGAGCACGTCAACGGCTTTTCCAACCTGTTCCAGGGGTTGTTTGGCGGGCCGCCGGCGCCGTACTACCAAGGCCTGTTCGCGGCGGCGAATCCCGGGCTGCCGCTGCCGGCCGGCTCGAACAACTGGTTCGCCAATGACTTCGTCTACAACAGCGTCCGCCACTATGACGAACGGCAATATGCGATCTTCGGCGAGATCAACTACGCCGTGCTGGAGCATCTGAAGGCGACCGCCGGACTGCGCTATCTTTATGCGCGCGAGTCTCTGAACCGCTTCGGTGGGGGCTATTTCGATGCGGGCGATCCGGACTCAGTCAGCAAGCTGTCGCGCGCCTATGCGGCCACGCCCAAGTTCGCGCTCAACTACGACATCACCGACAACAACTCGGTCTATGCCAACGCGACCAAAGGCTTCCGCCTGGGCGGGCCGAACCGGCCGGTGCCGAGCACGATCTGCGCCGCCGATCTCTCGGGCCTGGGGCTCGCGTCGGCACCTGACGCCTACAATTCCGACTCGCTCTGGAACTACGAGGTCGGCACGAAGAACCGGCTGCTCAACAATCGGCTCGCGGTCACGGTGGCGCTGTTCGACATCGAGTGGAAGAACATCCAGCAGACGGTCTCGCTGCCGGGCTGCGGCTTCGACTTCGTGAAGAATGCCGGCACGGCCCGGAACTACGGTGCCGAGGTGCAAGTGCAGGCCAAGGTGACGGAGGAGATCACGCTCGGGCTGAACGGCGCTTACACCCATGACCGGCTCATCTCGGTCACGCCCAATACCGGCGCCTCGGTCGATGATCGCGTGCTGGGCACGCCCGACTGGACGGTTGGCGTCAACGGGGAATATCGCCATGCCGTGACGGACGCGCTCGAGGGCTACCTCCGCGCCGACTACAATCTCAACGGCAAGAGCAGCGGCACCTTTAACAAGAGCGACCCGGACCACTACCGCCCGGTCTATGGCATCGCCAACGCCAGCTTCGGCGTCGACGCGGGCAGTTGGCAGCTCGAGGTCTTCGCGAAGAACCTGCTGAACGAGACCAAGGTCATCCAGCGGATCTACTTCAGCGCGTCGGACTCGCAGGTGACGCCCCGGCCGCTGACCGTCGGCCTTGCGCTCTCGAAGCAGTTCTGAGCCGGCCGGCCCGGCGGGGAGGATCTTTCCGCCGGGCCGTCGTTTTCCCCGGGATCAGGCGACTGCGACCGGGCGGCTCGGCGCCCTGACCAGCGCCTCGCCCTCGATCACGACCTGGTTGCCGACCGAGCAGACGGTGGCCAGCACGACGCGACCGCGCTCCGGGATCAGTTCCTGCACCGTGACGCGCGCCTCGACCATGTCGCCGATGCGAACCGGCGCCTTGAACGACAGGTTCTGGCTGAGATAGATCGAGCCGGGGCCTGGCAGCTGCAGTGCGATCGCGGCCGAAATCAGGCTCGCCGACAAGAAGCCATGGACGATCCGGCCTTGGAACGGCGTGGTTGCGGCATAGCCCTCGTCGAGATGGACCGGGTTCGTGTCACCCGACAATTGCGAGAAGCTCACCACGTCGTCGTCGGTAATGGCGCGGCTGAAATAGGCGGTCATCCCGACCTTCAGCTCTTCGATGTAGTAGCCCCGATGCTCGGGCTCCGAATAGGCTGCGCTCACGTGCGGATCCTCCAGCCGATGTCGTTTTCATCGCGTCGGACCCAGCCGTCGGCAGCGGTGTCCGCCTATATGTCCAACGCGTGACTATGATGTTGCGTTGCAAAATAGGCGGATGCAACATTTTTGTGCTGCAGCGCGAAAAGATGGCGCCCGGGACAACCCGGGCGCCTACCGATTAGGCAAGGTTATTGTTGAAGAATTCCAATGTCCTGGTCAGCGCCAGCTCGGCGCTCGGCTTGTCGTAACTGCCGCGCTGGTCGCAATTGAAACCGTGGCCGGCCGGATAGAGATGGACGGGAATCGACGGATAGCGCGTGCTGATCTTGTCGACGTCGGTAAGCGGGATGCCGTGATCTTCCTTGCCGAAATGCAACAAGGTCGGGATCTTGGGCGCGGTGTCGATGAATTGGGCGATGGCGCCGCCGTAGTAGCCGACGGCGGCCGCGAGGCCGGTGACCCGGCCTGCTGCCAGGAACGCGAGCGAGCCGCCCCAGCAATAGCCGACGATGCCGACCTTGCCGACGCCCTTGACCGCATCGACCGCGGCCTGCAGGTCGGCGAGCGTGCCGTCGACTGGAATGGCGCCGCGCGCCTTGAGGCCGGCATCGATGCCCGCCTGATCATAGCCGAGCTCGATGCCGCGCTCGGCGCGGTCGAAGATGGCCGGGGCGATCGCGACATAGCCGGCGGCGGCAAAGCCGTCCGTGACGTTGCGGATGTGGCTGTTCACGCCGAAGATCTCCTGCACCACGACGATGGCGCCCTTGGGCGTGCCCGAAGGGTCCGCCCGATAGGCGTCGAGGGTGAAGCCGTCGGCGGCGGTCAGCTTAAGTGTCTGGCCCATCAGAATCTCCGGAATCGCAAAGGAAGGGCGGCGGCATGCCGTGCCCGACCGGAACATGGGAGCGGCCGACCGGGCCGCCAACCCCCCAACGACCACCGCAATCAGCGATCGTCGCGGTCGCTGCCGAACAGGCCCGCGGCGAGGCCGCCCAGGACGCCGAACGCAGCACTCGCGACGTTGGCCGCCGTGTTGCTGTCGGCCCGGTCGCGCGCGTCGGCCCCGGCGCTCATCAGCATGGGCGAGGCCGATTGCAGGCCAAGCCGCCCGGGGCCGGTGAAGCGGTTGAGCGTGATGCTGTTGCCGGCCAGGAAGCCGGTCGAGAGTCCGGTCAGGTTGGTGTCGAGCTGGACCGACGGGTCCTTGTAGAGCCAGCCGCCCGGCTCGACGTCGATCTGCTCGCCCGGGGCCAGGTCCTTCTCGAACACGTTGCCGTGGCCGTGCAGCCAGACGATGCCCTCGCCGCCGGCGGCATGGAACCGGTCGACGAAGAAGCCGGTGCCGCCGAACAGCATGTTCGCGATGCCGGACACCCGATCCCAGGTGTAGTCGATGGTGCTCGTGCCGGCGAGGAACTGATGCTCGCGCACGTTCAATTCCTGGCCGGCGGCGAGGTGCATCGGGAAAATCTGGCCGACCCCATCGCGCGACAGCGCGATCTGGCCGGGCCCGCGCGCCTCGGTCACCAGGATCTGCATGCCGGCGATCATGCGCTTCAGCATGCCGGCCAAGGGCCGCACGCTGATCTCAACCGACGGTTCTTTCCAGAGCAGGATGTGATGCTCGAAGAAGATCGTCTGGCCGGGCATGAGCTCGACCGTCAGCACGGGCACGAGCTCGCCCGAGAGGTGGAAAGTATAGCCGGCGGCGGTGGCGTCGGCGAGCTGCGAGGGCAGCGGCGTCGGGCGGCGATTGAGGAAGGCCATGATCGGAACCTCTTGGGGCAGGAACCCAGCGACGCCGATCATGGCCGAGCCAGCTGATCTTGTGAACGCTTCAGCGGATAAGCGGTGCGAAGACGCTGTGGATCAAAGCCTCCAGATCACGGCCGGGGACGAATGGCGCTTCATAGATTAGCCGCATGTCCAGCCCGAGGCCGTAGGCGCGATACAACGTCTCCACCAGGAGGCTTGCGATATCCATCAGGCTATCTTCGTCAGCAATTAAGCGCTCGACTGAATAATTCTCGTCTGGTTTCGTCACGTCGTAGCCGAGTGATGCCAGGGCGGCGGTTAGTTCCTTGGTTGGCGACCAGTTGTCATAGGCGCCCGACGCCGCCTCGCAATGCAGCCACTGGTCTTCGTCGTAGAACATGCACTGGACATAAAACGGGCGGTCCTCAATCGCCAAGATGAGGAAACGGTTGTGCTCCGTCATCTCGTGGGCGCGGATCGCCTCCAGCACCGCATAGATTAGGCCGGCATAGCTCAGCTGCAGCCCTGCCAAGACTTCGTCCTGGGCGGCAGCGTCGCCAGCGCCGATACGAACGAATAGGTCGGATGAAGCAGGCTTGCGCATGGTGCCGATCCTAGACGATCGACAATTTTTGCGCGAGAGGCGCGCAGGAGGCTACACGTTGAAGCGGAAATGGAAGATGTCACCGTCCTTGACGAGATAGTCCGAGCCCTCGAGCCGCATCTTGCCGGCTTCCTTGGCGCCGGCCTCGCCGTTGCAGGCGACGTAGTCGTCGTGGGAGATGGTCTCGGCGCGGATGAAGCCCTTCTCGAAGTCCGTATGGATGACGCCGGCCGCCTGGGGGGCCTTGGCGCCGGCTTCAACGGTCCAGGCGCGCGCCTCCTTGGGGCCGACCGTGAAGAAGGTGATGAGCCCCAAGAGCCCGTAGCCGGCGCGGATGACGCGAGCGAGGCCGGTCTCCTCGAGGCCGAGCGTCTCCAGGAACTCGGCCTTCTCGGCCTCATCCGCGAGCTGCGAGACCTCCGCCTCGATCGCGGCCGAAATCACGACCGAGACGGCGCCCTGCGCCTTGGCGAATTCGGCGACCTTGGCCGAATGGGCGTTGCCGGTCGCAGCCGAGGCTTCCTCGACGTTGCAGACATAGACCACCGGCTTCGCCGTGATGAGGTCTAGCTGCTTCAGGATCTTCTGGTGCTCGGCATCGAGCTTGACCGTGCGCGCGGCCTTGCCCTCGCGGAGGGCGGCCAGCACCGGCTCCATGACCTCGAGCTGGGCCTTCGCCTCCTTGTCGTTGCCGCGCATCTTCTTCTGCGCGGCCTGGACCCGGCGCTCCAGGCTCTCGAGGTCGGCCAGCATCAGCTCGGTTTCGACCGTCTCCGCGTCGCGCACCGGGTCGACCGAGCCCTCGACGTGGGTCACGTTGCCGTCCTCGAAGCAGCGCAGCACATGGGCGATCGCGTCGGTCTGGCGGATGTTGGCCAGGAACTGGTTGCCGAGGCCCTCGCCCTTGGAGGCGCCGCGCACCAGGCCGGCGATGTCGACGAACTCGAGCTGGGTCGGGATGATCTTGGCCGACTTCGCGATCTCGGCGAGCTTGAAGAGCCGCGGGTCGGGCACGGCGACGCGGCCGACGTTGGGCTCGATCGTGCAGAACGGATAGTTGGCCGCCTCGGCCGCGGCCGTTGCGGTCAGCGCATTGAACAGGGTCGATTTGCCGACGTTCGGCAGGCCGACGATGCCGCAATTGAAGCCCATGGTGCCTAGCTCTCGCTTGATCGGTTCGTCTGCCTCGCCAGAAACGTCATCCCCGCGAAGGCGGGGATCCAGTCCCTTACGCGCGGCAGCGCGGATAAAGAGTCTTGTCGCCGCCGACGCGGCTCTTGGCTGGATTCCCGCCAAGGCGGAAACTTTGTTTCCGCCCGGGGAATGACGTCCTGATACTACTTTCCGTTCTTGGCGGCGCGGGCAGCTTCGGCGTCGCGCTCTTCCTTGAGGGTGCGCTGCGGCGGATCCATCAGCAGCGTCACCTTGCTCATGAAGGCCGAGTCCTGGCCGGCAAGCAGCAGCGGCAGCGCCTCGGCGATCGCCGGCATTTCCTTGTCGAGCCACACGGTCTCTTCGGGCAGGAAGTTCTGCAGCACGTAATGCAGCACCAGGTCCTTGCGGCCGGGATGGCCGATGCCGAGGCGCATGCGCCAGTAATCCTGGCCCAGATGGGCGTCGATCGAGCGCAGGCCATTATGGCCGGCGGCACCGCCGCCGCGCTTCACGCGCAGCTTGGCCGGCGCCAGGTCCAGCTCGTCATGGATGACGATGACGTCCTGGGTCTCGATCTTGAAGAAGCGGGCGGCGGGCGCCACGCTCTCGCCGGAATTGTTCATGAATGTCATGGGCTTCAGCGCGATGACGCGCTCGCCGCCGATGTCGCCCTCGTAGAGTTCGCCGTTGAACTTGTCCCGCGGGCTGCGGAAGCCATGGCGGCGGACGATCGCGTCCACCGCCATGAAGCCGATATTGTGCCGAGTCCGCTCGTATTTCGAACCCGGATTGCCCAGGCCGACGACCAGTTTCATGGGAGGCTAGCCTTCAGCCTGGACCAACGGGATCAGGCGGTCTCGCCGCCCTCGGCCTCCGCCGCCGCTTCTTCCGACCTCACGGTCGGAGCCGCGATGGTCGCAACCGTGAAGTCGCGGTCGGCGATCGCCGACTGGGCGCCCTCCGGCAGCTTGATCGCGCTGATGTGCACGGAATCGCCGATGTCGAGACCGGTCAGGTCGACGACAATCTGCTCCGGGATGTTGCCGGCCGCAACGATCAGCTCGATGTCATGGCGCACGATGTTGAGCACGCCGCCGCGCTTCAGGCCCGGGGAGGCCGCCTGGTTCTCGAACTGCACCGGCACGTTGACGTGGGTCTTGGTGCTGGCCGTGACGCGCACGAAGTCGACATGGAGCGGCTGGTCCGTGACCGGATGCAGCTGCACGTCGCGCGGCAGGGCGCGATGCTTGACGCCGTCGACACTGATGTCGAACAGATGGCTGAAGAAGCCGCCGCGGTTCAGCTGGCGGCCGAATTCCTTCGGATCCAGGCTGATCATCACGGGTTCCTTCTTGTCGCCATAGATCACGGCGGGAATCCGGCCGGCGCGGCGCGTGGCCCGGGCGGCCCCCTTTCCAGCCCGGTCCCGAACCTCGGCCTCGAGGGTCACGATCTCGCTCATCTCTTACTCCTCACGAAAGCGGGGAGGGACACGATGTCCCGCCTTCCGCCACGCCCGCGGCCTCCAGGGGTGCCGCTCGGGCGCTGCCGTCCCAGCCTTTTCGGGGCGTGGTCGGCGAAAGCCTCAAACCCAAAACACGGCCAGGACCGCCCCGTCCGGAGCGGTCCTGGCCGCGAAACTCATCGATCGAAGGTGCCGATCAGTCGAACAGGCTCGACACCGACCGTTCCTCCGAAATCCGCCGCATGGCCTCGCCGATCAAGGGCGCGACCGTCAGCTGGCGGATGTTGTGCGACACGCGCACCGCCTCGGTCGCCTGGATCGTGTCCGTCGCGACCAGGGTCTGGATCGGCGACGAGGTCACGCGGGCGACCGCACCCCCGGACAGCACGCCGTGGGTGATGTAGGCCGACGCGCTTACCGCACCGGCCTCGATCAAGGCAGCGGCGGCATTGCACAGCGTGCCGGCGCTGTCGACGATATCGTCGACCAGCACGCAGTGCCGGCCCTTGACCTCGCCGATGATGTTCATGACCTCGGACACGCCGGCCCGTTCGCGGCGCTTATCGACGATGGCGAGGTCGGCGTCAAGCCGGCGCGCGATCGACCGGGCGCGCACGACGCCGCCGACGTCGGGCGACACGATGACGAGGTCCCGGCCCGCGAACTTCTCCTTGATGTCGTTCACGAACACCGGGGCGGCGACCAGATTGTCGACCGGGATGTCGAAGAAGCCCTGGATCTGGCCGGCGTGGAGATCCATGGTCAGCACGCGGTCGGCGCCGGCGGCGGTGATCATGTTCGCGACGAGCTTGGCCGAGATCGGCGTGCGCGGACCCGACTTCCGGTCCTGGCGCGCATAGCCGAAATAGGGCAACACAGCCGTGACGCGGCGCGCCGACCCGCGACGCAGCGCGTCGAGCGTGACCAGCAGCTCCATCAGATTGTCGTTGGCCGGGTAGGAGGTCGACTGCACGACGAACACGTCCTCGCCGCGGACGTTCTCGTGGATCTCGACAAACACTTCCATGTCGGCAAACCGGCGTACGCTTGCCTTGGTCAGCGGCAGGTTGAGGTATGCCGCAATGGCTTCCGCGATCGGCCGATTGCTGTTGCCGGTGATGATCTTCATGGAAGGCTCTGTCCAGGACGACGGATCGAGACGCTGTGCGGCGCCATGCGGCGCACCCTCCCGAAATGGCACGGACTTGTAACAAACCGAGGCCCAGCAAGCAACCCGTCAGCCATGCATGGAGGGGATGCGGAGGGGGTGCCGTCGCACCCCCTCTCGCCCCGGGGTCAGCGCGGGTCAGATCACGGCCGCACGCTGCTTGCCGCTGAGGGGGCAGCGCAAGGCGCGGCGCCGCTTGCGCGGCGGGGCAGCGTGCCGAGCGCGATGCCGGTGAGGATCAGTGCCAGCGCCAGGACCAGTGCCACGTCGACCGGCTCACCGAGCCCCACGGCCGAGCCGAGCAAGCCGACAACGGGCGTCATGAGCAGGCCGAGCGAGGTCGTGACGGCCGGCAGGCTGCGGTTGACCACTGCCATCGCCCAGTAGGCGAGGGCCGAGCCGCAGACACCGCTATAGAGGAAGGCGCTGGCGAGCGCGGGGTTCCAGCGGATCTGCGGTGGTCCGTCGATCGCGAAAGCGACCGTCGTCAGGACGGTGGTCGCGAGCAGGGTCTGCCATGGGATGAGCTGGAACGGCGTCGATAGCCATTTATGCGCGCGCACGTAGAGGATATTCGCGGCCCAGCAGAGCGCGGCCAGCAGGATGAGCCCGTCGCCGGCCCAGGCGCCGCGGTCGTGCCAGTCGAAGGCCAGTGGGTTGAACAGGACGGCGAGGCCGGCGAGGCTCACGCCGATGCCTGCGAGCCGCCGTTTCGTCATCGCTTCGCCCAGGAACAGCCAGGCGCCGGGTGCCACCCAGATCGGCGTCGTATAGCCGAGCACGACGGACCGGCCGACCGGGGCAAACCGCAGCCCGAAGGCGACGAGGGTCGAAAACGCCACCATGTGGAGCCCGGCGATGGCAATGATCACCGGAAGATCGCCGCGGCGCGGCAGGACGAGCTGGCCGCGTGCCAGCTGTAGGCCGAACAGCGCCACCGTGGCGATGGCGGTGCGGATGGCCGTCGCCCAAAGCGGGACGACGCTCTGGACGATCGCCTTGGTCACGAGCCAGTTGAGCCCCCAGGCCACCACGACCAGCGTGAACAGGCAGACGGCGGTGCGGCGGCTTAACGCGTGGTCCATCGGATGTTCCCCGGCCGTGAAGCTCAAGCGCCGATGTGGCATGGGCGACAGAGTAGTTGCCGCCGGGCCAGGACAAAGGGCAGCTTCGGCACAGGTGAGAGGACCAGTTTCAGGGCAGGCGCCCTGTCCGTCCTCGCTTCAAGGGAGAAGGACGATGGGCAAGGAGATCGTCGAGGTGCCGGTGCTGTCGGCTGCGGTCCGTGCGATGGGCGTCCCGCTGTCGCTCGTGACGCGCGGCGGCGGGCTCGTGTTCGTATCGGGCACGCCGCCGCTCGACATCGAGACAGGCAAGCTCGTGCGCGGTGATATCGAGGTGCAGACCGAGGCGTCGCTGGTGGCACTCGAACATTGTCTCGCCGCCGCCGGCACCGGCCCGGAAAACGTGCTGATGGTCCGTATCTACGCCGCCAACGCCGGCTATTACGGTGCCATCAACCGGGTCTATGCCCGGCACTTTGCCCAAAATCCGCCGGCGCGCACCTTCGTGCCGGTCGCGTCCTGGCCGATGGAGTTCGACATCGAGATCGAATGCACGGCGCTCGCCTGAGCGGCCCTAATCAAACACTTAGTTCGCGATCGGGTTCTTCAGCGGAATCATGTTCACGACGCCCATGATCTGGTCGGCGCCAGCGGTCGCGACCGCCATGCCGATGTCGCCCCAGGTATGGTCGAGCGAACCGGCCGGCACGTCATTCTCCTGGCTGACCTGGCCTGCCTCGGTGCCATCCGGGCGATAGATGTGCCAGGTGATCCGCACGTGCTGCTGAGCGGCATTCTTGGACGAGAGCTCGACGATGGGGGCGACGACCACAGCGTCGACGGTCTGGCTGTCCGGCGTGACCTTGACGCCGGCCCGGGTCAGAAGGAAGCCCAGCGAGCGCGGCAGGGCCGTCCGCCCGTCGCCGGGCGCCCCCTCGGTCGGGCGGATGAAGATCTGGCGGCCGGGATCATGCTCGACCGGCGGCGCCTCCTGGATCATGGCGGCGATGCGGACGGCCTCGGCCTTGCCGAGCGGGGCGAGTGCTGCGGCATTGCCGCCGGTCCAATCGGCGGCCGCGAGCGTTGCGCGCTGCCGGTCCTGGCCGACGGCATCGCCCTTGGCGTTGCGGAGCGTCCACTGGATGTCGACCGCGGCGTTACCGGCAGCGATCGTCGTGGCCGCGGCGTCGCCGGCGAGGCGGTAGCTCTGCCGGTTGGCGGCGCGGGTGTCGGCCGGGATTTCCCGGTCGCGCAGGGCCGAGGCCATCGCCTCGGCCACCGCCCCGTCCGCAGGGGCGTGTGTCACGGGCTCGACCAGGATGCCGACGGAATCGGCGACCTGCAGGATCGGCGCGTCCGGCGGCAGCTGCGCGTCGGAGAACGGATGCGGCACCGGCTGGCAGCCGGCGAGTGCCAGGCCGCCGAGCGCCAGGCCGATCAAGGCCCTGCCGGAGCCGGATATGCGCGCGAGTGAGGGCATTGCAAACACGTCTTTCAGGGCGAAGCATCTGGCCGGCGGACCCGGCGACGCGGGAGGGAGAAGGGGGCGGGGCGGGCGGAGCCCGTCCTACTTGACGATGAGATCGACCGGGGCGCCCGAGAGGCATTCAGCACCCCGGGATCCCACGATCGAGCTGCGGCCGAGGCTCATGGCGAGGCCGGCGTCGGCGTCGAACACGATGATGTGGATGAAGAATACCATGCCGGGCTCGGCCTCGACCGGATTGCCCGCGTAGAACATCGGCCAGTCCATCCAGTTGGGCGCGAAGGTGGCGCCGAGCCCGTAGCCGCTGGCGTTGAGCCGGGCATGACGGTAGCCGCGGGCATCGAGCGTGCGGGCGTGGGCGTCGAACACCGTGCCGATCGGTCGTCCCGGCTTGAGGGCCGCCTCCGCTGCGAACAGCGCGTCCTGTGCGGCCGAATGCATGTCGCGCAGCCGGGGGTCGATCCGGCCGACGCCGACCGTGCGCATCAGGCAGGCGTGGTAGTGGCGGTAAGTCCCGGCGAACTCGAGCGTCAGCTGGTCGTCGGCCGAGAGATGGCGCCGGCCGGTCTTGTAGCGGCAGAGCAGCGCGTCGGCGCCCGACCCGATGATGAATTCGTTGGCCGGATCGTCGCCGCCGCCGCGGAATACGGCGCCGTGCATGGCCGCCAGGATGTCGCCCTCGAACGCATCCGGCCGGGTCTCGGCATGAGCGGCCGCGAGCGCCGCATCGGCGAGCTTCGCCGCCTCGCGGACATAGGCGAGTTCGGCCGAGCTCTTGACCGCGCGCAGCCGGGTCACGAGGTCGGACGCATCTTCGAGATAGGCGAAGCCGTCGAACGCGGCTGCGAGGCGCTGGCCGTTGCGCGCGGTCAGGCCGTAGCTGTCCCATTCGACGCCGAGCCGCTTGCCGGCAAGCCCGAAGCCCGCGAGCAGCGTCCGCAGTTCTTTCGCCGGCTTGGCGGCGGGACCGTCGACCCAGACCCGGATGTCCTCGATGACGGAGGTATGTTCGGCCTGCAGCAGATCGGGCGCGCGCGTCAGCAGCACCATCCGGTCGTCGGTGCCCAGATAGAGGCACTGGAAGAACACATAGCCGAACGTGTCGTAGCCGGAGAGGTAATACATGCTCTCCTGGCAAAACATCAGCAGCCCGTCGAGGCCGCGGCGCTCCATTTCGGCGATCGCTGCCGCGCGGCGCTGGGCCAGTTCTTCCGACGTGAAATGGATGGCCATCGAACGGTACCTCAGCCTTCGTCGCGTCGAGAGGGCGAGGCCGTCAGCGGGTGAGCGCGATCGCCGACAGGCCTCGACCATAGTCCGGCTCGCCGCTCAGCGTCGCGCGCCGGTAACTGAAGAACAGGGCCGGCTCGGCGGCCGTGTCGTGGCGGCTGCGCTCGACCGAGGCGAGCCCCAGCGCGTTCAGATGCGCCTCGACCAGGCCCGGCAGATCGAACATGAAGTGGCCGGGGCGGGTCGAAGGGGCAAAGTATTGTTCGGCCTCGGGACCTTCGGCCGCGAAATGCCTGGGGAATTCAGGCCCGACCTCGTATGACGCCTGCTGGATCGCTGGGCCGATCGCCGCATGGATGTGCTGGCGCCGGGCGCCCAGGCGCTCCATCGCCTCGATGGTCGCTTGTCCGATCCGGTCGCGCGTGCCTTTCCAGCCGGAATGGGCGGCGCCGATCACGCCCGCCTCGGCATCGGCGAACAGGATCGGCACGCAATCGGCCGCGAGGATGCCGAGCGCCACGCCGGGGCGATCGGTCACGAGCGCGTCGGCTTTCGGGTTTTCCGCCCGCGGCCAGGGCTGCTCGACGACCGCGACATCGGCGGAATGGATCTGATGCACGGTCGTGAGCGCACTCGCCGGCAGGCCGATGAGCGCCATGGCCCGGGCGCGGTTGGCCTCAACCCGTTCCGGTGCGTCGTCCGACCCAAAGCCGCAGTTGAGCGAGGCATAGAGCCCGTCGCCGGTGCCGCCCTGGCGGGTGAAGAAGGCATGGCGCAGGCCCGGAAGGCGGGCGAGTGCGGGGAGAGTGACGATCGATTGATGCATGTCGAGCGCGAGGGTCAGGGCGGGCTCCGTTCGGGGGAAGTGGCCGCGAGGACCTTGAACAGCCTGCCCATTTCCATCGGATCGAGCAAGCGGCGTACGCCCGCCTTCAAGACGAGGGCCGCGTCTTCGTCCTTGCCGCGCAGCAGGGCGTCGAGCCTGAGATTGGCGCCATGATCGATCAGGAACTGCCCTTGCGGGGCCAGGGGTGCGACATTTGCGCCGACCGCCGCGAGCGCCTGGCCAAGCGCATCGAAATCGACATGAGCAGTGAGGTCGGCCTCGCCCGGCTCGGCCAGCACGGGGGCGAAGGCATGGCCCTTGACTGCCTGTAACGTGTCGCCAGCCGCGGTGCGGCCGTGGCCGTAGTCGATCAGCAAGGCAGCACCCGGCGCCCGGCTCAGGCGGCGGCCGATCTCCCGCGCCACGGCAAGCGCCGGCTCGCAGGTCTCGAACAATGCGCCATCGGGCGCGTCGTTCGGCGGCGGTATCGGTGGGTGACCTTCGGGACCGAGCGTGAAGGCGAGCTGTCCCGCCGCGTCGAGCCCGACAAGGCGCTCGCGCCATGTTTCGCCCGCGCGCCGCCATTGCCGGATGGGCAGCGCGTCGAAGAATTCATTGGCGACGAGCAGCATCGGCCCCTCCGGCACGTCGGCGAGGGCGTCGTGCCAATGCGGCGTCACATCCGGATGGCTGCCAGCCAGCGTCGCGGCCTGGCGCGCGCGGAGCGCCGGGCTCGTCTCGACCAGATGGATCTCGACCGCCTGGCGCAGGGCCGGCACGACCCTGAGCGCCCGCAGCATGTCGGCCATCAGCGTGCCGCGGCCGGGGCCGAGCTCGACCAGCCGGACCGGCAGAGGGCCGTCAAGGCGCTGCCACTGGTCGGCACTCCACAGGCCCAGGATCTCGCCGAACACTTGGCTCACCTCCGGCGCGGTCGTGAAGTCGCCGCCGGCGCCGAGCGGGTCGCGCGTGCCGTAGTAATGGCCGAGCGCTGCCGCCATGAAGCGGTCGACGCCGATCGGGCCGGACGCACGGATCTCGCCCGCGAGCTGCCGTTCGAGCGGCGTCATTGCCGCCTCAGGCCGCCATCTCCGCCGCGACCGGCTTCGCGCGCAGGATCAGCCACACGCCCGCGATCAGCAGCGGGATCGACAGGAGCTGGCCCATGGTCGTGCCAAAGATAAGGAAGCCCAGCTGCCGGTCCGGCTCGCGGAAGAGTTCGCTCACCGAACGCGCGATGGCATAGCCGATCAGGAACGCGCCGGTGATGACGCCTGGCCGGAGCCGCGCCTTGAACACGCGATCGAGCACGAATGCGAGCAGGAACAGGCCGATGCCTTCGAGCCCGGCTTCGTAGAGCTGGCTCGGGTGGCGCGGCTCGGGGCCGCCGTTCGGGAACACCATGGCCCAGGGCACGTCCGTCGGACGGCCCCACAGCTCGCCGTTCACGAAATTGGCGATCCGGCCGAAGAACAGGCCGATCGGCACCGCGCACGTGATGATGTCGCCGAAGGCGAACAAGGGGATCTTGCGGTTCCGGCAGAACAGGACGAGTGCCACCGTGACGCCAGCGGCGCCGCCATGGAACGACATGCCGCCGTGCCACAGCCGGATGATCTCGAGCGGATCGGTGCGATAGAGATCGAACTGATAAAACAGCACGTAGCCGGTGCGCCCGCCGAGCACGACGCCGAGTGTCGCCCAGGTGAGGAAATCGTCGACATCGGTCGTCTTGACGAGCGCCGGCGCCCGCTTGGCGAGGAACAGGCAGTAGCGCCAGCCGACCAGCAGGCCGACGATATAGGCAAGCGCGTACCAGCGGATGCCGAAAGCGCCGATATGGATCGCGAAGGGGTCGAATTCCGGGTAGGGGATGACGCCGATCATCGATATCGATCCGTCTGCATCAGGAAATCCTGGACATAGGTTCTGACCCCGTCTTCGAGCGAGGTCGGCGCGACCGGGCAGCCGGCAGCCTTGAGGCGCTCCATGCGCGCCTCGGTGAAATATTGATAGTTCGCCCGGATATTGTCCGGCGTGTCGACATAATGGATGTCGGGCGTGCGGCCGATCGCCGCGAACACCGCATTGGCCAGGTCGAGGAAGCTGCGCGCCTTGCCGGTGCCGGCGTTGAACAGGCCCGAGAGCTTCGGCGTATCGTAGAGCCACAGCATGATCGAGACGACATCCTGCACCGTCACGAAGTCGCGCAACTGGCCGCCGTCGGCATAGTCCGGGTGGTGCGAGCGGAAGAGCGTCGCCCGCCCGCCGTTCAGCACATGCTCGGCGATCTGGACGACGACGCTCTTCTGGCCGCCCTTGTGATATTCGTTCGGGCCGTAGACGTTGAAGAACTTCAGGCCCGCCCATTGCGGCGGCGACGGATAGCCGCGCTCGATCTGGCGCACGGCCCAGCGGTCGAACAGATGCTTCGACCAGCCATAGGCATTGAGCGGCAGGAGCTTGGCGAGGGCGGCGCTCGACCAGTCGTCGTCGAACCCGGCCTTGCCGTCGCCGTAGGTCGCGGCCGACGAGGCGTAGATCAGGCGCACGCGGCCCTCCGCGCACCAGCTCCACAGCCGCTGCGAGAGAGTGAGGTTGGTGCGGACGATCAGGTCCGCGTCCGGTTCCGTCGTCGAGGAGATGGCGCCCATGTGGAAGATCGTCTCGATCTCGCCGCGATGGTCATCCAGATAATCGAACAGCTCCTCGGGCGGGACGATCGCCAGCACCGCGCGCTTGCCGAGATTGCGCCACTTGTCGCCGGTGCCGAGCCAGTCCGTGACGATCAGGCTCTGATCGCCGCGCGCTTCGAGGGCCGCGACCAGATTCGACCCGATGAAACCGGCGCCGCCGGTGATGACGATCATCTCTCTCGCTTCCTTGTTTTTGCGCGACGAACCCAGTCCGCGACGGCGCTCGGACCTGCGGCGCCAACCGGCGAATTTATGGCGGAAGCCCGGACGGGCGGCAAGCGTCGGTCCCTCGATACCGTTTGCCCCAATGCCACTTGCTTTGCTGTCGGTTGATGGCAGACGGTGCCTCCGCCTTGTGCAGGGGCGGGGGAGGCGATGCGGATCAGATGCGACCCCAATGACGTTTGCGTCGGGCACAAAATATGCTAGCGCATGCGTGCACGAGGCGATTACCGAGGCTGAAAGGGGCTGACGCACCATGCAAACCGACAATCGCCTGCTGGACGATCTCTCGCGGGTCGCGACCGGCGCCTTCTCGGCGCTGACCGGTGTGCGCGAGGAGATCGAGAGCCGGATGCGCGAGCAGTTCGAAAAGATCCTCTCGCGCATGGACGTCGTGGCGCGCGAGGAGTTCGACGCGGTTCAGACCATGGCCGCACGGGCGCGGGCCGAGCAGGAAGCGCTCGCAGCCCGGGTCGCGGCCCTGGAGTCGCAGCTCGCGGCCCTCGCCGGGGCCGCCGGAAAACCGGAGCCTGCAGCGCGGAAACCGGCCGCGACTCGGGCAAAGAAGGCGTCGGGCGAGTCGTAATCCCGCTCGCGGGGTACGGCGCTTGCGCGCCCCGAGGGCCTTTGGCACCCTACCGAATGTTGGGGTTGGCTCTCGGATCGACACAGTATCTCGGGACCGAAGCCGTTCCATCCGACGGGCGCTTCGGCCCCCGCTCCCCTGAAGGAGGGCAGCTATGACCGCGCTTTCCACTGAAACCGAAATCGTCGCCGCGAATCCGATCGACCTGGTCGAGGAGATCGTGCTGGCCAACGAATGGCCGCACGATCGGTCGAGCGACGAGGAAATGGTGGTCGAGATCTCGGGCCGCTGGTGCGAGTACCGCCTCTTGTTCGTGTGGCAGGAGGAGATCAGTGCGCTCCATTTCTCGTGCAGCTTCGACATGAAGGTGCCGAAGGCGCGCCGGCAACCGGTCTATGAACTGCTCGCGACTGTGAACGAGAAGATGTGGCTCGGCCATTTCGACATCTGCTCCGACACCGGGTTGCCGATGTTCCGTCACGCGGTGCTGCTGCGTGGCGCCATGGGCGCCTCGGTCGAGCAGATCGAGGATCTGGTCGACATGGCGCTCACCGAGTGCGAGCGGTTCTATCCGGCGTTCCAGTTCGTGATCTGGGGCGGCAAGACCGCCGAGGAGGCGGTCGTTTCCGCCATGGTCGAACCGGTCGGCGAGGCCTGATCCGCTCATGACGTCTGGCAAGACCGAGGTTCTGCTCGTCGGCTGCGGCAAGATGGGCGGCGCGCTGCTCGCGGGCTGGCTCAAGGGCGGCGCCGTCGACCGCGCCGTCGCCGTCGACCCAGGACCCGGACCCGATGTGTTTGCCGGCGACGCGCGGGTGACGGTGTGCCGGTCCGGGCTTGACCTGCCGGCGGGATTCGCGCCGGACGTGGTCGTGATCGCCGTCAAGCCGCAGATGATGGCTGATGCCGCGCCGGTCTATCGCGACATCGTGCAGCGCGGCGCGGTCGTGCTGTCGATCGCGGCTGGCAAGACCATCGCCCATTTCGAGGACCTCTATGGGGCTGCGACCCCGGTCGTGCGCGCGATGCCGAACACGCCGGCGGCGATCGGGCGGGGCATCTCCGTCGCCGTGCCGAACGCGCGCGTGACGCCGGCGCAGCGCGCGCTGTGCGACCGCCTGCTGCAGGCCGGTGGTGCCGTCGAATGGGTCGATGACGAGGCGCTGATCGACGTCGTGACCGCGACGTCCGGCGGCGGGCCGGCCTATGTCTTCCTGCTGATCGAGAGCCTGGCGGCGGCCGGTGTTGCCGCCGGCCTGCCGGCCGACCTCGCCATGAAGCTCGCGCGGACGACCGTGTCGGGGGCCGGCGAGCTCGCCCGCCAGTCGTCTGAGACGGCCGAGCAGCTGCGCAAGAACGTGACCAGCCCGAACGGGACGACCCAGGCGGCGCTGGGTGTGCTCATGGCCGAGGGCGGCGTGCCGGACCTGATGGTCCGGGCGATCGCGGCCGCGACGCGCCGCTCGCGCGAGCTTGCCGATTGACCAGCCTCACGCATCCGGGCATCGAGCGGGTCGCGACGGCACTTGCTGCCGCCGGACACGGGGGAGCGGTCCGCCTGCTGCCCGACGCCTGCCGCACCGCGGCCGAGGCGGCTGCGGCGATCGGCTGCGCGGTCGACCAGATCGCGAAATCGATCATCTTCCGCGCCGCATCCGGCCAGGCGGTGCTGGTCGTGACCAGCGGCGGCAACCGCGTGGTCGAGCAGAAGGTGGTGGACGCGCTGGGTCAGCCGGTCGGCAAGGCCGATGCCGGCTTCGTGCGCGAGACGACCGGCTTTGCCATCGGCGGTGTGGCACCCGTCGCCCATGTCCAGCCGCCGATCGTGTTCATCGATCAGGATCTCCGGCAGTTCGACGAGATCTGGGCCGCGGCCGGCCATCCTCACGCCGTCTTTCCCCTGACTTTCGACGATCTCCGGCGGCTGACCGGCGGCGCCATTATCGCCGTCTGCTGACTGATCGTTCGAACGGCCCATCATCTGGGGGCCATTATCCGAGCCGTCTGATCTGGCCTCTCGTCTTGCGCGTCGCCATATGATGGGATCATCGTATCGGCAGGGGAGGAGAACGTCCGATCATGGCTCGCAAGACCAGCAGCCCCCGGCCTGGCAGTTCCAAGGCCCGCGCCGACAGCAACGCATCCAAGACCGCTCCCAAGAACGCCCGTGACGTCGAGGACGCCGTCGTCACCGCAGCGCTCAATTTAGCCGCCGACCGTTCGTGGAGCGGCCTGGCGCTCACTGAAATCGCAGCGACGGCCGGCGTCAGTCTCGCCGACCTCTATGGCGTCTTCCCGTCCAAGGCGTCCATTCTCGGCACCTTCTCCCGGCGCATCGACGCGGCGATGGTGGCACTCCCGGGGGAGGCCGATGCCGCACCGCGCGACCGCCTGTTCGAGGTGCTGATGCATCGCTTCGATCTGCTGGCGCCCTACAAGGCCGGGCTGCGTGGGCTCGCGCACGAAGCGCGGCGGGGCCGCGTCGACGTCCTGCCGCTCGCCTGCCGGCTGCCGCGCTCACTCCGCTGGATGCTCGAAGCGGCGGGGATCGCGACCGGCGGGTTCAAGGGCGCCGCCCGCGTCAAGGTTCTGGGTCTGGCCTATCTTGCAACGCTGCGCGTTTGGTTGGAGGATGACAGTCCCGATCTGGCACGCACCATGGCGTCGCTCGATCGCGCCTTGCGACGGGCAGAACCATTCCTGGGTCTGCGCACCCGTTCTTCAACCACCACCGGCGACGAGGCCGTCGCCTAGCATCTTCGTTTCGTTCTCGCGTCGGTTTTGTTGCGGTGCAGCAATAACGCTTGACGGGACAAGGGCTCCCGATGGATGGTTCGATCCAACAGTTGCACTGTCGCCGCTTGGTGCACTGGAAACTTGTGGAGGATGTACGTCGATGGCCAAGCTTCCGAACCCGTTCGACACGGATGTCACCAAGCTCATGGCAGAGTTCAAGCTGCCGGGCGTGGACATGGAGACTGTCCTCGCGACCCAGCGCAAGAACATCGAGGCGTTGACCAAGGCCAACCAACTGGCGATCGAAGGGCTGCAGACCGTCGCACGCCGCCAGGCCGAGATCCTGCGCGCCGGCTTCGAGGAGGCCTCGAGCCTCGCCCGCGAGCTGTTCCAGAACCAGTCCCCCGAGGATCGCGTTGCCAAGCAGACCGAGGCGACGAAGGCCGCGCTCGAGAAGGCGTTCAGCAACGCGCGCGAACTGGCCGAAATCGTCGGCAAGGCGCAGCAGGAGGCGTTCGAGGTCATCAACAAGCGCCTGTCCGAGGGGCTCGACGAGGTCCGCGAGCTCGTCAAGAAGCACAGCAAGTAACAGCACCCGCCCACGCGCGACTGTTGCTGGGGCCGGCCCATCAGGGCCGGCCCTTTTGCTTGTGCGCGTCGGGAGCGCTTGCCTATGCTGGCGTCCGATCTCTCGAACGGATTGGACCCAGAGTCGATGACCAACCCAGAGCCGATGACCATCAGCTACGATGATTTCCTGCGTGTCGACATTCGCATCGGTACGGTCATTGCCGCCGAGCCCTATCCCGAGGCGCGCAAGCCGGCCATCAAGCTGACGGTCGACCTCGGGCCGGAGATCGGGGTCAAGCGCTCCTCGGCCCAGCTCACCGTTCATTACACACCCGAAACGCTCGTCGGCCGGCAAGTGGCCGCCGTCGTCAATTTCCCGCCGCGCCAGATCGGCAAGTTCATATCCGAGGTGCTGGTGCTGGGCTTTCCCGATGCCGACGGGGCTGTCGTGCTGGCGGCACCCGACAAGCCCGTGCCGAACGGCGCCCGGCTCTTTTAGCGCGGGCTCGTCCGGCTTTGGCGCAACTCGATGCGGCGTCATTTTCCAGGACGGCTTTGGCGGCCTTCCCCAAATCTCTCCATCTAGCAGCAGCGGAAGCCGCCACAACGTTGAAGCCTTTTGTCGATGACGGCTATCGCATCCAGACTTTGCAAGCGATCATGGCCGGCCAAAGGCTCCGGATTCCGAAGCGTATCCACTTCAGCAACCTAGACATCAACGAGCAGGCAGTCCCGATGGACGTCGAGTGCGCAGCGTGCTGCCTTCTGACGCGCGCCACGGATGGTTTTGTTAGGCAGAAGGCCCTTGGTCAGATTTTGGCACGCAACGAACCTTGGGTCGTTCCGTATGTAATGCTGCTATCCGGCGAATATGTTGTGGAGATCGCTGCGGACATGGTCGCAGCATTTCCAGCGCTTGATCGTGGCGCGTACGCTAATTTTATTCGCGAAAACAGACCTTTGATGCGTCTGCTTCGAGCGAAAGCGTCTAGCTATTGGAATTGTTATTACCGCACGTCATTTCCGGACCGGAGGGCGTTTCCGAACCTGGTGTTTCTCAATCAGGTCGAACTCTGGGCAAGTTAGATTGCCCAGCGCCTCAGCGCGGCAGCACGAGCCGCGCGCGCAGGCCGCTTTGCGGCGAGGTCTCAAGCTTCAGCTCGCCGCCGTGGCTCAGCATGATGTCGCGCGCGATGGTGAGGCCCAGGCCGATGCCGCCCGTCTCTTGATTGCGCGAGCTTTCGAGCCGGTAGAACGGCCGGAACACGGCCTCGCGCAGCGCCTCGGGGATGCCCGGCCCGTCGTCGTCGATCATCATTTCGACCGTGCTCGATGTCGGCATCACGGTCACCCAGACATGGCCGCCGTAGCGGCTCGCATTGCCGATCAGGTTCATGACGCAGCGGCGGAACGCGTCGCGCCGGATCGGCACATGGAGTTCCTGCGGCCCGATCAGGCTGATCTCGGTGCCGTCGCGCCGGGCGGTCGCGACCGCTTCGCCCATGAATTCCATCAGGTCGACGATGGCCGGCTGCTCGTTGCCCTCGCCGCGGGCAAATGCGAGATAGCCCTCGATCATCTGCTGCATCTCGGCGACATCGCCGCGCAGGCCCTCCACCTCCTCGACGTCGCCCAGGAGCTCGAGCTCGAGCTTCATGCGGGTGAGCGGCGTGCGCAGGTCGTGCGAGACGCCGGCCAGCATCTCGGTGCGCTGGCTGATCTGGCGCTGCAGCCGTTCGCGCATGACGAGGAAGGCGGCGGCGGCCTGGCGCACCTCGGTCGCCCCCTCCGGCTTGAAATGCGGCACGTCGCGCCCCTTGCCGAAGGCCTCGGCCGCGCTGGCGAGGCGGCGGAGCGAGCGGACCTGGTTGCGCAGGAACCGGGTCGCCAGTGCAAAGGTCACGAGCGCCGTGCCGATCATCCACAGGATGAAGATGTAGGGCGCGCCGATCAGCACGCGCGAACGCGGCACCGCGACGTCGAGTACGCCTTCAGGCAGCTGGATTGCGATGTCGATGATGTGCTGGGTGGCCTGCGCCCGCTCGTCGATCTGGAACGGGCGGCCGACGCGCTCGGCGAGCGCGTTGCCGAGGTGCCGTTCGATCAGGCTGCCGGTCGGCTCCGGCGGCCGGTCGGGCAGCTGGGCACCCGGCACCAGCTGGAAGCTGAATTCGGTCGAGCCGTGGGCGAGCTCGAACAGCTGCGTGTCGCCGGACGGGTTGAGCGACCGCGCGTCGATGGTGAGCGCGATGTCGCCGGCCGCACCGCTCGCGAGCCGGCGCACGACCGTGTCCCAGAGGCGGTCATAGAACACCCAGGTCGCGACCGCCTGGACCAGGATGAGCGGCGTCACCAGGATCAGCACGGACCGGCCGAACAGCGTGCGCGGCAGCATCCGCTTGAACAGGCTGCTGTTCCGGCTGCCGAGCGCGCGCCGCTCCGTCTCAGTCCGGCTTGAGAACATAGCCGGTGCCGCGCACGGTCTGGAGATAGCGGGGATATTTCTGATCGGGCTCGATCTTGCGGCGCAGCCGCGTGATCTGCACGTCGACGGTGCGCTCGTTGCCGCTGAACTGGCTGTAGGCCGACAGCGCCTCGCGCGAGACTGGCTCACCGGCGCGCTGGGCCAGCGCCATCAGCAGGGCCGCCTCGCCGGCCGTCAGATGCACCAGCGCGCCGTGGCGGGTGAGCTCGCCGCGCTTCAGGTCGAGCGCGCAATCGCCGAACTTCAGCAATGTCACCGGCTCGGCAGCGGCGGCCGGCGGCGGCACCCGCGTCAGGATGTTGCGCAGGCGCAGGACCAGCTCACGCGGCTCGAACGGCTTCGGCAGATAGTCGTCGGCGCCGCGCTCGAGCCCGTTGATACGGTCCGGCGGCTCCGACATCGCGGTCAGCATCAGGACCGGGACGCGCGTCTCCTTACGCAGCTCTGTCAGGAATTCGAAGCCGGACTCGCCCGGCATCATGACGTCGAGGATCAAGAGGTCGAACTCGAGCGACTTGAGCTTCGCCCGCGCATCGCGCGTGTCCGCCGCCTCGGTGACGAGGAAGCCGTTCTTGACCAGGTAGCGCTTCAGGACCGAGCGTAGCCGGCTGTCGTCGTCGACGATCAGCAGGTGCGGCGTCGCCTCCGATGCCGTTGGCTCGTCGAGGCTGGACATCATCGGCGCACCCCCGTTTCCGCCGGGCGATCGAAGCGCTGCCGGTCCTTGGGGGTGGCAACCAGGCCCAGCAGCACCTTGCGGAAACCGTCGACTGCGGCGGCGCCGGCGTCGCGGTAGGCCCGGGCGATGCGCGCGCGCTGACGGTCCGACAGGCTCTTCTCGAGTGCGGCACCCGCCGGCGTCAGGGTCAGGAGCCGCTGACGCCGGTCGCTGAGGCCGGGCCGCTGGCTGACGAGCCCGCGCTCGATCAAGAGGTCGAGCACGCGGCCGAGGCTCTGCTTGCTGAGTGCCGTGAGCTCGACCAGGGTCGAGACGGTGATCTGCGGCTGGCGCGCGATGAAATGCAGCGCCAAGTGATGCGGGCGGCCGATATCGTGCTCGGCCAGGATGCTGTCGCATTCGGCGGCGAAATCGCGGGTCGCGAAATAGAGCAGCTCGACGCCCTGGCGCAGGTCCTCCTCGCGGAGGAATAGCAGGGTCGCGGCGGGAGACGGATCGGGCATGGCGCGGATTATGGCGCCGTCGCGCCGGGGCGTATAGCTTTGGAAATACGAAAAAACGTTTCGGAATGTTTCCCAATGCCCGTGCCCCCGACCGACGACGCCGCCTCCGACGGTCCGGTCATCGTGGTCGGCGCCGGACCGGCCGGCCTCATGGCGGCGGAACAGCTGGCGGCACATGGGCTCCCGGCGGCTCTCTATGATGCCATGCCGTCGCCCGGTCGCAAGTTCCTGATGGCCGGGCGCGGTGGCCTCAACCTCACCCACAGCGAGCCGTTCCAGCACTTTCTCAGCCGCTACGGCGAGGCCGCGGCCTCGTTGGCGCCGATGCTGGAAGCGTTCCCGCCTGAAGCGCTGCGCGCCTGGGCGCACGATCTCGGCATCGAGACCTTCGTCGGGTCGAGCGGGCGGGTCTTCCCGATCGGGCTCAAGGCTTCGCCGCTGCTGCGCGCCTGGCTCGCGCGGCTCGGCAGGTCCGGCGTCGGGCTCCGCCCGCGGCAGCGCTGGATCGGGTTCGGCCCGGACGGGACGCATCGTTTTCTCGATGCGGACGGCCGCCATCATCTGGTGCGCGCTTCCGCCGCCGTGCTGGCGCTCGGCGGGGCGAGCTGGGCGCGGCTCGGTGCCGATGGGGCCTGGGCGGCGACGTTCCCGGTGCAAGACCTGGCGCCGTTCCGACCGGCCAACTGCGGCTTCCGGATCGCCTGGCCGGACGGCTTCGCCGACCGTCATGCCGGCACACCGCTCAAGAACATCGCGCTCTCGATCGGCGACCGGCGTGTGCGGGGCGAGGCGGTCGTCAGCGCCTATGGCATCGAGGGCGGGGCAGTCTATGCGCTCGGTGCCGCGCCGCATCGCGCGCTCGCTCAAGACGGGACCGTGACGTTCGCGCTCGACCTGAAGCCGGACCTGAGTGTCGCCGATCTGGCCGCACGGCTCGCCCGGCCGCGGCGCGGCGCTAGCCTCGCGAGCTTCCTGCGCAAGGCGGCAAACCTGCCGCCGATCGCCGCCGCCTTGCTCCGGGCCTGCCGGCCCGAGGTGCTGGACGAGGCGCCCGAGGGTTGGCCCGAGCGATGTGCCAATACGCTCAAAGCCTTGCCGCTCGTCGCTCACGGCACCGCGCCGATCGACCGGGCGATCTCGACCGCCGGCGGCCTCCGCTGGGCGGCGGTCGACGAGGATTTGCAGCTGGCGGGCCGACCGGGCGTTTTTGTCGCCGGGGAAATGCTGGATTGGGAAGCGCCGACCGGCGGCTATCTGCTGCAGGCCTGCTTCGCGACCGGACGTTGGGCCGGGGAGGCGGCCGCCCGCTACCTTGCTGGCGTTGGTTGAGTGGCGCTCAAAATGCAACTATGTCGAACGGCACTAAACGGTTTGTAAGTATTTCTCGTCGTCAAATCATTCCGACAGGTCTTTCGACGATCTCGGCGATGAGCATGTTCATGATCCGGCAAGGCCGCTCGACGGCGCAGAGGCTGCAGTGATCGGTCGTGGCAAGACCGTGCTGGTCGCTGATCCGGCCGAACTCGTACGCCAGATGGTTTCATCCTCGCTGCGGGGCCTGCAGTTCGAGCGGGTCGTCACGGTCGAGGACGCCGAGGATGCCGAGCGGGCGCTTGAATCCGCCACGATCGACCTCGCCGTTATCGACTGGGAACTGGGTCGCCGGTCCGGATTCGACCTGGCGGCCGATATCCGGATCGGCCGCGTGCCGCCGCGCCTGGATCTGCCGATCATCATGCTGGTCTGGAGCGCTGCGCCGCGGCGGGTGCTCGCGGCCCAAGGGCTGAAGCTCAATGGCCTGGTGGCCAAGCCTCTGTCGCGCGACGCCCTGGAGAGGAAGGTCGCGACCGCCTTGAACCCGCCGCCGGCGATGCCGGTTGCCCAGCGGATCGCGCCGAAGCGTTTCCTGGGGCAAGCCCTTTGACGCGGCGCGCGCGCGATCTGCTCGCCGGTCTGATCTTCGGACTTTCAGCTGCGGCGCTTGCCGTGGCGGCGGCCGATCCCGCCGCGGCGGCGAGCGTGCTCCGGCGGGTGAGCCAGGTCGACCCGGAAACGCTCGATCCGCAGAAATCGTCGGGCGGCTTCGAGCAGGCCATCGAGATGGATCTGCTCGAAGGGCTCACGAGTTACGATGCCGACGCCCGGCCGGTGCCCGGCGTCGCCGAACGCTGGGAAACTTCGGCCGACGGCCTCACCTGGACCTTCCATCTTCGCAATGATGCGAAATGGTCGGACGGCACGCCGGTGACGGCCGACGATTTCGTCGCCGCCTTCCGGCGCCTGGTCGATCCGGCCACCGCCTCGCCATCGGCGCAGATGTTCGATGCGGTCGCCGGTGCCGCGCGCATCATCGCCGGTGCGGAAAAGAACCTCGAGACCTTGGGCGCCAAGCCTATCGATCCGCATACGGTGCAGTTGAAGCTCGACCACCCGATGCCGCTGCTGCCGGACCTGCTGGCAACCGGCGCAGGCCTGCCGATCAACCGGGCGGCGCTTGCCAAATACGGCGACCAATGGACCCGGCCGGGCAATTTCGTCTCGAACGGCCCCTTTGTGCTCGCCTCGGTCGCGGCCCAGTCGGAACTCGTGCTGAAGCGCAATCCGATGTTCCATGACCAGGCGAAGGTGGCACTCGACGAGGTGCATTGGCTCGTCGTCGAGGATGATCAGACGGCGCTGAAGCGCTATCGCGCCGGCGAGCTCGATATCTCCCGCGTGCCGGCCGGCGAGCTCGACTGGGCCAAGCGGACCCTCGCGAACCAGCTCCATGTCCAGCCGCAGCTCGCCGTCGTCTACATGGCGATCAACATGCATGCCGAGCCGCTCGCGTCGAACCTGAAGCTGCGGAAGGCCCTGTCCATGGCGATCGACCGGGAGGTCTTGAGCGACAAGGTCGAGCCGGCGGGCGAGATCGCGGCCTACAGCTTCATCACCGGCGGGCTGGACGGTTACGAGTCGCAGTCGCTGGCGTTCAAGTCCATGAGCTCGACCGACCGCGTGGCCGAGGCGCGCAAGCTTTTCGAGGAGTCAGGCGCCGGCAAGGCCGGGCCGCTCAAGCTCTCGGTCATCTATGCGACCGACCGGGACAAGAAGCGCATGCTCCTGGCGATTGCCGCCATGTGGAAAGAGTGCTGCAACATCGAGCTGACCCTGGTCAATCGCGAGTGGCAAGTATTCCTCGCCAATCTGCGCCAGCATGATTTCCAGCTGGCCTACGACAATATCAGCGGTTCTTACTCGGACGCGTATGACGTGCTGTCGGGCTTCCGGTCGGGCGCTGGCGAAATCAACGACGCGGCCTATGCCAACCCGGCCTATGACGCGCTGATCGACAGGGCGTCGGCGACGATCGACGCCGCCGAACGCGCGAAGCTGCTCGGCCGGGCCGAGCAGATCCTGCTCAACGACGCAGCGGTCCTGCCGCTCAATTTCCCGGTCTATCGGGCCGTCGTCGCGACGCGGGTCCGCGGCTGGGAAGACAATCTGCTCAACATCCACCCGTCGCGCTACCTGGCCTTTGCACCCGGAAGCTCCGCCAGCTCAAACGCCGCCCCCAATCCATGAAACCCCCAATCCATGAAAAAGGCCGGCCGCAGGATGCGGCCGGCCTCGTTTCGTGTCGGTAGGGTCGTGTCGGTAGGGTAAGGCCGATAGGGCAGGGGAACGGCTCAGACCTTGCCGATCTGGAGGATCCATAGGCGGGCGAGGTCGGCCGTGCCGTCGGTGCCGCCAACGGTCTTCAGCATCTGCACGGCCTTCGCCTTCTGGCCGGCGGCGAGATAGGCCAGGCCCAGGTGCAGCTTCGCATCCTCGGGATGCTTCAGCGCATCCTTGCGGATGCCCTGCTCCATGGCCGGAATGCCCTTGTCGAACTGACCGTAGCTCACGTATTTGGCGCCGATGTCGAAGAGCGCGTTGCCGTCCTTGGCGGCCGCGGCTTCCGCGTCGCCCTTGCCCATGTTCTGCTGGTCGTCGGCGATGGTGCGGGTCACGAGGTCCTTGAGGCGCTGTTGGCGCGGCGCTTCCGTGCCGGTGCCAAGCACGCCAGCGGTATAGCCTTTGTCGACAATCGTCTTGGCCTCGCCGGTGAGGCCCGCCTGCAGTGCGATCTGTGCCATGTCCATGTATTGCGCCGAGGCCGCGAGCGTGCCGACCGCGAGCTGCAGCCGGTCGAGATCGAGCGTGAGGCGGTCGGAGAAGCCGGGCTTGACCTGGAGGCCGTGGATCAGCTGCGCCCAGTAATCCTTCTTCGGATAATAGACCACCAGCTTTTCCATGGTGGCGGCGAAGCCGGCATTGTCCTTGGTCTGGGTCTGGCAGGCGGCGAGCAGCTGCAGCTGCTCCTCGGACGGCTTGGCGTTCGCCTTTTCCTCGGCGGCGATCTGCTCGGCCTGCGCCTTGCCGGCGTTGGCGTAGTCGCCCGACAGGTAATAGGACTGGATGAGGAAGGTCCGGTTCGCCGGATCGGCGCCCGGCTCCTTGAAGTAGCGCGTGAACCAGGTAATTGCCGTCGGATAGTCCTTCGCCTGGTAGCTCATGCTGGCGACGGCCAGGACGAGCTTCGTCTGTTCGGCGCCGGTGACGCGGCCCGATGCAAGCTGCGCCTGGAAGGACTTGCTGGCACCCGCCGTGTCGCCGGACGCCTGGGCGATCGCGCCGCGCATCTGCTCGATGACGAAGCTCTCATAGGCCGTCTTGTTCTTGGCGGCCTCGGCGTCGCGCAGCTGGGCGCTCGCTTCGCTGAATTTGTGCTGCTTCACGAAATCCTGGGCCTTTTGCAACGGCTTGCCGACCTCGGGGCGAAGCTTGTCTTCGTCCTGGGCCTGGGCCACAGCGATGCCGAGCGGTGCGTGGGGCAGCAACGTGAGTCCAAGGCCGGCACCGACGAGGCCGACATACAAAAGGCGGAAGCGCGTCATCGAGGCTAATTCCGAATGGGGCGAGGAAGGGACAGGACAATACGAAAAGTGAGGCTGCGATGCAGCCTCACTTTTTGCCGGGTGGCGGGGATCAATTGTCGACGAACTGCTCGTTGCCGACGAGGGAGAGTTTGGTCAGGCCGAGGCGCTGGGCGTCGGCCATGACGGCGGCGACGTATTTGTATGTCACGAGCTTGTTGGGCCGCAGGTGCAGTTCCGGCTGGACCGGCTGGGCCGCGGCGGTGACGATGCGCGCATCGAGGCCCTGGCGGTCGACGACCTGGTCGTTCCACAGGATGGTGCCGTCGAAGTCGACGTCGACGGTGACGACCTCGGGCGGCGTCGGCGGCGGCGGCGGGTTGCCGGCCGGCAGGTCGAGCTTGGTCGCGTGGGTCTGGATCGGGATGGTAATGATCAGCATGATCAGGAGCACGAGCATCACGTCGATGAGCGGCGTGGTGTTCATGTCGACCATCACTTCGGGCTCGGCGCCCTCGCCCCCGGATCCGACATTCATACCCATGGGTTCTGTCCTTCGTTCGTTCCGGCCGATCCGCCCTCACCCTCCCGCGTTCCGCGGGTCCCTCCCTCTCCCGCATGCGGGAGAGGGTCGGGGTGAGGGTGGGTCGGCTTGGCGACTGTGTCTCGTATCAGCCGCCGTGCGGCGGGGGTTCGGTGATGAAGCCGATCTTGAAGATGCCGGCGCGCTCGCAGGCCATGACGGTTTTGCCGATGAACTCGTAGCGCACGTCTGAGTCGCCACGGATATGCACCTCGGGCTGCGGCACCTTGACGGCCACCACCTTCAGCTTCTCGAGCAGCGCCGGGAAGTCGGCGACCGACTGCTCGTTCCAGAAGATGTCGCCGTCCTTGTTGATCGACAGGTTGATGTTCTCCGGCTTGGTCTGCGTCGGGATGTTCGTTTCCTTCGGCAGCTTGACCGGCACCGTGTGCGTCACCACAGGGATCGTGATCAGGAAGATGATCAGCAACACCAGCATGACGTCGACGAGGGGCGTCGTGTTGATCGCCGAGACCACCTCGTCCTCGCCCCCGTCGGGCGAGCCGACGTTCATCGCCATGGTTAGGCGACCCGGGCCGAGGCTGCCTTGGCCGGCTGGCTACCCGACAGCAGCACCGAGTGGACGTCGGACGAGAAGTTGCGCACCATCTCCATGCCCGACTTGTTGCGACGCACGAGCCAGTTGTAGCCGAGCACCGCCGGCACCGCGGTCGCGAGACCGATCGCCGTCATGATGAGCGCCTCACCGACCGGGCCCGCCACCTTGTCGATCGACGCCTGGCCGGCGATGCCGATCGCGGTCAGCGCGTGATAGATGCCCCAGACCGTACCGAACAGGCCCACGAACGGCGCCGTCGAGCCGACCGTGGCGAGGAAGGCCAGGCCGCCCTGCAGCCGGCTCTGGATCGCCTCGACCGCGCGCTGCATCGACATGGTGACCCAGGTGTTGAGGTCGATCTGCTCGACCAGCGTGCCCTCATGGTGCTCGCTCGCCGAAACGCCGCTCTCGGCGATGTAGCGGAACGGGCTCGTGGCCTTGAGCTTGCCGACCGACTCATGGATCGAGCCAGCCTGCCAGAAGCTCTTGTTCGCCGCCCGGCCGGCCGCGAACAGCCGCGACTGCTCCCACACCTTGGTGATCATGATGTACCAGGTGCCGACCGACATGATGACCAGGATGATGAGCGTGCCGCGCGACACGAAATCGCCGCCCTTCCAGAGCGCATCGAGGCCGTAGGGATTGTCGACCGCCTCGGTCGTGGGCGCCGGGCCCACGGCCGGTGCCGCCGGCGCCGTGGCATCGGTTGCCGCCGGGGCCGCGGCGGGTGCGGCGCTCTGGTCGGCCGTACCGGCCGCCGGCGCCGTC